>JAFUFH010000089.1 GCA_017470005.1 Bacilli bacterium | reverse complement strand
TGTCGTATTTCTTTGCCCATTCGGGCAGTTCGTTCTTTTTCATGTCTGTATTATACCAAAATATAATACAAAAGGCTAGAGATTCTTTTCACCCATCGAAAAAAAGCCTCCCAGACCGGGAAATTTATGAGTAATGACTAAATAAAGTCTTTCTTTATTTACAAACAACATGGAAAACGTTTATAATTTCCTTAGTTGTAAACAAAGGTATATGGTCATAATAAGGTTGACCGTTTCTACATAGCACCATTATTGCTGTACTACCAGATTGAACAACTTCCTCTTATCTTTAATCCATTGTAATTCTGGGTATATGCAAATATGGGCATATACCTATATTTGTTTACCGGAGGAAATATATGAAAAAACGTAGACTATTATTTGGGTTAACAGCCATCATGGCATTGGGATTGGGCTTCAATACTTTAGCCAACGCCTCTGTTCTTTCTTTTCCTACTCAAATTAAACAAGAAGCTCCAACTGGAACAGAAGTATATAAAACTGCTTTATTTGGCGCCGAATATAATTCTGGGAAGATTGGCGGTTACTCAAATAATTGGACAGCAACAAATGATGGTTTTACTGTTTCCTTAACTAATTGGAATAACAATAATAATGGATGGAATTATGTTAAGGCAGGAAGCAAGAATAACGCTTCTATCGGTACAATCACCACTAATGCAGCTATTGACAAAGCCATTACCAATGTCATTGTCACCGTCGATGCAATCACTGCATCAAGCATTAATTCTTTAAAAGTTTATTGTGCAACTGATGCTGAATTTACTGCTAATGTGCAAACTATTAAAGTTGATGCCGCTCCTGGTGAATTAAATTTTGCTATCACAAGTCCTGCAGCAAATTTATTCTACAAATTTGAAGCTGATTGCAAAAAAGGTTCTAGCAATGGTTTAATCACTGTTTCTAAGATTGAATTTTGCACTGAAGTAACTGCTGCAGAAGGTGAAGGTAAAATCACTTATAACCTAGATGGTGGTACAAATAGCGACGGAAATCCCAGCGTTTATACAGAAGGTACTGAGCTCGTTTTACAAAATCCCACTAAAGAAGGCTATGACTTCTTAGGTTGGTATTTAAATAATGATACTTCTACTTATGTTACAAAGATTCCTTCCACCCAAACTGGAGATGTCACTTTAACCGCTAACTGGGCTAAAGTCAGCGTTTTAGATATTTATCATCCTTCCATCATGGATGATGGTGATAAATATAGAATCGTTGGTGAGGTCATTGCAAAAACTAACGATAGCACTTTCTATATCCAAGATGGCGACAACGCAATGCCTATCTATGATTCCACCAAAACATATTCTAGTGCTGTTAAAATCGGTAACACCGTCGATCTTTTTGGTACCTTCTCCGCATCTCACTCCAATTTTACTTCTTTAGCATATTGTGACATAACAAGTGATGATACAACCATCAGTCAAACCGCAATTACTGATATCGCCACTGTTACTGATGATAATCTCTATTATTATGTCTCCGCTAAAAACTTGAAACTCGCTAGTTCATTTTCAAATAGATCCGCCTCCATCGATGGAACAGACACCATTCTTTATTACAATAATGCTTCCTTTGTGAACAATGGTTCTTTCGACCCCGCTGATTATTCTGCAAATCAATATGTCAATGTCACTGGTGTTTTAATCAAATATAACACCACTTATGAACTAACTCTTACTACAATTGCTGAATCTGAAACTTATACCGTTACATTTGATGCAAACGGTGGTACCACTGTGGATTCTATCGATGTCTTAGAAGGCGATGCAATTGCTGCAGCCCCTGTAACCACTCGTGAACGTAACGGTGGCACTGCTTATGATTTTGATGGCTGGTACACACCTGAAGATGTCAAAGTCGCCTTCCCTTATACTCCCACTGGTGATATCACTTTGAAAGCAAAATGGACCGAAAGAGCTTTGAGCAGTAAAGAAATTGTTGAAGATACAGATACTGCTTCTTCCTTATATTATCAATACAATTCCACAAGCACTTCTGATACTCTCAATCACGGTGCTATTGGTGTTGAAGGAACCAATTACGCTGATTGGGAAGATCTTAGTTTAACTTCTGATGCAGTTTTCAGTGGAAATACTGCAGGCGGTAATGAAGCAATTCAATTAAGAACTGATAAAAGTAACTCTGGTATTGTGACAACTACTTCTGGTGGAACTGCAACAAAAGTTACTGTTTCATGGAACACAAATACTGCTAGTGGACGTTCTATTGATATTTATGGTTCTAACACAGCCTATACTGCCGCAGCTGATCTTTATAGCACTTCAACTCGAGGAACAAAGATTGGGACTATTAAAAATGGCGAAACTGAGCTTACACTCACTGGTAATTATGCCTATATCGGTATCCGTTCTTCTTCTGGTGCCCTTTATCTTGATTCTATTGATATTCAATGGAGCACTATAAATATCACTTCTGCTGCCATCCGTTATGGTGCTGTCATTGAAGAAACTACTTGGACAGGCCTTGGTACAGTAGAAAGTTATGGTGTCATGTTAGCAAGTAATTCTGGCTTAGAAAAAGTTGGCGCCGAAAGTATTCAAGAATTATATGATGCTTATCACAGTTCCGCTACTCTTTATGCAGATGCTATAGCTACATCTCACATTAAGGATTTAAATTACACCGATGAGGTTCCTGTTGCCACCGACAAACAATTAACATTGCTTGGCAAAGAAAATGCATGCAAGCTCTTCAATGTCTATGTTGACCTCACTTCCTACTTAAAAGAAGAAATCAGCGCACTTGCCTATGTGACTGTTGGAGGAGAAAGAATCTTCCTCAACGAAGTGAAATACTCCGTCAAGACCTTAGCGGCAAAATATATCGCTGATTATGATATCTACACTGAAGCCTCCTTTGATGGAACACTTGGCTATCTTGCCAACTTATAATAGAAAGGAAACAGAAAAATGAATAACAATTATCAAACTCCAGTAATAGAAATCATTGATTTTGAAAATAACGATATCATCACCGCTTCTGGACCTGGTAAGAACTACGGACAAAATGGTGACAAAGGCTCTGTCAATGGCGGAGATCTCATTCTTCCTTAAAGAAAGGCTGTTTAATGAAAAAGAAACTCTTATTCTTATCTCTCATTCCCTTTTTGCTTGTCGGTTGTAACACAGAAGTAAAACCTACTACGACACCCACTTCTCAAAAAGAAACTACTTCTAATTCTAGCGAAGAGAGTAACTCTACATCCGAAGAGACCTCTCTTGAAACCACAAGCGAAGAGGAAGCATCTGAAAAGGAATCATCACCGGAAGATACCACTCCTGGTGGAACTACGAATCCAGATAATTCTGGTGAAGTTGAACTTCCTTACATTTAAAAGCAATCCTAGGCATTGCGCCTAGGATTTTTATTTACTTCAAGCGAGGTAATCTTCCTTTATCAAAGGAGAATATCTCATCTGAGAATCCCATTTGATCTTTACAATAGTTTCCATAATAAGTCGCTAATGGATTCTTTCGAGCAAGATCTCCATCATAGGAGATATCATCTAATACGCTCTTATCTTTTGGAATAGCACCAGTGGGAGGAAGGAACTTAAAGAGAGTATCACTGCAACATTTGATGTTCTCAAATTTTGCTTCTACATCCTTATTTCCAAAGCGGTCATAAGCGTTACCTAATACTCCTATTTTCCCTGTTGAATATTCTCTTGCACAGATATCTGTTGCCGCTAAACAATTAGAGATATTCGAAGTATCTAAGGCATGTCCAACAAAACCTGCATAATAGATATATCCTTCATTACAAGCCTGGTTACCTTGAATAGAGGCTTGAGAATAGCAATGTCGGATACTAGAAGCATTAACTCCTACAAATCCAGATAAAGCAAAATCTCTAGCAAAACAGGTGATAAACATATCTCTAGTAATAGAATTCGTAATCGGTGCTCTATTTTCTCCTACTAATCCACCCATAGTAATATTTCCACTTCGAATCGTTTCGTCTTCTCTTGTTCCTACAATAGGACTAGATACTCTAGCTTGTAAAGTAGAATTAGAGACTTCACAACGATTCAATCCGTGAGAAGAAACATTTAAACCAACTAATCCACCGACATGGAGCTGTCCGTTATTTTCATATGTAGATTGGTTGTTTAAGATTCCTTCAAAAGTACAATCTTGAATATCGCCAAAGACTTCATTAGAACCTACAAGACCTCCACAACGAGAGATATAAGTAGGAGTAACTTTTTCAAAATAGGCATTGTCGGGTTCTTTATAAGAACCACAGAATAAAAGATTTCCTTTAGTAGTACAATTAGAGATTTTTCCTGCGTTATAACCGACCAATCCACCTTCATTAGAATAATAGTCGGCGGTAGGAGCTGAACCAGCAGAATATCCATATTTTGTGATTAAGGACTTGCAAGTGAAATATACATCTCCATTCACAGAGCAATCTTCAATGACACCGCTAGTGTTTTCTGTGGCACCAACTGCATTGCTTCCCGCAATCAAGCCAACATCTCCACCAGAATAAGAACAACCATTAGAATCTGATCCTTTCAAACAAAAATCGAATTGGCTATGTTTGATATGGACATTGGAAATCTTGCCTTGATTTCTTGCCACAACTCCACCTAATTGTTTTAGATTGTTAGTTCCATAAATCGACACGGAAATATCACAATCTTTAATCGTTAAGTTTTGAATTGTACCATAATTCACATCAAAGAAAGGACTGAAGAGTTCATAAGTCGTATCTCCAACAGTCAAAGATTTAGTGATCTTATTACCGATATTTAGATTTAAGTTTAAAAAAGAATATCCTTTGCCATCTAAGGTGACACAAGAAGGAATATCTTGGTCTACAGGAACACTATAATCTTCAAAAGAAATATCATTGACGAGATTTAAATCATATAATCCTAGATTATCTTTTAAATTGACTAAATTCTGAATCAAACTATCCGGAGTAGATATCTCAATGATTTGGGATACTCTAACCCAAAGATCAACACCTTCTACTACTTTAGATTCCACATCAATCAAAGTGGACTTACCTGTGTTATTCCAAGCAGCGACAAAACGATATCCTTCATCTTCTAAGAAAGAGAGTGCTTGCTTATAGGTTTGAGAAGATTTGACTTCGATATTCTGATAGAAAGACTTCGTTAAATAACCAATTTGTAAATAGATGGCAATAGAAAACGTCTCATCTTCGACAGAAGAATCACTTGCACTTGTATCTTCACTAGTAGAATCCACTGTAGTTTCTTCTATCGTAGTATCCTCTGTAGTTTCCTCTTGGGAAGAAGTATCACTGATGAAAGGAGTAGTGACTTCACTTTCACTATTTGAAATCGTAGTATTCTCTGTTGCCGTATCTTGTGAGGTATTGCTAATAGGGATAAGTGAACAAGAACAAGAAAGAAAAGCGACAAAGACTAATGTAATAATTCTCAGTTTACGTTTCATATTTAAAACTCTTTTTCCTAAACAAAAGTTTATCATAGTCTCTTTTCATTTAAAATAGGGAATAAGATATTCCCTATTTGTTTTAAAAGTTGTTTTTGATTTAAATATAAATTTTTATAGAACTTTATTGCTTTAGATTATTGAGGAATTGATCTAATTTCTTCATGTCATACCAATAAGAAGGATCTAAATCGATATCGACAGGAACACTATCATCGTTATTGATAAATTCCAATTCTTTTTCATATTTTATTCTTCTTCTATATCTTCTTGAGAAAGTAATTCTTTTAATCTTTTTACCACCGCGTACAGTTCACCTTCTTCCACATAAGGAATGATAGAACCAAGACATCCTTGTTCGCTACGATATAGACCAGTGATGAAGGTTTTGATTTCTTCGAAAGTTAATTTGGAATAATCACAATCTAGACTTAAGAATTTCTCAAAGGATTTTTGATAATCATAATCTTTTTCTAACAAAGAAGAGAGAAGCGTATTCAAATAATTAGGATAAGGAGTATGGATATCTAGATGTGGTCTTTGTCTCAATCCTTCTAGCATCTCATCAATCTCATTTTCTCTATTCTTTAAATCATGAATCGTTTGATGTTGTAAGTAGAAGGGGTAATCCTTCATCCTAGGAAACATTTTTCTTATCAGATAGAAAATGTACTGTAAATCTTCATCCGATGCATCAAAGGAAGTGTAATTGAAAACCAAATCTTTTTCCTCACCGTTATTCATCGTGATTAAAATTCGGATTCCGCTTCCTTCTTCCCCTTCTTGTACTTCTTTAACAGGATAATTTAAGCAAGAAAAACAAAGCTTATGAAAGACGAGAGGATATTTCTCATTATCGCTAGAGATAGGATATACTTTATCCGATTCTTTCAAGGGATAATTATATTTACTTTTGATACCTACGTAATGGTAAATCCTAGAAGAAGAAAACACAAACGTTTCCACGCGTGTCAAATCATCTGCATAGCTAGAATAAGAACTGATTTCAATATCTTTTACATGTTCAGGCATAATATGGTCTTTCATAAAGAAAACTATATATATAATTCTTACATATTATATCAATTTTTGATGTTTTTTTCTCTTTTTCTTTGCTATTATTTGCTATTGAGATACAATCTTTTTGGAGAAAAAAATATGAGTGAATTCTTTGGTTTTGGCGAGTATGAACGCCCCGCAGAAGGTTATCTATCTTGGCAACACCTTCTCTTTGTTTCTATATTGATGGTGATCATGATTTCTGCAGCGATTCTTTCTTCTTTCTGGGCAAAAAAGAAAGAGGAAGAGAGAAAGAATTTTCCGATGATTATCACCGCTATCGCTATCGATTCTTTAGAGTTATTTAAAATCATTCTTCTTTGCTTTCGCTCTCAAGATCCTCTCAACTGGCTCATGGACCTTCCTCTCTTCTTATGCTCTATCCAACTCATCACCATCCCTGTCGCTTCTTTCAGTAAAGGTAGAGTGAGAGAGATCACAAGAGACTTTGTCTTCCTATTCGGTCTCCTCGGTGCCGTTCTTGGAACTTATTTTGCCGGAAACAATTACGGAACTTATCCTGTCTTATCCTTTGATAATGTCATCTCTGGCATCACACACTGTCTCTCTGGATATGCGTCTTTATATTTCATCTTAGCCGGACTTGTGACACTCAAATGGAAGAACATGCCCTTCACCATGGTTATCATGACACTCTTTTGTGGATTAGCCTATATTGCCGATATCACCATTCCCTATAACTATATGTTCTTGATGAGAGGTGATGGAACTCCTTATGACATCCTCTATTCTCTTGTGAATGGAAATCAGGTCATTTACCCTCTTCTTGTCATCATCTTATTCTTTGTTTATATCGCTGTTTTCTATCTTGTCTACCATCTCATCGTCAATGCGATAGAGAAGCGTAAAAAAGCTTAATTTACGTCTATGCATCTGAAGATTCTCAGGTGCATTTTTTAAAACACAAAAAAAGACTATTCCATTTTGTTGTGCTTGACAACTTAGAAATAGTCTTTAAATTGTTTTATTCTTCTTCTTCAAGAACTTCTTCGACCACGTGAGTGACCGATAAATTGATTGTGGTTTCGGTGTTGACCGTAGTAGAAGTATCTTTTTCTTGACTGGTCACCGTTCCAGTGGAATGAGTTTGGATTTTAGTAGCAATACCATCAGAATTGAATTCATAATAATCTCTCGTGCTAGAAGTCATGATGGCACCCATATCGAAATAGGAATCATAAGTGCCTTCTACTTTGAAACCGTCCACAGAGTGATAGAACTTGAGTGTGCTATTGGAAATCTTAGTAAAGTTTAATCCCACGATATACGTGATTGCTGCATAGTAATAATAGTTTTCCGTAGCATTTAAGGCATCTTGATCTTCGCCTTGGAATGTCCAAAGAGTAGAGCCTTCTCCATCATCGACAAATTTCCAAGTCGCATCGATATTTTCAACATCTCTATTCGTCGTTCCATACATGAGGTGATAAGAGCCTTTAACATTGGCTTCGGTATAGATTCTGTTGGAGTTATATAAGTCCTCGTTGACTTGAGAGACTTCTAAAGTGAACTCTTCCATAGAAATCTCTTCATATTCTTGGGGTAAATCAAAGGAATAACGGGAAGTTTCTTCCTCTTCACCACCGTCTTCTTCGGAGATGATAGTATCACTTTCTTCGTTACTGACTTCTTCTACAGAAGTATTTTCAGTAACAGTAGTAGCATCGCTATTGTTAGAAATAGGGGTGGTATTCGAACTATTTTCTCCACATCCTGTAAGGAATAAAGGAAGGAGAGTAAGTACAAGTAATTGTTTTTTCATATTAGTAATCCTCTTTTTAAAAACTCAAAGATTATAATGGATTTGAGGATGAAAGTAAAACAAATCTCGTTTTAAAATTCGGACTTCGTTAATCCTCGTCATCTAAGGATAAATAATTGAGGGCTTCTTCATCATAAATGACATCTTGTGAGAGAATCTCATAAGAGTGAGAACTACCTCCCCAAGAAGAAAGAATCGCTTGGAAGTCTTCTTTTTCGATGGCGTAATAATTGTCATCTCTTCCTTGTAAAAGAGCATCGATTTCCTCTTGTTCCATCTCAGTGAAATCGGTGTGTATATCTCGTTTAAAATAACGGTTATGAGAACAGACGATGAGATACTTGGGATCAGAGAAGGAATGACCTCTACCTAAATATAAATAATACATATTTCTCACCTCGAGACTTAGTCTAGCATAGTAACTCCACAAAGAAAACCCCTCGAGAGGGGGAGAATAGAAGATCCTCTATTCTCCCTCGTACCGAGAGGAATTTCTGCTTAAATTTTTAAGAGCAAAGAATCTAGAATTAGATTACTTTGTGCAATACATGAAGAACTTGTAGCCTAAAGGAGAAGAGAAGAATCCTTTGACATCTTTCTTGATCATGTAGATGTCGGTGTAGTAGTAGATAGGGCAGATACCGCCAGTGCTCATAAGGAGATCTTCGGCTTCGTGTAAGATCTTGAATCTCTTATTGGCATCGCCTTCCTTGTTGGATAAGTCGATGAGCTTATCATAAGACTGAGCCCAAGTGAGGCCTTTTTCATCATCGCCGATGACACCATCGCGGTTGATATCCGCTTCATAGATAGCAGCAGAAGCGTGAGCGCCTTTACCATATTGGCAATCGTTGTTACCAGAGTTGGTGGTCCACATGGTTAAGTAAGAAGAAGGATCATCATAGTCAGCGACCCAACCGTTTCTAGCGACATCGTATTCACCTTGCTTTCTGACTTGTAAGAAGGTAGCCCAATCCTTGTTCTCCAAGGTGACAGTGATACCATATTTGTCGAGAGTATCTCTGATGTTCTTAGCGATAGCTTCATGACCGGTAGAAGTGTTGTAGAGATACTTGAAGGCAGGGAAGTCAGTGAACTTCTTGGTAGCTTCATCATAGGTGTAGCCAACTTCTTTGAGTAAAGCGATACCTTGTGCTACGTTGTTCGCATAAGCTTCATCAGTTTCACCCTTATCATAATAACCTTCACCATCTCCATCGGGACCGTTGTGATCAACGAATTCACCGCCGGCAGCATCAGACAAGCCAGCAGAGACGAAGGCGTTAGCAGGGATCTGACCCGCTTTACCGATTTCTTTGACGATGTATTCTCTATCGACGAATAAACCTAAAGCTTTTCTGACCTTGGCTTTATCTTCTTCGGTGGTAGCCTTGGTGAAGACTTCAGAGTTCATGTTGAAGGAGATGTAGTAAGTACCCATCTGACCAGCGATGACGAATTCATCCGGATAAGCGGTCTTGAGTTCATCAATCTGATTGTTAGGAACGGAGTCAATCATGTCATATTGACCAGACTTGTAAGAAGCTAAGATAGCATCATCATCGTCAGAGAGGGCAAAGGTGATCTTTTCCATCTTGATGTTAGCGGCATCCCAATAATCAGGGTTCTTTTCTAAAGTGATGTAGGAGTTATGTTCCCAAGCGGACATCTTGTAAGCACCGCAAGAAACATAAGTAGAGGGATTGGTAGCCCAAGTGCCATCTTCGGTGGTGTCATTTGCTTCGACAGTCTTCTTTTGGACAGGGAAGTAGGTAGGGAAGGCTAAGAGTTGATCCATGTAAGGAACATCGACCATGACATCGAAAGTGAAGACGGTGTCAGAGACCTTAGTCATGGCTAAAGTGGTGCAATTTTCATCACTTTCATGATAGAGACCATCGGCGATAGCTTCAAACATGTAACCATAGTCAGCACCTAAAGCAGCGCCAGAAGCTCTGTTCCAAGAATAGATGAAGTCATCGGAAGTGATGGCAGTGCCATCAGACCACTTAATTCCGTCTCTTAAGGTGACGGTGTATCTCGTTCCATCAGGATAAGTGACAGCATCCCATCCACCTTCTTCATTGGGTTCATGGTTGACGACAGAAGCCTTGGTTTTGGTGATGTTAGAAGCTAAGTCATAAACAAGCTCTAAACCGCCATTGTTGGCTTTCTGCTGATAGCGATAAAGACCGCTATCTAAGTGAACCAAAAGGGTAGCACCATCGACTGCGGAGTTTAAAGCGGGGTCGATAGACTGAGGTTCACTTGCTAAACACACGACTAAAGACTTACTGCCTGCATTAGCGTTACAGCTAGGAAGGACTAACATACAAGCAGCGACGACAGCGAATAAATTGCCTCTAAATTTCATGTTTTTACCTCCTTTGTAATTTAGATTGTGAGAACCTTTCGCTAGATTCTCTGTATAAGACTCTTTTCGAGTTCTTACCTCATTCTTCGAAGAGAGCGCAAGCGACAAAGTGTCCTTTGCTCACTTCTTTTAACTTGGGCAAGTGTTGTACACATTTCTCACTTGCTCTCGGACATCTGGTTCTGAAGGGACAACCGCTCGGCGCCTTTAAGGGGGAGGGGATATTTCCTTCTAGAATCTGTCTTTGATTGTTTCTTGCCTTGATAGGATCGGGTTCAGGGATAGCGGAGAGAAGAGAGATCGTATAAGGGTGAAGAGGATTTTTGAAGATTTCTTCGGATGTGGTCAATTCCACAATGTGACCTAAATACATGACAGCGATACGGTCAGAGATGTGTTTGACAACGAGAAGGTTGTGAGCGACGAAGAGATAGGTGAGATTGAGTTTCTTTTGTAAGAGTTGGAAGGTGTTTAGAATCTGAGCTTGAATGGAGACGTCAAGCGCGGAGACGGGCTCATCGCACATGATGAATTCCGGAGAGGAAGCTAAGGCTCTTGCGATACCGATTCTCTGTCTTTGTCCGCCAGAGAAGGCGTGGACATAACGAGAAGCTTGCTCTCTAGAGAGACCGACCATCTCCATGAGTTCTGCGACTCTTTCTTCTCTCTCTTTCTTGTTGGGATAGAGATTGTGAATCTCTAAGGGTTCAGAGATGATGTCAGAGACCGTCATTCTCGGGTCGAGAGAGGAATAAGGATCCTGGAAGACGATGGTAGCTTTTCTTCTGAATTCTTTCAAAGCCGCTTTCCCTTTGACTTGTTTTCCGTTGAAGTAAACTTCGCCAGCGGTAGGCTGATACAGTTGAAGAATGGTTCTACCTAAGGTCGTCTTTCCGCATCCAGATTCTCCCACCAAGCCGAAGGTTTCCCCTCTTCTGATCTTGAAGGAGACTTCATCGACCGCCTTTAAGGGAACGGTCTTGAAGACGGATACATTGATGGGAAAATACATCTTCAAGTTTTTCACTTCGAGGATATAATCATCTTCTTTGACATCGTGGGTAACTTCTTTGACTTCTCGATCGAGAAGAGATAAGTCTTGGTTGGGGTCAAGGTTGATATCTTTGTCTTGAAGGAAATGGTTATTTTCGGACATTTTTCCCTCCTTTCTGTTCTCGAATGAGAGCGCCATTGT
Source organism: Bacilli bacterium (assembly GCA_017470005.1). Lineage (GTDB taxonomy): Bacteria > Bacillota_I > Bacilli_A > RFN20 > CAG-288 > Enterosoma. Next base: position 4,919 of record JAFUFH010000089.1, on the reverse strand, counting down.
AGATGAGAGGTTTGCCTTCCGGTGTGCCATTTACGACATCAATCTGTCCAGCATCGTGAAGCATCTTAATCATCTTGAAGCAACTTGCTGCGTGTCCGCTCTCGTTACATTTGACTTCTTCTGGATATCTTTCTAAGCAGATTTCCATACATTCTTTACAACGAGAGGAGAAGGCGCAACCCTTAGGGAGACAGAATAAGTCCACCGGGTTACCTTGGATCGGTTCTAACAGACCTGTAGAATCGATCTTCGGCATAGAGTTGATCAAGCCTTTGGTGTATTCGTGTTGAGGATGATAGAAGATTTCATCCGTGGTTCCTCTTTCCACGATTCTACCGGCATACATGATGTCCACCTCATCGCACATCTGAGCGACAACGCCTAAGTCATGGGTGATGATGATGATGGCCATACCGTAATCTTTTTGGAGTTTCTTCAAGAGTTCAAGAATCTGAGCTTGGATGGTGACGTCTAAGGCGGTGGTAGGTTCATCCGCAATTAAGATATCGGGCTTTTGAACCAAGGCCATAGCGATCATACAACGCTGTAACATACCGCCAGAGAGTTCGAATGGATATTGCTTCATTCTTCTTTCCGGTTCGGTGATTCCGACCTCTTCTAACATCTTCAGCGCCTTCTTATGTGCGCTGTATTTGTTTTCTTGGTAAGCGGAGATACATTCCTGATGGAAGTTGCTCTTTTCCTTGAACGCATCAAGGATAGCTTTTCTTCTTTCTCTTCTAGGAGCAAGGATCGCATCTCTTCTTTTTCTTCTTAAATATCGAGCGTATTCTCTTTTGGCTTCTCGATATTCTTTTTTGGCTGTGGCTAAGACCAATTTTTCATTTTTGATGGCTTTGCGGAAGAGAGATTTTCTCTCGCTTTCTGTCAGAGATTCATTCTCTTTATCGAAGTTATCGATGATGTTTTGCATCACCCCTTCTTCGTAAGCGACGAAACGTCTCTTCAAATCAATTTCTTCAAAGCGAGTCTTGGCGTGTTTGCTATTCTTGATCTCTTCCATATCTGGTTCAGGAGCTAATTGGAAGTATTCTTTTAAGTGAGTAGCAATCGCAGCTCTAATCTTTTTGTTGAAAGCGGGTTTAGCGTCTTTGTATTCCTTGTCTTTGGCTGCTTTCAAGTCATTGAAGGCTTTCAAGACTTCCACTTTCTTGATTTCGTATTCTTTCTCATCTTTGACTAACTTTTCTTGAATGGTAGCTAAATCCTTTTTCAAGTTTTCATTGTCCGGGTGATGAGAGATACCCTTTTCCATCGCAGCGATTCTCTGTTTATCGGATTTAATGGAGTTTTCTAAATCCTGAAGAGCAATCTTGATGGGGCTTTTTGCGTGAGTGAGAATGGCTTCACGGAGTTGATTACCAATGGTGAAGGTAGGATTGAGAGAAGTCATCGCGTCTTGGAAGATGATGGAGATCTTGTTTCCGCGAATCTCTCTCATCTCTTGTTCGCTAAGCTTCACCAAATCGGTACCGTTATAGATGATCTTTCCAGAGTCGATCTTACCGTTCTTATCTAGAATTCTCATGATGGAGTAAGCGGTGACGCTCTTTCCACTTCCACTCTCTCCGACAATACCTAAGATTTTTCCTTTCTCTAAGGTGAATGAGACACCATTTACAGAAAGAACTTTACCTGCATCAATCTTGAAAGAAGTGTTCAGGTTTTCCACTTCTAATAACTTATATACTCTTGCCATAAACCACCTCTACTTTTGTAATTTAGGATCGAAGGCATCACGTAAGCCATCGCCTAAAAGGTTTAAGGAAAGAACGATGAGACAGATGGAGATTGCCGGAATCAAGAACATGAAGAGTTTGGGAGAGTTAGGCATGGTGATGAAGGATTGAGATTCACTAGCTAAACTTCCTAAGGATGGAGTAGGGTATTTGACACCTAAACCTAAGTAAGACAAGAAGGATTCGGTGAAGATGGCGCTAGGGATTTGTAAGGCGGCGGAGATGATGATGACAGAGATAGAGTTGGGAAGGAGGTGTTTTAAGATGATTCTTCTTGTGTTAGCACCATTGGCTTTGGCAGCCATGACATATTCTTGTTTCTTGATGGATAAGACTTGACCTCTGACGAGTCGACACATACCGACCCAATAGAGAATGGCGAAGACTAAGAAGATAGAGACAAAGCCAGATCCTAATTGCGCTAAGGGGGATTCTTTATCCTTATCGAAGAGAGCAGCTAAGGTAGTGGAGAATAAGATGATGATCAAGATATCCGGAAGCGAATAGATGACATCGACAATTCTCATGACGATCAGGTCGAATTTTCCACCTAAGTATCCGCTTAAGGCACCGATGGTTCCACCGATGATTAAGACGATGATAGCAGCGAAGAAGCCGACGATGAGACTAGTTCTTGCTCCCACGATGATACGGATGAAGTAATCGTGTCCATCGGCATCGGTTCCAAAGATGTGGGGAGGAACAAATGTGCCATTGGCGATGGCTTGTTGTTCGATTTCGTTGAAGGTGAAGGGAGGGATGAAGTTGAAGGAGGGATCGGGACGGTCAACATAACGGAAATAAACATTTTCATCGTAAGCGTAAGGATAGAAGAGAGGCACGATGAAGACGGTGAGCAAGAGAAGGAAGATGAAGGTGAAGGAGATCATCGCCACAGGGTTTCTGACAAATCTTTTCAGACCATCGACGAAGAAAGTGGTATTCGGACGCATCAAGTTGGTGCTCTGTTTCTCACTTTCACTAGCGAAGGAGAATTTTTCCACATTGATCTGGAAGCTAAGAGGGTTATGTTTCATGTTGTTCTCCTTTCTTTATTCAAAGTCAACCCTAGGGTTGGCGATGGTATAAGCGATATCACTCAACAAGGTGAAGATGATGAGAAGGAAGGCGAGTAGACAAGTCGTTCCCATGATGAGCGGGTAATCTCTGTTTTGAATGGAGAGATAGAAGTATCTACCGATACCAGGGATTTGGAATACCTTTTCAATGACAAGAGATCCTGTGATGATAGAAGCAAACATCGGGCCAAAATAGGTGATGACAGGAGTGATAGAGTTTCTAAGTCCGTGTTTCATCAAGACTTTGCCAGGTTGTAAGCCTTTGGCTTTCGCGGTACGCATGAAGTCTTGACCTAAGACATCTAAGGTAGAAGAACGAACTAATCTAGTGATGTACGCAGCTGGATATAAAGATTCGGCGATAACAGGTAAGACATAAGGTCCGATTCCCGGAGGAGCGCCGACAGGGCTTGTCGGGAATAGATTGAGATTGACCGAGAAGACATATAGCAAGATGAGAGAGATGACGAAGCTAGGCATTGCCACACTAGCCGTAGTGATGACCATCAAGAAGCGATCGAAGAATTTGTTTTGATGGGTGGCAGCGATGGTTCCGAAGGTTAATCCAATAATCAAGGCAAGTAAAGCAGCGATGATACCGATGACGAGAGAGTAGCGGAAGCACTCAAAGATAATTGCAGTGACTTCTCTACCTTTGTAATAATAAGAGACACCGAAATCGAATATTAACGCTCTTCCCAAATATCTCAAATATTGAATAAATAAAGGTTGATCTAATCCGTATCTCTCATTCAATGTCGCAATGACAGCATCCGAGAGAGCTTTTTCTCTTGTCCAAGGTCCACCAGGAACAAGTTGCATGACCCAGAATGTCACGGTCACAACGATGAGGTAAGTTAAGATTCCTAAGAGGAGTCTTTTTAAAATATAAAATAATAATTTCTTATTCATGGAAGGTTCGCACTCCTATGCCAAAGATAATAATTAAATTGAAATCAAAAAATGGCATTATATGGAAAAAAAGGGCTTGTAAAGGCCAGTAAACCGCTTTTATGAGAATTTTTCTTAAAACTATTTTAAGTTTAGTTCAATAAAAATTAAAGATTTTCCAAGAAATTTTGAACTGATTTCAATCTTTATTTAAAATTAAAACGGGAAATTGGATAGAATTTTAAGTTTTTTTAAATTTTATTTCCATTTTCTTAGATAAATATTTATAGATGGATTACTCCTTTTCAATAAAAAAGGGCTGTCCAACCACAGTAATATGTGATAAAGGATAGCCCCATTGTTAATTATTTAAGGTCGTATTTCTTTTTAAGTTCTGGAGGAACTTCTCTTGTTAACTCATATAACATGTTGGTATCTAAGATCAGATAGGATTCAAATATTTTATCTGATTATCCATCTCAGCTTCACTCACTGTCACTTTAAATGTCACTTCATTTGGCAAAAATGTCACTTCATTTGACTTATTTGACATATTTTAAAGATTATCATTTAAATAACATGCATAATAAATACAAGACAAGTGCAAGATAAATTGCTAGATATTAATAAAGATTTTTTTATCTATTCGACAAAAACACAATAGATGGATCAATTATTAGTGTATCAAAAGGTTCATTTTTTAGACTCGTAAGAGAAAGATAATCTTGACTTAATGACCTTTCGTGGTCAACGTTGAGCTTTCGTGATTTTTCAAGACCTTTCGTGGTGATATACAATTGATGCTAATTTTGAGCCAATAAAAAATTAGGCAAAAGAAAAAGTGCTGATTTGAGATGAAAATCTCGTATCAACACAGTTGTTTCAATATGGTGCCCAGAGAGGCACTTGAACCTTCACAGTATCGCTACCATCGGATTTTGAGTCCGACGCGTCTACCGATTCCGCCATCTGGGCAGTAAATAAAATATATCATTTCAGCTCTTTGATAATTATCACTTCAGTTTACAGCTCAGCGTTAAATATTTCCCTTTATAAACCGGAATTTAATATTCCAAAAGTGTCCGTAGTCGTTCCACTCCCCAAACATTCGTCCCTGCTTCGTTTCGGTAATTAGGTTAATCATTGGGGGAGAAACGCTATTTAAAATAAAAACTACAACATTTTAATT
>JAFUFH010000088.1 GCA_017470005.1 Bacilli bacterium | reverse complement strand
GGGCAGATGGAATCCAAGAGAGAGTGAAAGAACATATCAATAATAAGTTTAAAAACTAAAATGACGAGCCTACTCCTGATTATACAGGATAAGACTCGCCATTTTTAGAACGTATATTTAGTTACGCTTACATTTAATAAAGCAAGTGGTGCAACAACACTAATTGGGGAGGAAATTACTATGCGTATTAGTATTAAAAGTATGATTGATCGACGCCGAGAGATTTACGTTGAAACCAAAATCAACTTGGATGAATATGTTGATTACAGAGTAGATGTCTTGAAGATTTTCAATGACAATTATCTTTTTGATTGTTGCTATGATTCTCAGCTACTTTCCTTGATGAACAAGATTGATGAAATAAAGACAGAAGAAGCAGACATGACGGCAAGGAGAATAGAATACATTGAATATTTCCATCGTTTCTATATCCTTCTTTGTGCCATTAGACAATTGATAAAAACACACGAATATGAAAATAGTTTTTCCAAAAGTCGGTTCAGTTTTACTCAATTTCCTTCCTTCATTAATACAAGAAATGCAATCAAATACCTCAAAGGTATATTAGTCAGAGTTTTCCAAGAGGATGGTCATCTGTCCGAAAGTGAATATATTCAAATCGCCGAGGATTTCCAAGACTCTACTTTCTTAGAGAAATTATTACAGCTTAATGATGATAGGCAATACTTCGAGAGATTTGAAAGAATGTGTAGGAAATTAGACGACAAACTTCATAAAAGAACAAATAGGTGTGTTGCTTTTGCGGAATTAGATGGAACAAGATATGTTGCTATCAGCGGTTGCAAATATGATTATGAGGGCAAAGCATTTGAACCGTTGTTTTCACTCAGTCCTAATTATTCACGGGTATATAAAGCAATAAAGGATATTTTCCCTTACGATGTGGAATGTCATCTCACGGATGACTTCGTTTCTGATTTGAGTGGTATCTTATCCTCTCGGACAAGCTTAAAGAACTTATTTGATTTGATTCTTGAGCGGTATGCCTGTTGTGAGAGGAAGATGGTTTCATATTTTAACAGTAACTGGAACCATAAAGACCTTAAACTTTTAGTCAAATTTGCACCATGCGAAAAATGTGTTCCGTTCTTAGATGGTGTTCAAAACATTATCTGTACTGATAGAGAATTATATACCGAATTTTTAAAAGGAAACAAAAGTTTTGTTGATACTTTGTTTACTTGTTCTATTATGAAAAAACAAGTTTATCTCAAGAAATATTCAAGTACATCCCAAATATGAAATCAGAAAGAGAAGAGGAAGAAAATAATTTATCCTTAGATAAGACTTTCCCAGCTTGTTAGACTATATAAATTGTCTTAGAACGCCCCTTTATGGTCTGCTGTCACGCCCTTTGGATTTCGTTGGGGCGCTTTTCGATGGAAAAAATTACTCATAACCGTGTGAAAAGTCTTGGAAATGTCGACAGAATCATGGACCTTATGATTGCATTATAGTCTAATTACTGATTTAATAGACAATATCAAAGGAGACTTGATCAAGGCTATTAAAAAGAGATTCTTTCCGTGAAGAGACCTAAAAACACCGTTGTCTACGAATATGGAAAAGAGGGCGGAAAATGCGGTGTGAAGGAACGCGTTGGATGCGTGAGGAAGAATGGAAGGAATATTTCCGTGAACGGGAAGACCGTCGGACACATCATAGGAGGAATACCACTATGCTGAATACCTGAGAAAACGGGATTCCTTCGGAACCGGGGTCTTCGAATGCGACCTTGACTGGCCAAGTGAAGACATTTACTTCGCCTATTCGCAGAGATGGAAAATCGAGATAGTCATGCGGTACTATAAGCATGCTCTGGAACTGAATCAGACCAGGGTACATGCCGACCTCTCTGTCATAGGAAGCGAGTTCATCGACTTCCTCTCAAGCGTTCTCACCTTCAAGGTCATCAACTTCCTTGATTTCAGGAAAGTGGTTGAGAAGATGAGCTACGTCAAAGTGATCAAGAAGCTTTTAAGAGGGAAGAAAGTACTACTGAAGGGGGAATGGAAGGATTTGAAAGTCAATCCTTCAACAGAAGAATTGTGTCGCACCTTGGAGATATTGCCGGCGTCTCCGACAAAGAAAAAAAGCCTAGAGGAAGGCCTCGAAAAGAAAGTATATAGTCTAACAAATTGGGTAAGTCTTAATTTTAATAACTTGAATAACTATTTTGCTTGCAAACCAGGTCTATTTTTCTATTTATCCCCAGTCGCTTTCAAAAGAATATTGAAAGGGGTTTTGGACACGCATTAAACTATGAAACCATTGAAAAGAGAAGGAGTGATGATTTGATGAATAAGAAAAGCAAATCAATAGATCGCTTGACCCACCATGTTGCAAAAGAATCATCATATTTTACTGAGTTTGTTTTTGAATCGCTTGCCCAAGAAGGGAAGGAAGTACAAAGAGAAAAACGAGTAGCAACAAACAAGCGAATAATTGAATTTGATGGTTTTTTGAGCGATGGATTCCCAAAATTATCGGATGGAGACACTTTTGTCGAGATTAAATATGCAAATAATCCGTACGCTATTTCTAATTGCATCGCTTCTTATATAAGCTCCGGCTTATCGAAGCCGCTTGTTATTATTTGCTTGGTAGACGATAGTAAAATTGCTAGTCTTAAAAGTCACCCTAACATTTATGTTTTAGGTGCATCTTATATATCTAATCTCATAAATAATCATCCAAGACTATGGTGGGTGTTTGTCGCCTCTTGCTCATTGGACAACAAGGTTTTATACGATGAGTCAACTAAAACTATTCATGTGGTCAACCCTCCTATTGCTGCCGCTATTTTAGGAAAAACATTTTCGCTTGAAGAAAAAGAACCTGAGGAATTAAGTTTTATATGCGAATCGAACTTTAAGAAAAGGATTAAGACGTTTCATAACCCAGCAATAATAATTGGAAATGGTGTATCCATTCATTTTGGAAGCGATTTGTGGGGCAAAATGAGCGACTCTTTATTTGATTATCTTTCACCGAGATATGTTGACAATGTTAATTTGGTTAAGAAAGCGATTGGCGATTCTACTTATTCGTCCACATCGATGTCACGCTTTACGATAGATTCGAATAAATATGACGAAGCGTTGTTTTTTAGCGTTTATAGGAAATACGAAGACAAAATGCATGACGATGGAACCTTGATAAGAAGCATTGTTAAAGCCAAACAAAGATTTATCGATATGCCATTAATAACATACAATTATGATGAGTTTTTAGAAATCGATTTTGAAAAACATGCGCATAGAATAATTAAGCCAGTTTCTTCGAAACGTAGTTACGATAAATACAGTGAGCCCAAAATAGCCCATGTTCACGGGTTTATTCCTTTTCAAACTCCGTTGAAGAAAATCAAAGTCGTTTTGACTCAAGAGGATTACTACAAAGCATACAAAGGAAAAAGCTGGACTTCCGAAATCCAACGTGAAGTGTTAACAAATAATACTTGTCTTTTTGTCGGAAGCTCTATGTCCGATCTTTATCAGATGTCCATAATAAATGAAATAGAAAGCAAATATTATTCAAATGAAAAACCATACCCATGGAAATGCTTTGCTTTGCTGTGCTTAAAAGGTCTATCACCTAAAGATATTGTTGCGGTTTTCAATTACTATTTAAATAAAGGAGTCTATATCATTTTCACAAAAGAGTTTGATGAACTTCCCAAAAAACTGCTAGAACTATTTTCATAGGATGTATTACGGCAGAAATGAAACTATACATAATTGGCAATGGCTTTGATTTGCATTTCAAACTCCCTACCAGGGTTGATGATTTCAAGGCGATATTGGCAAATAAAAGAGCTTACAATTACTGCTTGGCACTTGATTTCTTTGAGGGATATGGCGTTGACTGGAGCAAGTACGAGTCTTCTTTGGCGGATATAGACATAGATGATTTCGCGGAAGACCATATAGCATTACCAGATTACACATCAGATCATGAGAGTGATAGGGATTGGGGAATAACGAATATCGAATATCACGTCGATTACCTCAATAAAGCCATAAACGAATCACTGGAGGAAATGTCGAAAGCCGCAAATGAGGAACTGGAGCGAATTTCCTTATCAGAAGAAGAAAAAAGGCTGATTGAAGGCGAACCAATTATCTCCTTCAATTACACATCAACGATCGAAAGGCTTTATCACAGGGATTGCTTCCATATCCATGGCTTTTACGAAATAGGGGAATTGCTTGTTTTTGGATATCGGAATAGTTATGAGTCTAGAATCGAAAGACAGTTGAATTGCGATCGAGAAGAAGACCACGATTATTATGTGGATACTCAAAAAGAGGTGCTCATTGATTTCTACCATTCTTGGAAAAAGAAATTGAGAATGGCGGAACTGGAAAGTTACTTATCAAGGTTGAATGGAATTGATGAAGTGGTTGTAATAGGCCATTCGATGGGAGAAGTCGATTCGGATTATTTTGAATTGATTGAGCGAATTCTGCGCCCCAAGAAGTGGGTTGTTTACTATCATTATGGTATTCCGAATTACGGAAGATACTCATTTGCCGAAAAAGTAGAGTTGAAGAAGTGGTAAAACAATGAAAGGAGGAGACGATGCTTAAGATATGGATGAAGAAATCGAGTTGATAAAAAATAGTATTTTGGAAGATAACGATGCCTCTTTTGCTCCCTTTGGCTATGCTTTCCAAGCTGATGCTGGTCTGTATTTGTTTTGTGATTTTTATAAAGACGTAAAGACCATCAAGATTGAATCATCTCTTCAAGACATTGAGATGTTAGACAATAACGACCATTTTATAATGGCTCAGGCAAAGGCGTCTCAAGATCCTTTTAACTGCAGTTCGTTTGGCTCAAAATTATTTGATGCATTGTTTTCTCTAGCTAAGCATTATGTAAACGATGATGACAAATTGATATATGTCACAAACATTCCAAATGTTTTTGGCGAAGAAATGAAAGGACAGTTCAATGATAATTATGTCACTTTTTCTAAACTGAGCAAAAAGGCTAAGGATATTGTAATAGACAAGATTGAACTTGGAAAAACAAAGATTCAGAGAGAAATAGATTCGGGAAAGACAAGTGAAAAGCAAAAAGAAAAATTAAGATTGATATTCGAAAAACTATCTAAATTCAACCCGGATAATTTATCATTCCTCTCGATATCACGTTATTTTGAAGGGTGCGATAAAAGGACTATAAAAGATAAAATTGCAGGATTTTTGCATGATGATTTAGAAATAAATGATTTGAATAAGATATCAGCAATTATCAATGATCTTTTTGATGTATGGCATAATAAGTTTTTCTTAGATAGCGAATTAAGAAACACAAACTCAAAGAAAACCATCACTAAAGAGGATTTTTGTTGGCCGATAATAACCATCTCTAGTTTAAAGCATTCTCCTAGTGAAATCGCTGGATACATTGATTGGGGATATGACGATGTAATGGGCGTAGAAATAAATGCTTTAATGAGATCTTTCAATGATAACTACAACTATGAGCTGATGAGTGATATTTTGAGTAAATATTATGAGTATTCTCCCACTGATAAAAGTGACAAGAAAAAAGAGTTCATTTTAAGAATGTGGGAAGATTATTCTAAATATTTCAGATACGAGAATAAGAATGTTGAAAAAGCAGCAACGATTTTCTTTCTTTATTGTACGTTAAGCGATTATACAACTATTGCCAAGGTTTTAAGGAATAAATCGATATGAAATTTATTAAATTAAAGATTGATAACGGTCTTTTTTTGGAAGGCGTGGAAGATGAATACTCTGCATCATCTAATTTGCTTTTTTCAAAAAAGAATTCTGTTGGAAAATCCACGTATTTAAGAATTTTATTTCATGCGTTTGGCTATTCTATACCAGACATGTATGGGATGAAATTCCAATCACTTGTTACAGAACTGACGGTTGAAGAAAGTGGAAATGATTATTTTATTAGAAGAGAGCCTAATAATATTTCAGTGAAAGTCGGTGAGGAAATAACAAATTATTCTCTTCCCTCTGAACACGTTTTATTTCTTTCTCAATTATTTAAAAAGGATAATCTAAATGTTCTCTCAAACTTATTAGGACTCATGTATGTTGATCAAGAAAAAGGATGGACGTTATTAAATAGAGGAATTGTTATAGGGAAAAATCGCTTTGATATTGATAAATTACTTATTGGCTTGGGTGAAATTGATTGCGATAAGGAGTTGACGTTAAAAGATAAATTAGAAAAAGAGAACAAAAAATGTCGCTCCCTAATTGATGTCAACGATTTAAAACAATCGATTTTGGAAGATAATGAAGTCATTGAGTTCAGAGATTTTGAACTTGAGATAAAGCGAAAAATCGATTATCTCAACTTGAGAATTAACGATCTAAAGGATGATATTAAAAGAGTGGACTCTGTAATTAAAAAGAATTCAGGTCTATTTAATTATTTGACGTCGATGCACCTTGTTGTCGTTTCCAAAAGCGGCGAAGAAGTACCTGTTAATCAAAATACGCTAAGGGATGCAAGGGACACAAACAACCTTTTAATTTCTAGAAAAAACGTTTTGTCCCTACAATTAAAGAAGCTTGAAAGCGAATTAGAGGAATGTAGGCACGAGCTAGATGACTATTATTTAAGAAATAATACGATTTTCAACTTGCCGGGTGAAAGTGACAAAAAAGTAACGCCATTTTTATTCAAATCCATTGCAAATCTAGATATAGATCTCCCTGAATTGCAAAACATTATTGATGAGAATGTTAAACAAATAAATCAATTAAGGAAACTTATTACTTTAAAAATTGCTAGAAATGCAGAACTTAATAAAAATATCTTTTCTAAACTTTATAGTTACTGCGATGAATTAGGCATATCGAGCAAGGTGATTAATGATCCAAAGTTTTTATATACTGATAAACTTAAATATTATTCTGGGACGGACTTCCACAAATTAGTAATTGCTTTTAAAGTTGCTCTTCACAAGGCAACCGAGAAGTACTTAGGGACAACATTGCCTTTCGTGCTAGATTCGCCAAGTGGCCGTGAACTGAATGATGACAACATCAAACTGACTATAGATTTTGTAAGAAGAGAATTAACGAATTCGCAGATATTCTTTGCTAGCATTAAAGAAATAGATTGTGAAAAGATATTATATTTCCATGGAGTGGCCATTGAGAATCATTCTGTTTCGTTTGCTGACAATGAGTGAGTCGACCAAAGGAGAGTGTAAACATGTACCAAAATAAAACAATATTGATAACCGGTTCGAGCGGTTTCATAGGCAGTAACTTAACCAAAAGACTGATATTGGAATCGGATAACTGTACGGTTGTCGGTTATGATAACTGCAACGATTACATTACTACGACCCATCTTTGAAGGAAAACCAAGTAAAGGAGCTTGCGAACCTAGAAGCCAAAAACACATATAAATTCATAAAAGGCGACTTGGCGAATAAATCTTGATGTTGATGATATGTTTTCTTACTTATTGAATTAAAATAATTTGAACTTTACAGGGAAGGAACCTAAAACGATATGAAGAATTTGAAAATCGCAGTAGCAGGCGCAGGATATGTTGGTTTATCTATAGCCACATTACTAGCTCAGAACAATCAAGTGACATTAGTAGATGTCGTAGAAGAAAAAGTCGATAAAGTAAACAATAGAATCAGTCCTATTCAGGATGATTATATTGAGAAGTACTTCAAAGAAAAAGAACTCAATCTAACAGCAACACTGGATGGAAAGAAAGCATATAGTGATGCTGATTACGTAGTTATTGCAGCACCCACCAATTACGACCCCGTCAAGAACTTCTTCGACACCAAATATGTCGAACAAGTGATTGAATTGGTGTTGTCTGTCAACAAGAATGCCACCATGATTATCAAATCCACCATTCCTGTCGGATACACCAAGTCCATCCGAGAGAAATACAAGACAGACAACATCCTGTTCAGCCCTGAGTTCCTAAGAGAATCCAAGGCATTGGAAGACAATCTCTATCCTTCCAGAATCATTGTAGGATGTGAGGAAGGACAAAGAGAGAAAGCGGAAGTGTTTGCCTCTCTTCTTAAGGATGGAGCCATCAAGAAAGATGTTCCTGTCTTATTTATGGGCCTAACTGAAGCTGAGGCTGTGAAGCTCTTTGCCAACACTTACTTGGCTTTACGTGTTTCCTATTTCAACGAACTGGACACCTATGCCGAATCCAAAGGACTCAACACCAAAGACATCATCAACGGCGTCTGTCTCGATCCTAGAATCGGAACACACTACAACAACCCCTCCTTTGGTTATGGAGGATATTGTCTGCCAAAAGATACGAAGCAGCTGAGAGCAAACTTCGAACATGTCCCGGAGAATCTCATCTCCGCCATTGTCGAATCCAATAGAACCAGAAAAGACTTCATCGCCGAGAGAGTCCTTGAAGTGGCCGGATATACACCAGAGAACGCAAACAACATCGTGGTAGGACTTTTTAGACTTACCATGAAGTCCAACAGCGACAACTTCAGAGCCTCCTCCATCCAAGGAGTCATGAAACGAATCAAGGCCAAAGGTGTCAAAGTCATCATCTATGAACCCACATTGCCCGATGGCGATGAGTTTTTTGGCTCCAAAGTCATCAATGACTTGGAAGAGTTCAAGAAAGAGACCAATGCCATCATCGCAAACAGATACGACACCTGTCTGGATGATGTTCAGGACAAGGTCTATACAAGAGATCTCTTTAGAAGAGACTAGAACCAAAAACAGCTTTCTCCATATTCGACGAGAAAGCTGTTCTTCGTTTCAGTCCAGTTTCACTCCATCTGCCGTGTGACAGATGTGAGCAGAATATTTCCCTTTCAGTTCTGGGAATTCCTTGAGATATTCTCTTTTCACTGTTTCCAATATCTCCTTCTCATAGTCAGGATCGATTAGAGCCACACAACATCCCTTGAATCCAGCACCAGAGAATCTTCCACCATAGATACCTTTGGTGTTTCTCATGATCTCATAGATCTTCTGCAGCTCCGGAGATCCTGTCTCCCAATTGACAATGGAAGACGCACCAGATTCAAAAGACATTCTTCCAAATGTCTCAATATCCCCTTCTCTCCATGCCTGTACCGCTCTTTCCACTCTGATTTGCTCCGTATACCAGTGCTCAGCTCTCTTTCTCCAGGAGGAAGGGAGCTTTTCTTTGTATTGGAGATAGATCTCATAAGGAATCTCTCTGATATTCGTCTCAATGAATTTGCCATATTCCATGCCGGCAAATGCCTTGAGGGCATAAGCGGCACTTCTCAGTTCATCCACTCTCATGTTGAGCTTTGTTCCTGCCAGGGAACGAGTCAAACCAGAGAAGAAGATGGCAATCTCATAAGGCTTCATCTTCTTGTTCTGAGGTATCACTTCCTTCTGGAAATGATACGTATCAAAATAAAGAAGAGAATCCTTTCTTGAATACACCTCACAGGTCTGATCGTTTCTTCCACAGGCAACACCCACATAGGCGTTCTCTGCTTCCTTGGCAATCTCAATCAGCTCCTCTGGATCCAGATGGATGTGATTGAGCTTTCCAAGCGCAGATAAGAAAGTGATGATCACCGCAGCAGAAGAAGAGAGACCACCGATAGGGAGCTCTCCATCGATGATGGCACAGAATCCTGTGCGAAGAGGATATCTCTTGCTCAAGGCAAGAGTGGCTCCTCGGAGATGATCTGCCCAGTCTCCCTGTTTCTCCTCCGGAATGGAGAAGACAGTCCATTGAGCACGTTTGGGAAACTGAAGAGAGAATATCTCCACAATACCATTCAGCTTCGCCGCATATGCCATATGGATTCCCTTGTCCAAAGTGAATCCCGTGATTTTGCCTAGTCCATAATCGCTATGAGCACCCACCAGATTCACTCTGTAGGGAGTGAAGGCAATCCCTTCCGGTTTTCTCTTGTAGGTCTTCTCAAATTCTTCACTGACTCTGTATTGAGCGCCAGAGGGAGTGTAGGAGATGGTGGATTCCTCCACCTCCACCTCTTCCTGAATCTGTCTGCTTCCTTCTTTGGTTCTTCCATCCAAGGGAAGAGAAGCATCGGAAGGAATGAGCCATTCCTTCCCATCCTTTCTTGCCCCTAGGATGCGATTGTTTCTGCAGAGCATTGTGATTCTTCTCTCTGTCAGATTCCATTTGAGAGAAGCTTCTTTTACTGTGATGTATTTCATATGATTCTATATCCTTGTAAGACAAAACAAGTATATAGAGACAAGACGACAATGTCAAATTATAATTGGACATATCAACAGGAATATGGATACCGATGGAGAGCGAAAGCAATATCTTGGCTTGAGCATAAGAAAATAAAGATAACAACTGATTCCTCATTCGTGTTATCTTATTGTCATAAACAAGTACGTTCTTTTTTAGGAAGGATTACACAACATTTTATTCAACGACTTAAAATTATTAAGGAACCATTTATATATGATAAAGATTAACAAGTTTGAGAATATTTTTGGTATTAAACAATTAAGGGGTGCGGATTCGTTGGGTAAGTTAAATGTTATTTATGCTCCAAACGGAACGGCCAAAAGTTCAATTTCAGATGCGTTAGAAAACATTAGTTCCAAAGAGAGCGTTGACGATGTTTATAGGAGCGGATCGATACCAAGTTATGAAATTGATATCAATGGAAACATTTGTGACGAAAACAATTTTATTCCTTTCAACATTATAAAATATTGTGGGGTAGAAGAGTTTAAATTGGGAGACGGAGGAGACTATCAAGGAATTGTCATATCTCCGAAAATGGCGAACAAGGTATCAACAATTCAAAAGAACATAAAACAGTCGGTCAGTACTATTGCTAATATTTTGCAAGCTTGCTTTTCAAAGAAGGGCAAAGGAAGAGACGGGGATTTGTTTTCGAAGTCATTAAGAGAAGCAATTGAAATAGTTGCAAAAACGGCTGAAAATGATGACACTTTATTGATTGGTTTTGCAAATAATCTCCAAACATCGATCAAACCGCTTTCTACAGCTATAGACGAAGATACTTTTTATAAATTGGTCAATGTTAAAGCTGTTGATACCGCTACTAAACCTGAGGTTAAACAGCATTTGAACGAATATGCGTTGATAGTTAATAAAAAGATTGCTAGCAATGTTTTGGATGATGATTTTAAAATAGACAACCTAAATAGTTTTTCAAATCATATCAAGGAAGACAAATATTTTGATGCTGCCAACAAAAGAAAACTATTCATTAACAATAAAGAAATTGGTTCAGCGGAATTTGAAGAAATTGTCAAAGAACAAAACGATCTTATTTATGGCGATGACGAAACTAAAAGGCAATACGAAGAATGCAAGTCCGTTTTAACAAAGAATAAGGCGACAAACGATTTGGCAAATACCTTGTTGAGTGATCCCGTTTTGCTGTCACATGCGTCAAATTATGCGGAATTTATTAACGAACTATTTGTTACTATAATCGACGCTGCCTCTTTAAAGCTTCTAGAAGCGGAAAAGGCCAAGATAAGTATTGAGCAAGCTAAATTAGAATCGATGAAATCGTCCATCGATGATAGCGATAATGCGTTATCCAAAATTTGGAGCAACTTTGAGTCTAGATTTGCATTTGATAAATTTGATTTGAAAATACGTAATCGATTTGATGCTGTCATTGGTTTTGATGTTCCCCATTTTATTAAATGCATTAAGGGAACCGATGTAGAAATTGATAATCCATCTGAGTTGAGGTTTAGCACGGGAGAAATAAGAACTTTCAATCTTATCAATGCTATTATTGAGATTGAAAGGGCACGACTTAGTAATCAAGAAGTCACCATTGTTTTGGATGACGCTGTTGATTCCTTTGATTACAAGAATAAATATGGGATTATCAATTATTTGTTAGAATTGAAAGATAATCCAAAAATTCAGATTATTATCTTCACCCACAATTTTGACTTTTACCGGAGTTCAATATTAGCATTCGGCAAAGGAAACACAAACCAATACTTTATGTATAAAGATAGTGGCGGTGTTGTCACTTTATTCGATTCAAGCAATAAGAAATATTATCTAGAAGTTGGAAAATTTAACGAGTGGAAACATTCGCCAACCAAGGCCCAGTATTTTTCTTTGGTGCCATTCTTTAGAAATGTTTTGCAACTTGAGAGTAACTCGTCTAATACTGATGTTATAATTCTCGATTCGTATTTGCACTACGATGATACTCTATCAACGTCACTGGACCTGTCTAGCTTAAATACCGTTTTGTCTGCCCGAGGATGTAATCTACCATCTGGATTGTCGTTATCTGATAAGTACTTGCAAGACATAGATAATGAAATTTCGAGGATTCTTTCAAGTGCTATCCATGAAACCGATCTTGAAGAGAAACTTGTATTGGGCATCTATATTCGGTTGTTTTCTGAAAGATTATTATGCAAAAAGATAATTAGTTCTGGACATTCATTGCCTATCGTCAATCCATATAATAAAACAAAAGAGTTGATGAACATTGCAATCGCTAATAATTGTTTGGACTCTGATGAAATTTCATTATTGCTAGAGGCAAGTGTAATTGCTCCTTCTTATGTTCATGCTAATAGTTTTATGTATGAGCCATTAATCGATGTTGATTCAAAAACGTTGGTAAGAATTACGAACAGATTGAAATCTCTTAATTTGACGTGGGCGCTGTAACTAATATGAGGCCCTGACTATGAAAACGACACTAATAATGGGTGCGGCAAATTGTATCGGACGCCTTTCAACTTAAATACAGTTAAATACGATTGCTGGCCATGATACTATCCATGATTACTTATGATGCCTCCTTAGAATAATATATGTTAAAACAGTTAGAAGGATGTAAGAGTTTCGTTTCTTTCTTTTTTCGTTAGTTACCATATCAAATGCAATAAAAATACAAGTATCCGTGTCGATGGAATCTATGTCATTTGTCGCATTTATTATGAAAGGTAACACAAATAATTGATTTTAAACTTCGTTTTGCTCTTTCAAATTATGTGATATATAATAAAGCTAGAGAGCCAGCAAGTTCATATAATATGGACGGAGTTTAAACTCTTTTGGAAACTGCTTTTAAGAGTCTTAATTCTCTTCAATTAGAAACACCCGAAAACCTTAATTTTGCAGCTGTTTCTAATTAAACACAATTATTCAGTGGCTCTCTCCTTTTTTTTGTTTATGTATATCACAAATTTTATTTGTAGTTTAGATAGTAGAAGACCTTTGGTATTTTTGTGTGGGCCCGCATATAGTCCTAATCCGCAAGATAGAAGATGGATATTAAGTCATTATATACAATCTAAATGGAGTGAAAAAGAAAAGGATAAATATGTTCACGCCTTTCCTATTGTGGTTGATGAGTTATTTAAACCAGATGAAATAAAAGAAAAGAAGTTAGATATACGATTAAATATTCTAGAAGAAATTGTTTCTAAGATTTCTTACAAAACATATATCTTTTTAGATACTATGTCCACCAGTTATGAAATGGGGCAATTTACTAATTTTGCATATAATAATGATTCTGTAACTATCTTTGTTGATAAAAAGTACAGGGGAAGAAAAAATAATGCTATTGGGGAATATATTAGATTATCAATTGATAAATCTTTTGTTGAGTATACTGCCTCATATGATAATAATGGATTGATTTATTTTCCAGAAAAAGATGGCAAAGGAAAAACTAGAATACCAAAAGAGATTCTTAAAGTTTTGGAAGATGATAATCCTGTTAAAAAGGGTTGTTTTTTAAACAAAATTTTATTCTCAACTTATATAAACGATCTAAATAAACCTGGTTATATTGTATATCATAGAAGCAAAGATTTGTTGTCTTTTAACTTTTGTATTAGAAACCTTTTTTATTATATTTCATCTGTCTATAAACTTCTTAGCAAGTCTAGCCAAGCTCTTTTAAATGAAATTCCCCAAAGTCCTCGAGATTACAGATTTAAAGAATTTGTAAAATTTTTTAAGCAAGAGCTTCTTAAAACATTTGTATGTGTAAATAATAGTTCAAATATTAGTTTTCTTTTAACAGCTGATTTTTCAATAGAAGTGAATGTAGAAAATTTAGATTGTGATGAATTGATTTATCATATGTTATATATATCTTATAAGCTTTTTAATATTAAAAGTAGCAGTTCTAGATATCTTATTCCTGAAGCGAGTGATCAATCAAGTTTTGACTCTATATATTTTGTTGATGGTTTAGAAATGTTTGGGTTATTTGATAATGAAACCATGTGTGCTTTAGATAAAAATCGTTATTTGCCACATAAACAATGTATAAGTTTTCGTACTCTCAAGATAAAAAATAAAACAAGAAACATTTTGGCGTATAGAAATAACTTTTTTGGCGAACGATTGAGGGGATTACACCAAACAATTTTAGATTCATTCCTTTCGAAACTGCCGACATCTAAGTCATCCTATGCCTATAAAAAGGGCAAAAACACATTGGTGTGTTTAAAGCAACATGAGGGGAATTATTATTTTGCAAAGTTTGACATTCATAAGTATTTTGAATCTATAAGATTAAAGATGTTAGGCAATAAAATACAAAACTATTTTTATAAAAAGATTAATGCTCTTTTAAGTAACTTAAGTCTATCATATAGTAATAAAAAAAGAATAAATAGCAAATTAACATCAATACTAAAACCGCTATTTTATAAATATCAGCTTCCCATTGGTTTCGTTTCTTCGCCTAAGATTTCGGATTTTTACTTATTTGAGTGTGATGAGCGTATGAACAAGCAAAAAGGAATAATTTATACAAGGTATGCAGACGACATTTTAATTTCTTCTAAATCTAAGGGGGAATTAGATGAGGGGATACGATTATTAAAGTCCCTATTAAGGGAAGAGGAACTAGTTTTAAATGAAAAGAAAACTAGATTCGCGGTATTAAACCACGAGAATGATTCCTTTAAATTTTTAGGTATTAATATTGTTAGAAGAAAAGGCGATCTTTTTGACTATACTATAAGCAATACTTACCTTGTTCAAACATGTAAAATGTTCTTTAAAGTTTTTGAAGAGTGGGAATGGAAAAAGGATATTAACGAGGTCATAAAGGTGAATGGCCGTATAAGTTATATTAAAAATATTTCTAATAACTCTTTTAAACGATTTCTTCATTTATTGAAGGTGAAATTTAAAGAT
The DNA here is from genome assembly GCA_017470005.1 of Bacilli bacterium. GTDB lineage: Bacteria > Bacillota_I > Bacilli_A > RFN20 > CAG-288 > Enterosoma. The sequence goes on along the minus strand of JAFUFH010000088.1, from coordinate 524 downwards.
GGGACCACAATATCAGATTTGTATTGGAGATTAATTTGGATGGACTGTCCTCTTTATTTAGAGCTTCCAAAAGATATTATAATGAGTTAGTTTTTGCTGGTTAGGGAACTATGTCATTTTGAATTAAATCAAATCGTTTTTCCGTTCTGTTCCATTTTATTTTGCCTTTATAAGACTCAAAAGATTGATTGACGATATTTAGATAATAAATAGTATTGATAAGCATTAATGATGAAACTCTATTATTTGAGTAATATTTTCCGTGCATAGATGTATGTCTATTCACATCTTTATGGTTTTCAATCTTGATAGTATTAAAATCACAATCCTTATATAATGTCTTTATATTTTCGTTAATCATCATTAATATATAATGCTCTATGGTAAGCGTAACTAAATATGCGTACCAAAAAAACGAGCCATAACCTATATAATGAAATAGGCGTGAGCTCGCTTTTTTAGTCGCTGAACTTATTGGCAATATGTTCTTTGACTCTTTCTTTGATGCCATCAGCCCAGGGAAG
>JAFUFH010000087.1 GCA_017470005.1 Bacilli bacterium | reverse complement strand
TAACACCATCATCATAGGAATGAATAAGAACTTCAAGAAAGGAGGAATCAAGAATGAGGCGTTGAAGGGAAAGAAAAAGAGAAGGATTAATAGAATTTTCATGTCCTTTCCTTTCTCAAGACTAATCAGTATGATAAAATAATCTGCTAGGAAGAAGGGGATTGCTGTGGTGACAACAGAGGAGTCCTATACTTCCAAGGCAAGCTTTTATGACGGAGACATGCCTGAAAAGGGCGTGGAATTCTCCGGCACAAGATTTACGCGCTCCCTCTATAGAACAAAGGATAAAAAAATAGTGAATGCAGACATAAACGCCGCACTTAACATCTATAGAAAATGTAGCCCCGAAGCTGAAAGGCTGAGGTGTATGGGAATAACATGTCCCAGGCGTCTTCAGGTGATGAACCCATGAAACTCATCTATAACAACCTGAAGCAAACCGAAAAAGGGTGTCGTTGAATAACGACGCCTTATGTTCTAGTTTACTTGTTTCATGTGGGTTTAGATTTTCAATACTAACATAGTTTAAGCATTTTAAAGATGATAAAAAAGAATTATTTTACATTTTTATGGAAGGGACAAATACCACTCACTATAATAGAACATGTGAAAAACAAGAAAACCCTAGCTTTCATCGCTTTGATCGCTATTGTCATCCTTTGGGGTGTGGTTCCTGTCATTGGGAAATATCTGTTGGAGAATCAATTGGATTCCCCTTCCCTTTTGATTGCGGTGCGCGGTTTGATTGCTAGTGTGGTGATGTTTATATTTATCCTTATCACCAAAGCCTATAAACAATGGAATAAAAGTTATCTTATCTGCATTCCTGCTGGATTGATCCTAGCTAGCGCTTATATTTTCCAGTTTATCGGATTAGATCAGACTTCTACGAGCAAAAGTACCTTTCTAGAATCCTTCTCTGTCATCGCTACTCCTATCTCTTTATTCTTGATGGTTAGAGAAAGACCAAAATGGAATGCAATCGTCGCCTCATTATTATGTTTAGTCGGAGCCTTTATTCTCTGTGGAGATGGATGGAATTTCTCGGAACTATTAAAAGTTCCTTCTATGGGAGATATTTTCTCTAGCATCGCAGGGTCACTCTTTGGTGTGAATATCGCTTTCACTCAAGTCTTTGCCAAAGATAAGAATCCCTTCCTTTATGTCACCATACAATTATCGGTGCTGACTATTGCTTCCTTTATTTACGCCTTCTTATTTGAGCATCCGCTCTTATTTGTCTTTGGACCTATCAACATTCTTTTGGTCTTGTTCTTATCTATCTTCTGCACCGCTATCTGTTGGATTGTCAGAGCTATAAGTGTGAAATATGTCAGTGGTGTCACTATCGCTGTCTTCAATCCCATGTCTGCGGTCATCGCTACCATCATCGCATTATGCATCGGACAAGAACGCTTTAATTTCAATCTATTAGTCGGTGGTATCATCATTGTCACTAGCATCTTGATATCTTCATTATTTAAAGAAAATAAAGAGCCCCAGAGGGCTCTAAAGATACTTGTAAATCAGCTATAAATTCGCTTAGCAATTTCTAAAGCGATATAGAATTTACCAATGGCATGATTGGCGTTATGTAGTCCTTTCATGTCGTAGGAAGATTCTTCTAACACATCGCCAGATTCCAAGAAATTATAGAGTTCTAATCCATAGAAATCGGCCATGGCTTGGACACCGGAGAGTTCCATATCGACACCGATACAACCTTCTTCTTTTCTTTTGTGAACCAAATTGGAAGTTTCTCTTAACATACAATCGGTGGTCCACACTCTTCCTTTGACATAAGGGATATGACATTCATCAAAGATAGAGGCGACTTTATCAACATTTTTCACACTTAAATAATCGCTTGCTTCTTTAAAATAATACGAAGTTCCTTCTCCTCGGTAACATTCTGTGGCAAGGATGAATTTTCCTTTAGTCTTAGAAGCATCTAAACTTCCACAAGAACCAAACATGATGAATTGATTTGCCCCGGTGATATGGTGGCATTCATAAGCCATGATCGAAGCGACAGGAGCACCGATACCGGTGAGATAAAACCCGATCTCTTCCCCATCTAAGAGAAAAGAATAAATCGGCGTAACTCCATTGCAAGCATGGATTTGAGCGATTTCTTTACATTCAAAACTCTTTAATACAAAATCATGGATCTCTTTGGAGAAGAGAATCAAACATTTTTGTATCAGATTTTTTGGTTTTCCATAAAAATCTTCTACTTTGATGACGCTTTCGCTTTGATTATCAAAATCATGTATGATCATAACTGGCAATTATTATATTGGAAACCATAAGAATGATGCAATGCTTTATTGTTCTGGATGGAGTCGGATTTCAAAGGTGGTGTTATTCATGCTTAACACACGCATATAATTCATTTTATCGGTTAATTTCGAGATTAACTCAATACCGCTAGTAGAATAGTTTTCATCATGATCAAATTCGTACTTGGTCGGGTCAAAAGGAAGTCCATCATCTCGAATTCTTAAGACAAGTAAATCATCAATGATCTTCAAACCGACATCGATGTAATTCTTTTGGTTGTGTTTATAGCCATAAGTGATGATGTTGTTGACAATTTCTTCTGCTGTCAAACCCACGATTTGACTCTCTCTTTCCGCAACACCGTTGCTTCTTGCAAATTTGGTGAGTTGTTCAGAGATCAAAGAAGCGTTCTCTAATTGATTCTCTAAGGTCGTATCAAAGGTCTTGATATTATCACCTTCTTCAAACATGAAGATACCGTGTGTCTTTGTTTTCTTGTTCCAAAAGAAAATGAAGATGTAGGTAAGGACAACGGTAAGAGCTTCTGTGATCACATAAGCGATAGAATAGCCTAAGATTCCATTGGTGAATAACAAGGCTAAAGTGACAGGTAAAACGATCACGAATTCACGAAGTAAAACAACGACTAAGGAAGGCAAATTCTTTTCGATAGAGGGGTAATAGTTCATAGAGAATTTGTTGATGGAATAAGGGATGAAGGCAATTAAGTAAACCCGAATCAACATGGAGACATAATCCATGTTGGCACTATCGCTATAACCGAAGAGGAAGCAATACACATTCGGGAAGATGAGAATGAAGGCAGAAAGAACCACAGTGACGATGATATTGATCCAGAATATCTTTCTCGTCAGGGTTTTTAAAGAATAATAGTCTTTTTCTCCATAAAGAATCGAGATGATATTGGGAATAACATTTAAGATACCACCGCAGAATAAATCAAAGACAAAGACGACATTGGCAATCAAACCGAAGGCGAGTAAATCGACAGGGCTTGTCACTAATATACCAATATAGATATTGACGATGAACATCTGAACAGCAGTCAAGATCATATTGATACCAGAGGTGGAAGAAGACTTGAAGATGTTTAAAACACTTTCATTTTTCACTTTGAAAGTGAATGTGAGCATTCTCTTATTACTCTTGATGTAAAAAGGAAGAACGGCAAAGGCGACTAAAAAGCCAGCACCAGTAGATAAAGCAGCACCATACATGCCGTTATTTGATTGGTTTAAAAGGAAGATGAGAAGGACTTCTAATCCGATTTTAGCCACGTTAGAAGCGATGAAGAAAATAGAAGATAATTTTGGATTGTTATCCACCGCCATGAAGTTACCAAGCAATAGCGCTAAGGTGATGATAGGGTCTGTCAATAGATACATAAAGATGAAAGGATAGGAATAAGAATAAGAAGCTTCACCAAATAACATGGCGATAGGGGAAGAGATGACAAAAGATAAACCGGCAAAGATAAGAGAGATGGCTAGACCGATAATTAATGATAGAGAGAAGGCTTTCTTTGCCCCTTCCATATCTCTTTGACCTAATTTATTGGCGATGACAATCGATCCGCCGATACCGATAGCAAAGCCAGGGGCTTGAATGATATACAAAACCGGCATGACTAGGGAGGTAGCCGCTAAAGCTTCTCCCGAGATCATATTACCGATTAAGATACCGTCTAACAGAGAGGAGAATTGCATCGCAAAGATCATCATGATGGAAGGGATGAGATATTGGATGAACTTGCGGCTGATCAGTTTGGAATTCCGTTCTAAGCTCATAGATCGTTCCTCTCAAAGAAATCAAGAGTATCCAAGGATTCAATCGCATTCTTCAAATAATTGTAATCAGTGATTGGCCACTTGTAGGAGAGATGATAAAGAGCTTTGTTGGTGAATTCATTGTCGCTACCGATGAAGGAATGCGTGTGCATATCGCTAGAAGAATAAGAGATTAAGGAAGAGACTAACATGCTCTTAGTTTCATCCATCATCATCTGTTTCATCGTCTCTAAAAAGACAGCATCCGGGACAACTTTAATATCGAATCCTAATTCATTCAAGACATAGACGATATCCCCCATTTCCACCATATGAGAGTTTGCAGAATGGAAGATGGTGAATTTTTTAGGAGTCTTAGAGAGTAAAAGGATGGTCTTTGCCACTTCATCAATCGGAGAGAAGTCGATTGTGGCATCCATAGAATTGACAGGGAATTGATGTAAGGTCACATAACCTTTCAAATCTCTCATGAAACCATTGGTGATAGAGTTGGCTTGGAATTCACCGTCGCTTTGTCTGCTCATCAAGTTACCGACACGGATAATCTTTCCATCCACACCTTCTTCATCCACGGCTTGTAAGATGGCCTTTTCGGCGTTGAATTTAGAGTGAACATACTTGTTGGAGACATCTTGACCAAAGTCGAGCATATCTTCTCTGATCTTGAAGGTAGGAGCAAATTTATTATCGATATTTTCACCGGCGACCGAGAGAGTGGAAATTTGAACAATTCTTGCGTTCTTCTTCTTGGCGACTTCAATCAAATTCTTCACCCCGCCAACATTGACTTTTTCAATGATGTCATCGTTAGCGAAGTGTTTGACGATAGCAGCGGCATTGATGATGATATTGAAGTCATAATCTTTGACTTTATCATAGAGAGTCTCATCGGTGACATCTCCATCGACGACTTCGACAAGATTTTCAATATCTTCATCTCTAGGAGAATCAAAGTAGTAAGCCATCAAACCTAAGAGACGGTCTTTAGCAGAGATCTTACCACCACGGATGAGGGCGACAACTTGACACTTTTGGTCAAGAAGTTCATTCAAAATATGAATTCCTAAGAATCCTGTTGCACCGGTGAGCAAAACTTTCTTGAAAGTGAAATCCATCTTGATATCATCCACTTCTTTCACGACATTGTGCTTGAGAGATTCTAACTTGACTTCTTCTCTATCTTCTTTTTTATCTTCTTTGGTAGTAGAGACTTCTCCGCTGAGAGAATTGATGTGCTCTTCCAGTTTTAATACGGTGGGATATTCGAAAACATCTCCATAAGCGATAGGCAAGTTTTCATTTAAGGCAAGCATAGCAATCTTAGAGACACTAAGAGAAGTACCGCCCATGGTGAAGAAGTCATCATCCACACCAATATTGGTATTTCCTAACGCCTTTTGGAAGAGAGCGAGCAATTTCTTTTCTAATTCGTTGCTGGCTGCTTTAAATTCTTTCTTCACTTCACTGACTTGAACTTCAGGAAGATTCTTCTTATCGACTTTGCCGTTAGCGGTGAGAGGCAATTTCTCTAATTGCATCATGGCTTTCGGAATCATGTAAGGCGTCAAAGTCTTAGAGATATGAGAAGTCAAATCATCTTTATCGATTTGAGTAGAGGCGACATAGTAAGCGACAAGATAATCGCCTTCAGGAGAATTCTTGACGATGACAATGGCGGTAGAGATACCAGGATAAGAGTTGATCGCTTTTTCAATCTCGCCGAGCTCGACACGTAAACCTCTGAGTTTGACTTGGTTATCTAAACGGCCAAAGAATTCGATATTTCCGTCTCCGTTGACTCTCGCTAAGTCACCAGTGCGATAAGCTCTCATTCCATTTAATGTGATGAAAGCGGCTTTGGTCTTTTCCGGATTTCCTAAATATCCCATACCGACAGATTCACCAGCGATAGTCAAATCACCGATGGCATTGATGGGTAAGATATGTGCGTTCTTATCTAAGATGAAGACTTTGGTGTTACCGGCAGGACGACCGATGGTCATATATTCATCTTTGACGGTGCAATAAGTAGAGGTGATGGTGGTTTCCGTAGGTCCATAACCGTTGTTGATTTGAGCGTTGACACCAAGGGCTCTCAATTTCTGACAGAGTTCAATCGGGACCGCTTCGGCCCCCATATCTAAGACCTTGAAGTCTCTTAAGGCTTCCACAAAGGGAGGAATATCTAAAAGGTTAGAGACAAAAGAAGGAGTCATGAACATCAAGACAACCTGATGTTTCTTGAGGGTTTGAGCCAAAAGCATGGGGTTTTCAATCTCTTCTTCACTGGCGATAACCACAGTATATCCATGCGTTAAAGGAACAAATTCTTCCTGTAAAGAAGCATCAAAGGAGAAGGAAGCGAAGGAACAAGAGACACAATCCTCACCGATGTGACGATATTCAGCAGTGGTGATATTCTTTCCATCAAGAACATAGTTGAGTAAGTTACGATGAGAGAGCATCACGCCTTTGGGTTTACCAGTGGAACCAGAAGTGTAGATAACATAGCAAAGGTCAGATTGAGAAATCTTAAGATTGGGATTATCTTTCTTCTCATATTTTGCCATCTCTTCCATCAAGAAGATATTTTTACCCATCATCTTGAGAAGCTCTTTCTTCTCTTGTGCGACTTCTTTGGTGGTTATGACATAATTGGTCTTAGAATCTTCGATGATATAAGAGATACGCTCATCAGGATACTTCGGATCGATTGGTAAGAAAGCACCACCGGATTTAACAATACCTTGTCTTACGGCATAGGCTTCTTTCACTCTGGGCATGAGCATGACCACGGTCTGGTTGGCTTTCACGCCTTTATCAATCAAAGCGTGAGCGACTTGATTAGCAAGAGTGTTCAATTCGGCATAAGTAAATTGACTCTTATTATCGATGACTGCGACCTTATCCGGGTGAGCAAGGACTTGTTTTTCTAAGAGTTGATTGACGGTGACACCCTCAGGGATTTCCACATCCGTATCGTTAGTGATTTGGTAAAGTTTGATATCTTCTTCCGGAAGAGTGTTGATTTCTTTGATGGTGTTCTTCTTTAAAGATTCATTTAAGACCAACTCAAACAAACGGTTGAAGGATGCAATGGTATTCTCGTTGTAGATTGCCACATCATATTCGTAGTGCGCTCTAAAGACACCGTTCTCTAAGAAGATATCTAAGCCGAAGGGAGTCTTAGTTGTATCGCTCTCTAAAAGGATAGATTTTACCGGTAATCCACCGATTTCTGTGAAAGAGAAATCATCGCCTTGATAAGCAAACATGGTGTCAGCAGAGATTGAAAAGTCTTTGACCACTTCAGCGAAGGAATAGATATCGTGTTCTTCTAATCCGCTGAGCTCTTCTTTCATTTTGTTGATGTTATTTAAAATCTTATCGTCTTCCTCATAAGAGAGGTAGACAGGAAGAGTTTTAACTAACATCGAGGTGGTGTTGAATAACTTAGAAGACTTTCTTCCGTTATAGATAGTGACATAGAGTGCATCTTTACGATAATTGAATTTAGAGAGAGTGAAACCAAAGGCGAAATTAAAGAGAGCGTTATTGGTAAGTTTATTGTCTTTGACAAAGGCATCTACTTGCTTTTGATCTAACTTCAAAACGTAATCGATAGAAGCTAATTTGCTCTCTTTCTTGGTCTTTAAATCCTTCTTGAGAGCGTATTCGCCATCCATGTCTTTCAAGACATCTTTGTAATAGGCTTTGGCTTTTTCTAATTTGTCGCTAGCAAGATCTTCTTTCTCTTTCAATGCGACTTCAAATCCGGTGAATTCTTCTTTCTGTAATTCTTCCCCTAAATAGGCTTTGCTGACATCGGTTAAGAAGATAGCAACACTGGTACCATCACAGATGATGTGATGGAAGTCTAAGAAGAGATAATTCTCTTTACCTTGATAGATTTCCATGCGGTAAAGAGGAGAATCTAAGAGTGAGAACGGACGGATGAGATGTTCTTTAACTATCTCTTGATTTAAGATAGTGACCACACTTTCTCTTTCTTTTCTAGTCGCTAAGATTTCGCCATTTTCATCCATCTTTAAAATGGTCTTCAAATAAGGATGATGATCTAAAGCTTTGATGAGAGCTTGTTTTAATTTTTCTAAATCGATTCTCTTATCTAACTGGAACAAGAAAGGAATGTTATAGGTAGTGCTATCTTTCTTAGCAGCACATTCCACAAAGACGCCTTCTTGAGTCTTAGAGATCGGATATTCTTCTCTGAGCTCATAAGTCTTCTCTTCTTCTTTATTGCATAAGAAAGCGACCAAATCACGAATGTTTGGATATTTCTTTAAGTCATCATTTTCGACTTCTTTGTGGAATTTCTTAGAGAGAAGGATGGTGAAGCGAATAGAGGAAACAGAAGTGAGACCCACATGATAGATGTTGCTTGTGACACCGAATTGATCGTGACCTAAGACATCTTTTAAGATATCAAAGACAGCCTGTTCTTCCTCATTAGAAGGAGGAACGATCTCTTCGGCTTGAATCTTGACTTCGGGAAGAGCACGCTTATTTACCTTTTGGTTCTGGTTGAGAGGAATCTTATCGATCTGCATGGTATATGCAGGAACCATATACGGAGGCTTTTTAGAAGCGATGAACGCATTGAGTTTCTCTACATCAATCTTTTCATCAGAAACGATATAAGCCACGATATATTTCACGCCGCTAGGGTCAGTGAAATCTTTGATGGTGGCATCTTTGATGCCAGGGAATTCTCTTATGACTCCTTCGACTTCAGAAAGCTCGATTCTAAAGCCACGGATCTTGACTTGTCCATCTTTTCTACCGATGAAGTCAATGGTTCCATCTTCTAAGAAACGAACGATATCGCCTGTCTTATAAAGTCTTTCAAATCCTGCTTCTTTATCAAAAGTATTGACCAAGAATGCTTCCTTGTTTTCTTTCTCTCTGTGGAGATATCCTCTCGCTACTTGAGGGCCAGAGATATAAAGTTCACCGTTACATAAAACCGGTAATCTCTTTTTGTTCTTATCTAAAACATAAGCTTTGTAGGTAGGTAAAGCTTTACCGATCGGGATACGGTAATAACGTTTATCGACTTCTTGGATGGTGCAATAGACCGTGCCTTCCGTGGGTCCATAAATGTTAAAGAAAGTATAACCTTTGGGAGGATCCATAGGGACAAGTTTTTCACCACCGACTGCAAAGTATTGTAAGGAGGAACAAGAGATTTCTGTAGCGAATTGTCTACCCACTTGAGTAGTGATGAAGGAGTGAGTGATATGGTTCTCCTCAAAGTATTTTCCTAATTCGACAAGATTCAACCTCATCTCATCGGGGATGACATATAAGGTGGCACCACTGGTGATGGTAGGATAAATATCCATCATATCCGCGTCAAAGCCATAGGAGGCATAGGCGGAAACGTGAGAATTCTCATGGATGTGTTGAATATCTCTGTGGTATCTGGTGAAGCAATAGATGCTTTGATGCTCAAGCATGACGCCTTTAGGAAGGCCGGTAGAACCGGAAGTGTAAAGCATGATGAACAAGTCTTCCGGAGAAGGTCTTCTCTCCATGGGGGTATCATCTTCAAAGGATAATAACTGGCTACTTAAGATCTCTTTTCCTTTAAAATCGTGGATGAGAGAAGAGAGGTCATCATCACGGATCAAGATGATGGCTTCACTATCCTTGACCATGAAATTAAGACGGTCTTCTGGATAGGTGGGATCTAACGGTTGATAGGCTGCACCCGATTTTAAGACCGCTAAAGAAGCCAAGACGATGAACTCGGATTTATGGATCAAGATGGAGACAATCTTCTCTTTTTTAGCTCCTAAACGAATCAATTCATTGGCGATTCTTGTGGTGATCTTATCGACTTCTTGATAAGTGTATTTTCTATCTTTGAAAACAACAGCAATATTATCAGGATATTTCTTGACGCATTCTTCAAAATCATCGATGACGGTCTTCTTTAAGCCGATGTATTTCTTTTCAATCTGATGGAAGGAATCGAGACGTTTTGTCTCTTCTTCATCGACCAAATTAATATCTTGTAAATCTTTTAAGGCTAAGAATTCTTTCAAAGTGAGATCAAAAAGATGGATGAAGTGAGTGATATTGCTCTCTTCATATAAATCGCTTCGGTATTCTACCCAGACGAAGAAAGAATCTCCATCTCTATGAAGTTCAATGGCGAGTTTTTCTTTGCCATCTTTTCTTTCTAATTGTTCAATTTTGATCTCTTTTCCTTTTAAGAGGCCTTTATAGAAATAATCGCCTTGGTAGGCAAATAAGACATCACAAGAAAGTCCTAAATCTTTGACCATAGAAGAGAGAGGATAGGTGTTATGTTTAACATTTTCGATGTTCTCTTCATTGACGGCTTGAAGCAAATCCAGAACATTCTGATGTTGTTCAAAATTGACATAGAGAGGATAAGTCTTCACATAGCTACCAAAGGAGTGAGCGACTTTTTCATTTCTGGCGTTATTGACCGTCAAGAATAAAGATTCGCTATCCATTCCATATTTGGCAAGCAAGTAAGAGAAAGCGGCTAAGAAATAGGTGGAGGTCTTTAACCCATATTTCTTGGTGATCTCTTTGATTTGCGTATTAGAGATGGTCAAGGTTTTCTTGAAGCTACCATAGGAAATGACATCATCTTTTTTATCTTCGACAAGAGAAGAATCAATCTCTAATCCCCCAATCAATTTATCGTAATAGGATTTTCCTTCTTCATAGAGAGAAGAGCTCAAAAGATCCTCTTCTTCTAAGGAATAATCATTACCGTTTGCTTCTTCTTTGATCAATTCTTTTCCTTCTAATGCAGCAAAGAAGTCATCGATGAAAATCTTGATGGAAGTACCATCCATGATGAGATGGTAAAAATCAAAATAAAGAACAAGTTCTTCTTGCACTTTAAATAATTTGAAACGATAAAGAGGAGCGTTCAATAGCGTGTAAGGAAGAGAATCTACTTTGACTTCTTTAACTTCCTCATAAGGAAGAGAGAAAGGAGTCTCCACGATGCTTTTGACAATTCTTCCATCCTCATCGTTAGAGAGTTGAGTGAGTAGATAAGGATGCGCTTGAATGACTTTCTTTAAGGCATTTTCGACATCATCTTTTGTCCATCCTTTTCCTAAATGAACTAGGTGAGCAAGATTGTAAGCATCACCAAGAGAGAGAGAAGAAATATAGATTCCTTCTTCACTTTTGCTCAGTGGAAATAATTTCTTAGACATATCCGATTTCCTCCTTCGTCATTTCCATTTCAAATTCTTCTTTTGCTTGTCTGGATATGGTTAATACGTAATCGTCAAAAATAAGTGTTTGATTGTGATAAGTGTTTCCCTTGTATTCTCTTGTGGAATTCAGTGGTAGGGAAGGGACGTCTTTGATTCTATCGATAAAACCTGTTCCATAAGCTTTTACAAGAGCTTCTTTATTGGTCCAGACTTCATAGAAGTTTTGCTCGTTTTGAATGTAGGCTCTCTCTTGCTCACTAGAGACATACTGAATGAGATTCATTTCGGCTTTCCTAATCTTTTCAATATCGATTCCAATCGGAACAACATCTTCGACAAAGACGATTCTTCCCTTGCTATGACTGATATTGAAATATTTATCTTTGCACAAGGGTTTACCATGTTCATTTAAGGAATATTCTTGGATATATTTCCGTTTGAAAATTAAGGAAATCAGTTTTTCCTTTTTCACATTTTCCACAGGATATTTATCAAGAAGAGAAATATCTTCTGGGTAAATATACAGAGAATTCTTCATTTGCTCTAGCGGACAATCTTTATAATCAAAGTAATGTATAATTATTTTCATTAATAATATAGTAAACAATTGATTTTTTTTAGTAAACAAAAATTCTTTTAATTCCTTCAATTTTCTGTTATTTCTCTCATTTTAAAATTCTAAAATGGCACGATTGTTCTATAATAGTTAACAAGGTAACCGAGAGGATTTTCTTTATGGCAGAAAAATTATTAGAAATCAAAAACCTAAAAAAATATTACGGGAAAGGAGATTCCCAAGTCAAAGCACTAGATGATATCTCTTTTGATGTTTTCAAAGGAGAAATGCTGGTTCTTTTAGGAAATTCCGGTTGTGGTAAATCCACTCTTTTAAATATCATCGGCGGCATGGATTCTCCTACCGAGGGAAAAGTTTTGTTAAACGGGGTAGATATCACTTCTTTTAAGGACAAAGAATTGACCAAATACCGTAAAGAAAAAATCGGTTTTATTTTCCAATTTTATAACTTATTACCAGATTTGACTGCCTTAGAAAATGTAAAGATGTCTTTAAATAAAAAAGATGAAGAGCACCTTTCGGAAAAAACGTTAGAATTGGTGGGTTTAGGGGATAACAAGATGAAACAATATCCCTCTCAGATGAGCGGTGGAGAACAACAGAGAGTCTCTATCGCTAGAGCTCTAGTCAAAGGAGCATCTATCATTTTATGTGATGAACCTACCGGCGCTTTAGATGATAAGACAGGTAGAAAGATTTTAGAGCTCTTACAAGATATTGTCAGAAAAGAAGGTCAAACCATGATTATTGTCACCCATACCAAAGAAATCGCTTCTATGGCAGATAGAATCATCACTTTGCGTAACGGCAAGATTGAAAAACAAGAGATCAATGAACATCCTCTCGATGCTAAGGACATCAATTGGTAATCGTTATGAAATTAGTCAAAGCATTGTTAATCCCATATCTTAAGCGCTTTTTCTTGATGCTATTCAGTGTCGTCTTAGTCGGCGCTTTTGGATGCGGAATCTTGATTGGATTAAGAAACGCATATCACTCTTTAAATCAAAACATTCATTCCTTATTGGATGAATGCGGATACCCAGATTTATATGTGGAAACGATTGGAAATATTGAGACCAAGTATTTAGATTATTTGCCAGACGATTTCCAAGATTACATGGGCTTTCAAGAGATTGAATATCGAAACACCTATACCACCACTTTCGCCAAAGGAGACATCTCCTATTCCGGCCGTTTATTATCTTATGATGATTCAAGCATCTTGAAACACCATCTAGTAAGCGGTTCCTTCAAAGAGAATGGAATTTCGATGGAATATTACTTTGCAAAATCCAACGGCTTCTCCGTCGGGGATACCTTTGTAGCAAAGATGCCAGATGGTTCACTTCTCCCATATACTATCGATGCTTTGATTGTCTCTGCGGAAACCTCACAAGTGAAAGCTGACCCTTATTCCATCTCTTCCTCCAGAGACTTTGCCTATGTCTATGTCCCTCGCTCTAGTATCGTAGAACATTCCAGCCAAGATTATTTCAACCAAATCTTGATCAACTTCAAGCCCGGTCAAAAGAAAAACTTAGATGATACTTTATCTCTTTTAAAAGAATATATTCAGAAAAAAACAGGATCAGAGATCACAGAAGAGGATGTCAAATCGTTAAAAAACAATGTCGCTTATGTCACAACTTATGAAGAATCAGAAGTTATTGATCAGTTTAAAAGCGCTCTTAAGGCCATCGATCTCATCACCATTTTAGCTCCCGTTGTCTTCTTTGTGGTCGTCATGGTAGTCACCGCACTCTTCTTATTCCAAATTGTGAAACAGTGTAGAAAAGATATCGGTATCATGAGAGCCTTAGGAGAGAGTAACAGAAGCATTTCCTTAGTGTTTTTATCTTTAGGATTTGTCGTTGGGTTCTTCTCTTGGGTATTCGGTATCGGTATTGGAACGATCTTCACTCTTCTTGCTAACGAGGCTTACGGAAGCGCCTTGAAACTTTTCCCTCAACCTCTCGTCTTACATCCTAGCGCTATCTTCATCTCTTTAGCCATCATGATCACTGTCAACCTACTTACCTCTTTATTTGCGTCCTTTAGTATCACGAAGATTAAACCGGTAGAGGCGATGAAGGCACTACCTCCTTCGAATAATGAAACTCCATTTTTAACCAAAACGGTCTTCAAAAAAGCACCTATCCCCTTGAAAGTTTCCATCTCTCAAACTTTGAGAAATATCAGACGATACATTCTCTCTGGCATCTGTTTATTAGCAAGCGGTATGTTGATCTTTGTTGCTTTGTCTATAGGAGAGAGTAAAACATCGATTCTCACACAACTCTTTGAAACGAGAATTCAATACAATATCCAAGTCTATTTTGATAATTTACCTACACAAGAAGAGATGGATACTCTCTTATACAATGATGAGAATATCCTAGAACAATCCTTGATTAAATATCTCCCTTCAGAAATGGTCAACACGAGAAATGATAAAAAGACAAATGGATTGATCAACGGAATCAAAAACGAACAAAACTTATTGAAAGTCATCGATGACGATCGACATGTGATTGAAGTACCAAGGGAAGGAATCATTCTTTCCACCTACCACGCTCATCAATTAGAGGCCAAAGTTGGGGATATCATCATGGCGAATGATGTTTCTTTAGAAGTGAAAGCCATATCTAACGAATACATTTATCAAGTCTCTTACACATCTTTTGACGCTTATGAACCAAGTAAATCTAGAGGATCTCTTTTAGCCAAAGTCAAAAATGAAAAAGCCTTCTTTGATAAATATAAAGATGTAGAGCATGTCACCTATATCGCCTATACAGATGTGGTCAAAGGAGAATTCACGGATCGATTAGCTCCCTTTGAAATCTCCAGCCGTTTGCTCACGTTCATGGCTATTGTCATCGGTTTCTTGATTGTTTTCAATATGATGCAGACCAACTTGAAAGAACAGAAGAGAACCTTTGCTACCATGAGAACACTAGGATATCAGAGAAGGTCAATCTCTCTTGCCAATCTCTTCTCTAGTCTATTCCAATACATCATTGCGATGCTCTTAGCTATCCCGCTTGGTATCTTATTATCGAAAGGATTATTGCAATCCATCTCCATCCCCTCACAGATTCATCCCTTCCCTCACTCTTGGGTGATGTATGTCTTCTCTGTTGTCTTTGTCTTAATCTTCCTGCTCCTCTCCCACTTCCTTGTCATGTCCTCTATGAAGAGATGGAATTTACCAGAATCGGTAAAAGAAAGAGAATAAAAAGAAAAGAGGCATCCTATCAAAGATGCTTCTTTTTTTGATTTCTCTAGGAATTTACTTTTTTAAATCTTAGTTCTTTTTTTTGCAGGACTACTTAGTGGGCTTATTTTCTTTACAAATGCTTTTCTAAATAAGCCGTTTATTAGCGATTGAATAGTCTTCGCTTCCACTCATTTTGTGGCACTTTTATGAGAATGCTCGCAAAAAAATGACAGAATATTAACATCCAATAAGAAGCTATGGATTTTCCTTACTTAAACGACTAAAATACAGTTAAGCAAGAACATATTTCAGCGAATATAGATTATACTTCAACCCTCCTTCTTCTCTCTTCCATTACATACAGTCATTCTGCCCCGATGACGGAATGACGTTTGCTATGGAAGAAAACACTGTAAAGTCATACCGATCCATCCGATTCCACTTCAAGGGGAATGAGTCTCAACTGAGACTCCTCTCCTTCCTTTCCCATATTGCAAAGAACGTCTACAACTACGCCCTCTTC
>JAFUFH010000086.1 GCA_017470005.1 Bacilli bacterium | reverse complement strand
AAGGGCGAGGCGAAACCAAGACCCTACGAACAGGAACCCGATATAAGGCGTAGTCGGAGAGGCGAGTCGGCAAAAAGCGACAGAGCCCACAAGGTAAGCCGATAGCGTAGATTGGGAGGGCGCTTGGGGAAAGGCCTGGGATTTACCCCGTGAGGCCTCGTCGAGGTGGATACCCTAGATGTCTTTAAACGAATATAGTAACGCCACCCAGTAACAGCGAACGGCGAGGAGTCAGCAGAGGCCATAGTACCCGAAAGGGGAAGGGCCGAACCAACCAACCGCCACAGTACGAATGGCAGTCGGAAGCCACATCCCGATGGAAAGCGTAGGGAGAGTGGAGTCCGAGCGGAAAGGAGGAAAAGGCAAGCGAACTACTACCTCGAACGGAGAAGCTCGCTATGTTGATTGGAACCGCCGTATGCGGAAAACCGCACGTATGGTGGTGTGAGAGGGCGGGCGAGATTAAACCCTCGCCGCTCTACTCGATTTCGTGGTAACTTTATTTCTGTTGGTCAACAAGGTGGTTGACTTGGAAATTTAAGACTTCGTAATACTTTTGAAAGATGAGATTGATCAAAGCTTGATCCTCGACAAAATCAAGTCTTTGATCATCCCCTTCTCCGACCAATTTACAAACGATAGCTTCATTCTCTTTCATGCCTTCAATCTTATACAAAGGACGCATGATGACATAGAGTTCTTTCTCGTGAGGAATGACGGCAATCTTCTCGAAACTGAAACGGCCACCCTTCTCTGTGGAGAGAATCAAGGGTTCCGTATTATTATCATCTAGAAGGAAGTCAACTAAGTTTGTGTGTTTCATAAATAATGCCTTTCTTTGCTTAGTAGTATATCAATTTTGAAATTCGTTTTAAATCAAAACAAGCTTCAACTCTTTCGAGTCAAAGCTTGTATTTTTTTTAAAGAGTTCCGTCAACAATGTCATCAAAATTCAAAGAGATGACAAAGTATCCAGTGTAATCATCGTCCGCTTCAACACGGAGCTTGTATTGGCCTTTAGGAGAGAGATATTCTCCGTTTCCGGGTTCTTCCTGATCATAATCGGTGAAGCCAGCATCTTTTAAGGCCTTCTCATAATCGGCGACAATCTTGCTCATATCTCCTTTGGTGAAGAGACAATCAATGGAGCCAAAGACATCGGTTTCATACACATTGATGATATAGCTATATTCATCACCGCCATCTAAAGCGATAATGGTGTCATTGAAGTCAGGATTGTGTGTCTTGAAGTCATCGATGAGTTTATCTTTCGGGAAAGTGTTAAAGACAGGGATAGGCTCTGGTGTAAGGTCAACCATGAATTCGATCGTGCCTAAGATATAATCTAAATCGGCTTGGATACGATAGATTTCATCGGCAGTGACTGCGGTAGCCTCATCTTTTTGGACAAAACCAGCAGCGACCAAATCTTTCATGTATCCGGCAAGGACAACGTCTAAATCCGCACCATCTTCTAAGATGAAGGTGAAGCAATTACCATTGACCTTGTATTGTTTGACACCTTGTCCGCTGTAAGCGGGAATCTGATAAGTGAATCCGTCTCCATACATAGAAACCAAGTTTTCTTGGATGATATCTTTTGGGAAAGTATCATAAGGAGCAACATCAGGGTTGAGTTGTAAGGTGATGGTGATAGAGCTGTTAGTTTCACTATAGGAGAGCGTGTTAACAGGAAGTCTATTATCAATCTTCTTAGAGAATTGAACCGCATTTTCATCGAATTCATCTTCGCTGATTTCCCATCCAGCACTCTTGAGAGTGGCTTGATAAGAGGTGAAGTCTTTTTCTTCGACGCCTTGCACTAAGATGTAACCAGTGCTAGAAGCATATTCACCTGTGTAATAATAGGTAGCTCCCTCTACATTTAAAGCGGGAATGGTGTAAGAGAAATTCTCAATACCATAATCTTCAAATAATTTGGCGATCTGTTCTTCATTCCAAGCGTTATACGGAACAAGAGGTTCTTCATATTCAAAGAACATCATCATGAACATACCACTGGTCAAATCATAACGATATAAGATTTGATAATCCTTATCTTCAGGGGTACCAACATAGGCACCAAATTGATCGCTGAAAGAAACACTGAACCCAGCTTCTTCTAATACGGTGGTATAACCGCCATCATTAGAGTTTAAGCCGGGCTTATAAGCGCCAATCGCAGATAAGTTTTGTATGACCTTATAGTATTCTGCACCATCATAACTAGGAACAGGAGTGTGCTCGAAGAAATTGGTAGAGACGATAGAGGCAAGCCAATCCGCTTCCTCTGTAGGGAATTCATAAGTGTAAGGATCATATGCGGTCAAGCGGAAGTTGCCAGACTTTGCATAAGTTTCAGAAGTGACAGAAGGGTCTTCTTCATCCACTAAAGTTTCATAACAATAGAAATCAACTTCTACAAAGCGATTTCCTTCATCGGTGGAAGTGGAAATCATGTAGGAATAAAGATATCCATCTTCTTCCATTCCCATGTTTTGAGAGACATCGCCTCCATCCCAGCCATCTTCAACAAATAAATTAGAGATTTCTTCTAAATCTCCTTCTTCTAAATCGGTAGCTTCAAAGACGATAAGTTCTCTTCCTTCGAGGTAATTAACGGTCTGATTATTTAATTGGAAGTAAGGGAGATCGATGTTGTGAAGATGATCTTTAAAAAGTTTTTTCGTTGCATCATCCCAACCTTTTGTAGTAGAGGATGTGGTTTCACTAGCAGTAGTATCTTTAGTAGTGTCAGTGGTCTGTGTAGGGGTAGTGTCTTGAGAAGTAGGAGTGGTGGAACTTGCTTCTCCGCAGGCAGTTAGCCCAAAGGCGACAAGAGCAAGGAATAAAGGTAATGTTTTCTTTTTCATATAGTCTCCATATCAAAAAATATAATATAAGATATAACTTATATTGTTCGATAGTCAATTAAAACCGAAGAAAAAAATCAATAAAATATTAATAAATCTTATTCTTATGAATGGCAGAAACGACTTGTTTCACTTGGCTTAATAATTCATCTTTTCCAGAATCATTGTTCAAAATAAAATCTAATTCTTTTCTATGTTCATCATAAGAATTGATTTGATTGAAGGCTTTTCTCGATTTTTCTTCCCCTCTAGATTTCAAGTGTTCTTCTTGTTTTGTAGTTTCTACTCCACAAGTGTAAGAGAACATATCTTGCATGTGGGCATCAAAGAGAAGGGGAACTTCCACTGCTTTATCTTCTCCATCATGTTCCATCAAGAAATCATCCACGCTCTTTTTGACGCGTTGGAAGATGAAGTGTTCATATTTTCTCTTAAAAGCTTTGTCGTTTTGAAGAAGAGAAGTGATGAGAACTTTATCTAAAGTGGGAGTGAAGACTTGAGGGAAATTCTTTTTTAATTCTTCTAAAAATTTCTCGTCTTTATATAAGCGGTGAACTTCCTCATCACAAGAGAAAGTCAAGAAGCCACAGCTAGCAAAATAAGAGAGAGCCAAAGACTTTCCGGAGGCAATCTTTCCTGTGATCGCTACAGAATAACCTGTGTTTTGACAGTGTGGGCAATAGGAAGTGGAGCGAGAAGAAATCATCTTCTTTTCAATCTTGTGTGTCTTACATTCTTGGCACGCTAATCCTTGTCTTCCGTACACTCTCAAGAAATCCTGGAAGCTTCCATGGACATTTTTGCTAGCCCAATATGTTCTTATCGTAGACCCATTGCTCTCGATAGCAAGAGTTAACACTTTCTTCGATTGCTCTAAGATGGTATCACAATCCTCTCTTGTCAGTTTCTTTCCCTTCTTGAAAGGAGAGATGTGCGAACGGAATAAGACTTCATCCGCATAGATATTTCCTAATCCGCTCATGATGCTCTGATCTAACAAGAGTTCTTTGATGTGTTTGTTGCTGTTGTGATAATGGGCGAATAAATAGAGATCATCTTCAATTTCAAAAGGTTCTGGACCAAGGTGAGCAAAGACGGAATCATCCTCTTCTTTACAGTAATAGGTGACACCGAATTTTCTCACATCATAAAAAGCAAGTCCGCCTTCTTCCTCAAGGAAAGGAATATACATAGAAAGATGAGAAAGAGAGTGATCTTCTTTCACCACAAAGAGTTTTCCTTCCATCCTCAAATGGAAGATGAGTTTATGATCATCATCTAAATGAAGGAGAAGGAATTTTCCTCTTCTAGAGAGGTGAGTCACTTTCTTTCCTTTTAAAGCGCTGATGTATTCCTCATAAGGAGAATGAATCAAAGGTTTGTAATAGACGATAGGAGTATTGAAGGTTTTTCCAATCAATACCTTTTCTAATTCTCTTTTGACGGTCTCAACTTCCGGGAGTTCTGGCATAATTAATGAGCCTCATACCATGTGGTAGCATAAGTGCCATCCACTTCTAAAGGAACCGATAATTTTAGTGCGTGTTCCATCGCATATTTCAGTTTTGGAAGAACTTCATCGATCTCATTTTTGGGAACTTTGAAGAGAAGTTCGTCGTGAATTTGAAGCACGATTTTACTCTGATATCCCTTCAGTGCTTTATCGCATTCAATCATGGCGACTTTGATCAAGTCCGCAGCACTTCCTTGAATGACGGTATTGGTAGCCGCTCTTTCGGAGAAGGCTCTTAAAACACGGTTGGAAGAATGAATATCTCTCAAATATCTTCTTCTGTTTAAAATGGTCTTCACAAAGCCATTATCTCTTGCTTCTTGGACACATTTATTCTGGAAATCTTCGATTCCTACAAAGGCTTCTTTGAACTGTTTGATCAAATCTCCGGCTTCTTTCGGTGAGATAGATAATTGATTGGATAGGCCAAAAGCGGAGATACCATAAACGATACCAAAATTGACCGCTTTTGCTTTTCTTCTCATATCGGGAGTGACTTCTTCAAAAGGAACCGAGAAGACACGAGCGGCAGTAGAGGCGTGAATATCCTTTCCTTCGGCAAAGATTTCTTCTAACGCTTGAATGTGAGCAACAGAAGCTAACATTCTCAGCTCAATCTGAGAATAATCTAAAGATAAGATATAAAACTCTTTGTTAGGATAGAAAAACGCTTTTCGGATGTTCTTTCCTTCTTCATTACGAATAGAGATATTTTGAAGGTTAGGTTCTGACATAGAAAGACGTCCGGTAGCCGTCAAGGCTTGATTGTAAAGAGCGTGGATTTTACCATCATCAGAGATGTGTTCAGGAAGCGCAGTAGTATAACCAGATACAAGTTTGTTATAGAGTCGATATTGAATGATGAGAGGGATGATAGGATGGTCATTGATGTGATATTGTAACACTTCAATG
Organism: Bacilli bacterium; assembly: GCA_017470005.1. Classification (GTDB taxonomy): domain Bacteria; phylum Bacillota_I; class Bacilli_A; order RFN20; family CAG-288; genus Enterosoma. The sequence goes on along the minus strand of JAFUFH010000086.1, from coordinate 74,893 downwards.
CCGGTTCCTTTTTCTCCTTTAGGACGAGAGATACCTAAATCGGTGAAGAGGACAGTTTCTAATTGCTTCGGGGAATTGATGTTGAATTCTTGATTGGCTAACGTGAAGATTTGTTTCTCTAAAGAAGAAAGGATTCCTTCATACTCTTCTCCAATCTCTTCTAAGACATCTTTATCGATAGGGAATCCTTCTAATTCCATATCGGCAAGGATATTGGCTAAAGGAAGTTCTACTTCTTTTAATAGAGGCATTTGTTCGTTCTTGAATAAATCTTCTTCGACTCTCTTTCTTAAATCGGCGGTATAAGAAACAATTTGAGAAGCGATATTTTTATTCAAATCTAAAGAGACTCCATAAGAGAGGAATAAGTCCGCCTTCTTTTGTCCAGAATCCGGATTGATAAGATAAGTAGCCAACAACAAATCAAAAGAGACACCTTTCAATTTCGGAAATTGATTTCGAGAAAGTAGCACTTGGATTCCTTTGATATCATAGACGGCTAAATCTTTCTTTTCCTCCTCTAACCAAGAAGAGAAAGCTTCATCTCCTTGTAAGTTCTCTTTATTGATGAGATAGACATTCTCTTTGCTTGCAAAAGCAAAGCGATGAAGAGTAGCGGTATTCTCATTATCGGAACTTGTCTCTAAAGCAAGGGCGAGGATCTTTTCTTGAATCTGTTCAAAAGAAGTGATGGTGATATTCTTTCTTTCCACGAATTTGCTCTCCATCATCTCCTGGACTTGCATATCCTCTTGGAAAGCATCACTTTCGATTTCTCCCCCGTCTTGGATATCTCTTAAAGAATCGATATTGCGAAGGAATTGCGCCAATTGATATTTGATATAGTACTTGCTCAGCTTTCCTTTTTGATAAGGAGCATAAAGAGATTTTTGATAATCTTCCTTCATATCCAAATCGGTTTCAATGGTAGCAAGCTTCTTAAAGAAGAGAGCATCTTTCTCTCCTTCTAAGATCTTTTGATTCACTTTGGGTTTAGGATTCTCTCTACAATACGCTAACACATCCTCTAAATGACCATAGTCATTGAGAAGTTTCATTGCAGTCTTTTCTCCAACACCTTTGATTCCTAAATAGTTGTCGCTAGGATCTCCTGCGATTCCTTTAAAATCGGTGACTTGATCCGGATTTAAGCCAAAGAGAGAATGAAGGTTATCTTTGGTATAGTCAATGGTTTCACTTAAGCCTTTCTTCAAGAAACAAACATGCACTTGAGAAGAGAGAGATAAGAGTTGTAAGAAATCTTTATCGGAAGTGAAAAGAGTAACTTCATCCCCGTTAGATGCGGCAAGCTTTGCCATAGAACCGGCCAAATCATCTCCTTCATATCCTTCGATTTCATTCCAATGGATATTCATCGCGGAGAGAAGTTCTCTAGCCATAGGCATCTGACAGACAAGCTCATCCGGAGCTTTACTTCTTTGGGCTTTGTATTCTTCAAATTCTTGTTTTCTAAAAGAAGGCTTTCCTGTATCGAAAGAAACAAACATGTGGTCCCCTTCTTTCAATCCTTCCTTGATCTTACGAATCAAATTATGAAAAGCGTAGATGGCATTGGTAGGAATCCCATCCTTTGTCATCATCAAATTACCGGTATAAGCAGTGGAATAATACGCTCTAAAGAGCAAAGAGTTTCCATCAACGATATAAGTTCTAGCCATGTTTCACCACCTTTTTCTTCATATTTACCATTTGGTAAGGAACGATTCTTCCTTTGTTTTTACTAGAGAAATCCGCTTGTATCAAAACAAAATCAAATTTCTGAACTTCTTCTTTCTTATCTAATTGTACGGTGTAAGAGTTATCTTCCGTTTCCACCTTGATGGTGTGAGAAATCTCTAACATAGAAGTATCCGACACAAATGCCGTGATGAAATGATTTCGATAGAAGATACGATTCAAGGAGATGGATAAAACTTTTCCTAAGCAAATCTTTTCTAAATATAACATCTCTCCGATATCTTCGCCTTCATCGCTTAACGGAGGAAGGGCGTCTTCTGGGAAGGAGAGACGAATGAAGGAAAGATAATCGGTCAGTTTCTCTTTCATCGCAACTCTGCTCTTACATAAAGAATCAAAGCATCCCGCATCAATCATGGAACGGAGGGCTTTTTCTTCCGTGTTTCCAATCAAATCATAATTTCTTTGACAGAAGTCATAGAAAGAAGTGTATTTTCCTTTCTTTCTCTCTTCTACAATGGCGTTAACAAATTTTTCTTGCACGTTAGAAATTTTTAAGAAAGGAATGAAAATGTTACCATCTTGGAAGAAATAATCTTGCGGCAAGGAAAAATTGATATCTGGATTCTTCAATTTGAGATTTCTTTCTTTTAATTCCGTTTCTATGGAATTGATCTTGTTCAAAGAAGTTCTTTTTAACACCGCAGAATAGAATTCTTTGGGGAAATAAGTCTTTAAGAATAAGAGCTGATAAGTGACCATGTTATAAGCAAAACAATGCGCTTTGTTATAACCATAAGAAGCGAATTGTTCGATGTCGTTATAAATCTCTAAAGCGAGTTTTTCATCGATATTGTTCTTTTCTTTGCAACCTTTGATGAAATCCGCTTTGTATTTTTCCATCTTATCCAGTTTCTTTTTGGAGATGGCCGCACGGAAAAGGTCGGCATCTGAAAGAGAAAAGCCCGCCAAAAGCTGAACCGCTTGGATGATCTGCTCTTGGTAGATCATGATTCCTTGGCTCTCTTTTAACGTCTCTTGTAACACAGGGTGTTTATATTGAATCTTTTCTTGCCCGTTTTTACGTTTGGCATATAAAGGGATATAGGCTTTAGGACCAGGACGGTTTAAAGCAGAGACCGCTGCCATTTGTTCAAAATTGACAGGGTGAACTTGCTGAATGGTTCTTCTCATGCTGTAGGATTCTAATTGGAAGATATTGCTAGTATCTAAAGCGTTAAGGACATCATAAACCTTAGGATCGTTGAGGTTCTCTTGATAAGGAGGAATCTTCTTTCCTTCTTTTTGGATTTCATTTTCAATCTCACGAATAAAATCAAGATTATCTAAGGCGAGAATATCTACCTTTAAGAATCCCATTCTTTCCATGTAAGGATATTCATACATGACCATTCCACTCATTCCCTCGCTGACAGGGCAAGTTTGATAAATGTCATTTTTGGATACAATCAAACCGGCAGGGTGAATAGAAGTGTTGATAGGAGTATCTAAAAGAGATTCTACTAAATCGCAAAGATTCTTGTAATAAGGATCTTCATATAACTTTCTTAGTTCTGCACCATAATAATTATCTTTCAAAGCTTCTTTAAAGTCTTTTGCATAAGGAGAAATCAGAGAAGATAACTGTTTCAATCTGTTCTTGTTAAAAGAAAGTGCTTCTCCAATCAACTGCAGTCCTTTTTTCGGTTTTAATCTTTCAAATGTGACAATATTACTGCAGTGTCTCTCCCCATATTTTTGCTTGAGATATCTAATGATATCGTCTCTTTTTCTCGTTTCAAAGTCGATATCGATATCCGGCATAGAAGAACGTTTCGGATTCAAGAAACGCTCGAAGCTGAGATGAAAAGAAAGAGGGTCAATCTCTGTGATATCCATAGCAAAAGAAGTCAAAGCTCCACCCGCGGAGCCTCTACCAGGTCCCACTTTGATATCGTGAGTCTTTGCGTAATGGACATAATCCGAAACTAACAAGAAATAAGAAGAGAATTTCATCTCTTGGATGACGGAGAGTTCATAAGAGAGTCTATCTTGATATTCTTTCGGAATCTCTCCTAATTTGTGTTTCAATCCATCTTCACATTTCTTTTTCAAGACTTCATCTTCTTTTTCAAAAGTGATGAGCTCTCCTCTCTTTTCAAAGAAAGAGAAAGAGATTTTCTTTGCAATCTCTTCACTAGCGTTGATTTCTTTCTCACGATAAATCTTTTGGATGACTTTTTCTGAGAGAAGGAAATAAGGTCCTTCTTTTTCTACATCTAAAGCAGGTTCTTTCTTCAAAGCTTTTTCTAAAACATTCTTTTTATAAGCATCTGTTTTCTTTAAATAACAAACATAAGGAAAAGCCACAGAGGAATATTCATTATCATCGATGAATTGATAAAGTTGATGCACTTCTTGGAAGTCGGATTCATTGTAAAGACAAACTCCTAAATAGAAGTCATCTTGGAATAATTTTTTATAGAAAAGAATATCTGGAGAGATTCTGGTTAAGAAGGCATCGCTAAAAAAGAGATCGGAATCACAAGCGAGAACTAAAATTAAACCTTCGTGATAAAGAGAGAGCGTATCTTTAGAACACACTTCTTCATTTCTAGAAAGAATCTTACACAAATTTCGATATCCTTGCTCATCTTTAACATATAAACAAGCGTGGAAAGGAATGGTGTGAGTAGAGAATAAATCTAATCGATGACCAAAGATTCCTTTGATTTTGTTTGCTTCACAAGCATCGCTAAAAGAAGGGAAAGAGGAAAGAGAGACATCACAAAGCGCAATCCCTGTATACCCTAATTCTTTCGCTCTACTCGCATAAGAAGAAGGGAGAATCGTGGATGAACCAAAATCGTAAGAAGACTGAGTGTTCAATTGAAAATACATGTATTTATTATAAACTATTTTAGAAAGGATTTTCTCTCATTTGTCATTCTCTCTTCTCTTAGGGAGATTAATGTCTCTTAAAGAATGGAATGGATTCCTTTTCTCTTTTTGTCAAAGATTTCCTTTTGTTGAAAACAAAGTGACATTGCGTTAATATGTAATGCTTATTTTTTTGACATTCCTTTGACATAAAAATGGAAAAAGTCGAAGAATTCGGGCCTTTTCATGTTTGTTTATGAAAAAGGGATTTCCCAGTTTAAGAAGAAACATGATATATTGTTAATAGTTAGGAGAACAGTCATGGATAGCAACATCATCTTTGGAAAAATTCCTGTCAAAAATGCTTTGGTCGGAAAAAGAAAACCGATTCGTGTCTTTTTGCATGCCGATCATCCCGATCAAGAGATTCTTTCTCTTGCTAGAAAGAATTCTGTGGCGGTAAAACTTGTTCCTCCTAGCACTCTCAATACCATGACCGAGGGGAAGAATCATCAAGGAGTCGCGGCTTCTTTACCACAATTCCAATACACGGAGCTAGATGACCTTCTCGACATGGTCAGAGAGAAGAAAGATTCCACTCTTGTATTATTAGATGGATTAGAAGACCCGGTCAACTTCGGTTCTATCATCCGTTCCTCTTGCGCCTTTGATGTCGATGGCATTATCATCGGAAAGAATCGTCAAGTTCCTGTGACTGCCACCGTCTCTAAGATTGCTACAGGTGGAGAAGAGATCGTTCCCATCATCCAAGTGACAAACCTGACTCAAACCATCGAAGAATTAAAGAAAGAAGGGTATTGGGTAGTCGCCTCTGCTGGAGAGGGCAAAGACGTCTATGACCAGATCAATTATTCCGGAAAGATTGTCCTTGTCGTCGGATCTGAGGGATTCGGTGTCTCTCGTCTAGTTCGTGAGCATTCCGATTTCATCGCCTCCATTCCTTTACCCGGAAAAGTGAAGGCATTGAATGCATCTATCGCTTGTGCGGTTTTCTTAAGTCAAATCAATTCTTATCGCAGAAATAAAAAATAATCTTCAAATACAGAATACGAGCGAAGTGAAAAGGAAGCGTATTTTCTGTCTATCATGAAAAACAAAACCAAAAATTACGCGATTGAAGGCAGTGAAGAGAGTAAAAGAATTTATCAGATTAGAGTAGAAAATAATATGGCGGAATATGATAAGAGATTTCCGCCCATCAGTTACGAATATATCGGCGTTGGACTAGATGAGCTTGCTACCCTCTCTAAGAAAGACAGCTCAGCTTTTGACGAGTTGTTTCAACGCTTGAACAGTTGGTTTAAAGCTTATTCTTTTCGTGTGGCTTTAGATACCCATTATGATGCTAGTGACATCTATCAATTGATGTTAGATACTTGCAAAGTGGCGGTGAGAAAGTATGAGATTACACAAGGCCCATTCGTTCATTTATTAAGAAAGATGCTTTTCTTTCAAATACAGCGATTGCGCTACAATAAAACCAAAAGATATCTATTAGATTTAAAGGTGTTTGGTAGACGAATAAGACTAGAGAACGAAAGTTTCCTTCACGAGTGTGATAAAGAAAGTGAGAACCCCCAAAAATACATCATTCAGAAAGTGGATATCGAGCAATTCTTAACTTCTTATCCTTCCCAGGATAGAGAAATCTTCCAGTTATTTCTTTCTTCTTACTCCATTCGTACCATCTCTAAGATTGTCAATCTTCCATACTCTACTTGTAAATATCGACTGTATCGAATGATTGACGCATATAAGAAAAGAATTCACCCTGTTTCTGAAGAGGAATAGAATTATTCCTCTTTTTTGTTAGTTTGCCTTATAATATTTTTAGATATGACAGCTATTTCCATCATTGTACCTGTCTATGAAAGTAGACAATATTTATCTTCTTGCATTGAGTCTTTGTTAGACCAAGATTTTGTGTTGCCTTATCAAATCATTCTCGTAGAGACAGCAAGTCCGGATGGTTCTTTTGAAATTTGTGAGAAATATCAAAAAGAATTTCCCGAAAAGATCTATCATTTCCATTACGATAAACCATACTCGATCTCTATGGCTAGAAATCTAGGTATTCTTCACGCTTCTGGAGAATATGTTCTATTTGTGGATGGCGATGATCTGTTAAGAAAAGATGCTCTTACCAAACTTTATTCCTACACGAATCAAGATGTTGAAGCTATTCAAGGGGCTCATTCTTTGTATTATGGAGATAAAGAGAAAAGAGTCGCTCCGATTGGAAAAGGAAAGTTAACAAGTAGAGAAGCCGTACAAGCGTTGGTGGTCAATAGAACCTTCTGTGGATATTGTTGGAACACGTTGATCAAACGTTCTTTCCTTTTGAAATATCATGTTTATTTTGAATATAAGATCACTGTTTTTGAAGATCTTATGTTCATCATGGAAGTCTTCTATCGCAGTAATTCTGTTTATTTTGCTAATGATGACACCTATCTTTATCGACAAAGAGAAGGCTCGACTCTTTCTTCTTGTCCGGATTTAGTACGTCATCATATCTATGTGTTACAGAAATTATATGACAAGCTAGAAGACGACCCATACACTCGAAGTGTTCTTCGTCACAACCGCACACACATCAAAAGACAGTTTAAACAAGAACAAAAAAGATGCAAGTGCAAAGATAACCACGCCAAAGAGATCAAGGCGTTATTCTCTGAAGAAAAATGACAAACGAAATATTTCAAAATACCCTCTCTCTTCTTTATGTGAATCGAGAGGACAATAGCATCAAAAACGATTACGGAAAGACTTGCCTAATCGGAGGAAGCGTGAAATATCCTCACGCCATTTCTCTCGCCGCTTCTCTTTCCTCAGTTTCGGGTGTTGGATTTACTGCCGTAGAAGTTCTTCAAGAAATCTATCCTATCGTCGCTTCTAAGTTATATCTGACCCAAATCTTTGAATTCTCCAAAGATCCGGATGATCTCAATCAAACGTATTCTAGTATCTTGTTTGGAAACGGAATGGAAGAAAACAAAGAGAATCAAGAATTCTTAACATCTCTATTACTCTCTTACGAGCATGAATTGATCATTGATGCGACAGGGTTATCTCTTCTTTCTAAAGAAGCTTTACATTCTCACAAGGGAAATATCTTGTTGACTCCTCATTTAGGAGAAGCAAGAAAACTGCTTCAAGTCGATAAGAAATCTAGAGATTCGAAAGATTATTTAGAAGAAACGATTGCTTTCTGTAAGAGTGAGCGTGTCAGCATACTTCTCAAGAGTTCTTCCTCTATCCTTGTCAACGAGAAAGGGGAAGTGTATGAGAGCAGTTATCCTCCTTGCCCTGGCCTAGCTAAGGCGGGAAGTGGAGATGGGCTTGCTGGATATCTTGCTGGTCTACTCGCTTATGGAACAAAGAAAGAGAAAAGAGAAAACCTCATCCTTTTTGGGGATGAGATGATACATAGAGCTGCTTTAAGAGCAGCAAAACAATATTCTTCTGGCATTGTGGACATTCTTTATGCCAAAGAAGAAATTGTAAAAATCATAGAAGAAAGGAGAACCAAATGAAAAGACATTCCTTCGCTCTAGCATTTCTAGCTATATTTGCTTTGAGCTCTTGTCAAATTGTGGTCAATGTCAGTGGAAAAACTAACGAAACCACAACTGCCCAAGATACTACAGCTACTAGTGAAGATTCTACCACTGAGGATCAAACCACAACTGAAACTACCACTACCACCACGAGTGATGACTCCACTACTGTAGAAGTTAAGCAAGGATTGAATGTAGAAGTCTCTCCGAATCTTTTCTATTACCAGTATGACCATTTAGATTTCTCAGACTTGGTGGTCAACGAATATCGAATGGAGAATGGAAAAGTCATCTTCAATCGAGCTATTGATGATTATATTCTCACCTGGACTCACAACGGAGAAGAAGTTAATTTTGAAGAGAGATTGATGAATGAAGGTGAATTTGCTATCGAAGTCAGTAAAGATGGCTTCACCTCTTCTGAGATTCCTATCTCTGTAGATAAGTGCACTAGCTTCAATCAAACCATTCAACTCACTGCTCCGACAAAGTTGAATTATCACGTAGGTGATGCATTAGACTTCACGGGTTTACAAGTTCAACTGATCACAAAGAAAACCGCATATAGCAAAAGTGATGCCAATTATTCAGAATTCATTGATTTTGATGATTTGACCATCAAAGTAGGTAACGAAAATTATTCTTCTACTTACACTTGTTCTACCGCAGGAAGTGTGAAAGTTACGGTCTCTTATCAAGGATATGAGAAAGAACTCTCTGCTTTCTTTACCATCAACATCTCCGATTCCACCTTCACTCCGATCAGCTATGATGATGACACCATCGTCTGGAATGAAGATAGTAATCAGATGCAAGTCACCATTTCTAACCCTACCAAGTCCAATACCGATAAAGGGTATTATTCTCCCGAAGAAGTGGTCATTGAAAGTGACATGGATTGGATGAGCAAACATGCGGCAACGGGTAAGGTCAACAGTCCTACCAAAGGAGACACTCCCTTCTTGATTGTTCCAGTTGTTTTCCCTGGAGAAGAAGCTCAAATGACCGAAGATAACTGGTCTAAGATTCATAAAGCTTTCTTTGGAAACTCCGATTCTTTACACTTTGAATCCCTCCACTCTTATTATTACAAATCTTCCTTTGGTCAACTCAATATCACCGGAAATGTCACTGATTATTTCCAAATCAAAGGATACAACGGACTTCCGACAAAAGTAGAGGAGTTCACAGATAATCACATCACCACTATCGTCCAATACGCATGGACTTGGGCACAAGAAAAATACAACATCACTCCCACCGATTACGATTCCAATGCGGATGGTTACCTCGATGGCATGTGGTTAGTGAGAATGAGTGATAAAGTGGATAGCAACAGCAATTTGCTTTGGGCATTTAACCATTCCACTGGTCAAACGGGAAATATCAATTCTCCTACCACTAATAACTATGGATGGATTCCCTTCCCCTTCTTAGTGGATTCTCAATATGGAAGTGAATATCAAAGTCGTTTTGTCAATCATGAATGTGACGCCCATGTCTGTATCCATGAAACGGGTCACATGTTAGGTCTTGCCGATTATTATTCTTATTCTTATAGCGGCTATGCTCCTATGGGTGGATTTGACATGATGGATCAAAACTACGGAGACCACAATCCCTATTCTAAGATGTTATATAACTGGATCACTCCTTATGTGGTCACAGGAAACTGCACCATCACGATTCCTTCTTGTCAAAAAAGAAATGCTCTCATCGTCATCCCTTACAATGACAAGACCCTTAGAAAGAATAGTGATAACAAATATGTCTTCAATCCTTTCGATGAATATTTGGTTTTAGACCTTTACAATAATCTCAATCTCTATGAGCAAGGATATGATTGCTATAATCAATCTCCTATCGAAACTGTGGGAGGAAGAATCTATCACGTGGATGGACGTTTGATGTTATATTCTGGTGGCGCCTTATCCATGTGCACGGACCCTGATGCGGCAGCAAGAAGCACAGGAAGATACAGCGTCTTCCGTGGCATAAGCAATTCCGAAGCGGGAGAAAGAGCAGAGAATAAGTATGATACAAGTCTTCCTGAAAGTGCCAACGCATGGGATGAAATTCGTCTCATCAGCGCCGATAAGAGAATGTTGAGCAATCAAAATAAAGCGTTAGCTTCTTCTTTCTTCCAAAAGGGAAGCACCTTCTCTTTATCTAGCTACTCCGCTCAGTTTAACAATTCGGAATTCAACTGCGGAAAGACCTTCTCTTATTCGATTCACTTTGATTCTATCGCTTAATGAAGAGCTCCTCGCGAGCTCTTTTTTGCAAAAATTACTTATTTTAAGATACAAACATTGCATTTATTACTACAAAAATATTTGTTTATTGCAAAAATGATTGTCTTTCACTATGATTGAGACAGGTAATAAGAAATGATACATGTTGCTATTGTTGACGACTTAGAAGAAGAACGCGAAAATCTAAAGCAAGCCTTAGATTATGTTTCTTCACAAAGGGGAGTCGATTTTTGTATCGACGAATATCCTTCTTCGGAAGCTTTCTTCTTTGATTTTAAATGTCAATTCGACCTTATCTTTATGGATATTGAAATGCCAGGAGAGGATGGAATCGCTGCCGCTCATCGATTGAGAGCGATCGATTCCAATGTTTTATTGATTTTTGAAACCAAGATGGCCCAATTTGTATTGAAAGGATATGAGGTGGAAGCCTTAGACTTTTTGATTAAACCGATTCAAAAAGAAGAATTCTTATTGAAGATGTCTCGTCCTTTGAATCGTTTAAATCGCAACAAGAATTCCAGTATTCTTATCAATATCAACGGAGACATGCATTCTATCCGTTGTGAGAGTATCTATTACATTTCGGTCAATGATCACTATGTGACCTATCATACCAATGAAGGGGATTTAGATGAATATATCTCCTTAGGCTCCGCTTTAAAGAAAGTCAGCCAAGAAAAATTCATCTACGCCTCAAGACAAGCCATTGTCAATCTGCGTTATGTCGAGGCCATCAAAGGTTCAGAATGTCATTTGAAGAATGATATCAAGATTGAGATTTCTCGCTCTCAAAAGAAAAACTTCGTGAAATCTTTTGCTGTGTTTTTGGGAGGTGTAGCATGAGCGATTTTAGTTTTATGCAGGTGTGGCAATACACCAATTATATGATTGAGCTTCTCTTAGGAGAACTCGTGTTTCTCTTCTTTGTTCCTAAAAGAAAGATGTTTGCCTTAAGGCTTTCTTTATCGATTCTTTGTTGTTTGGTCATCTCCTACTTCTCTTATTTATTGATTTATCAGATGGATATGACAAGCCCCTATACTTCCGTGCTTCGTTTCTTGCTCTTGCTCGTGCTCATCTTTGTTTCCATGGCCGCGATGTATATCAGCTTTGATATCCCACTTGTTGCTCTCTTATCTTCTTGCTCTGGCGGTGTCGCCCTTCAACACATTGGATATCATGTCTATCGACTCTTTGCTCTCAATGAAGGATTGAAGACATTTAATCCTCCTCACGGTTTAGAACTGATCATTGTCATTGTCGTCTATCTTCTCTTCTTCTTCACCATGGGTTTCTACTTAAAAAAACAAAAACATTACGAAAATTATGATCCTAGACTGATCATCATCTCCTCTATCATCATTCTCATCTGTATCGGTATCACCCGTTTCTACCAAAGAGCACTTATCTTCGACAACCTTTATTACACGGTCGCTGGTAGTTTATACGCGATAACTTGTTGTTTCCTCTCTCTCTTCATCATGTTCTTCTTAAACAAATTCATTCAAGTCTCCGCGGAGAGTCAAACCAGAAAGAAACTCTTTGAAGACACCAAAAGGCAATATGAATTAAGAAAAGAAAACATCGATATTCTCAATATCAAATTCCACGATCTCAAGCATCAAATTTTAGCCTTAGAGAATAAGATCTCCAAAGAAGAGATCGATAACATCAAAAAGAATCTCGATATTTATGACGGTATGTATCAGACCGGTATCGATGGCTTAGATACCATTCTCAATGAAAAGTCTCTCACCTGTATCGCTAAGAATATCTCCATGACCTTCATGGGAGATGCTCAAGTTCTCTCCTTCATGTCCCCTGTGGATATCTTCTCTCTGTTTGGAAATGCTCTCGATAATTCCATTGAAGCGGTGGATAAGATTGAGCAATCTTCAAAGAGGTGCATCTCTATCATCATGGAAGAGAAAGGAGACTTCATCTATATCAACACCATCAACTTCACTAGCGAACATCCTATCATCAAAGACGGGTTACCAGAGACCACAAAGAAGGTGGATCCTGGGTATCATGGATACGGTATGAGAAGCATTCAACAGATCGCCGAAAAATATGAGGGCGGTATCCATGTTTCTTTAAAAGATGATATCTTCATTCTCTCTATTTATCTCTTAAAACCCCATCAAGAATAGTCTCCTTCGCGGAGACTTTTTTTAGATGAAAGTGCATTTCACGATGTAAAAAAGCCCTTTCACACTTTCATTGACTCATTTCTTTGCTGTTTTGATATTTTCTTATCGGGATGAGATAGACCGGAATCTTGTCCCGTATTTTCATAAAAAAACAGAAAAAGGAAAAACAAAGAACATGAAAAAATCAATTACTTTGATCAGCTTAGCTGCTGCATTATTCATGACAAGTTGTGGAAATCCTGAAACTACGACCACTGCCGGTGGTGATTCTACCATTTCAGATACCACAATCAATCCGGATACTACAGCAACGGATTCTACTGGCACAAGTGATTCCACCACTACTTCTGGGGAAGATGAAAACCCTGGTGTAGAAGAATCCCTTTACCAAGCAGAAGATACCAAGACTGGTAATTTAGATGCCAAGGGTAAATTCTACCCCGACTACGCCACCATCGATGATGAACAACAGGCCTCTAGAGACTTAGTCGTCAACATCGCAGAAGAAGGTGATGTCCTTCTCAAGAACGAGAATGGAGCTCTCCCTCTCTCTGAAAGTGAAAAGAGTGTCACACTCTTAGGTATGCATACCGTCAACCTAGTCACAGCGGGCGGTGGATCTGGTGCTGGTACCACTGGTAACCACGGTATCGAATATTCCACTTTGGAAAAAGCTTTCCAACACGCTGGCTACAAAGTCAACCCTACCACCATCTCTTTATACAATAAGTATCAAACTTTAGGCATCATCAACAATGAGCTTCCTTTGGAGAACTACACTCCTAGCGTCATCTCCTCTTACTATGCTTACGGTGGAGCTGCTGTGTTAACCTTCTCTCGTTTCGGTACCGAAAACGCTGACTTGAAGACTCACTCTGTTGAAGATCACGCCGATGAAGATGACCACATCCTTCAATTAGATGACAACGAAAGAGCTTTGGTCAAACACGCCAAACAATACTTCAAGAAAGTCATCGTCTTGATCAACTCTTCCAACATCATGGAAATCCCGGATCTTGCCGAAGAGAAGACTCCCGACAACTTAGGTGTCGATGCCATCCTTTGGGTGGGCGGTGTCGGTAACAATGGTACCGAAGCCATCGGTAGAATCTTAGATGGTACGGTCAACCCCTCTGGCCACACCTCTGACATCTGGACTGCCAACTTCAAACATGATCCTTCTTGGACCAACTTCGCTTACAACTCTCAGAACTATTCGGGCAAAGATAGAATGAACGCCATGCTTTATGACAAGAATGGCAAGATCACCAACTTCGCTGAAGTTGAATACCGTGAAGGTTTATACAACGGCTACAAGTTCTATGAGACTCGTTCTACCGATTTAGGTGGACTCGAGGGAGAAAGCTGGTACAGAAATGAAGTTCTTTATCCTTTCGGATTCGGTCTTTCTTACACCACTTTCTCTTGGGAATGGGAAGAGGTCAAACGCACTGCCGAAATCTCTCAACCTAACCAGACCATCACTGCCAAAGTCAAAGTCACCAACACGGGTGAAGTCGCTGGTAAGGATGTCGTCCAACTCTATTATTCCGCTCCTTATAAGAAGGGTGGAATCGAAAAGGCTAGCAACAACTTAGTCAACTTCGGTAAGACCAAGTTGCTCAAACCTGGTGAATCCGATGTCGTCACCATCCAATTCATTGCCCAAGATATGGCTTCTTATGACTACAACGATAAGAACAACAATAACTTCGAAGGTTATGAATTAGAAGCTGGTGATTATGTTATCACCGCTAACAGAGACTCTCACACTCCTGTTCTCTCTATGACTAGAACTCTCAAGAACGACCTCCAGTTGAGAAAAGACTATCTCACCGGTAGAGATGTCAACAACATCTTCTCCAACGATGATATCTATCGTTATGCTACCGATGAATATCTCAAACATCAGATCTCCAGAGGCGCGGATGGTGGTCTCACTCAACCTACTCCCGCTTCCGTGGCTGAAAGAACCGTCACAGATGATGTCTTAGAGATGTTAGAAGATCAAGACGTCTACAACCACTATGAAGTTTCTGAAGCCGATCCTTATTACACCGCTACGGTTCCCGAAGGATGGACTCAAAACGCAAATAACAACATCATGCTTGCCGATATGGCCGGTATCGATTATGAAGATCTCAAGATCGTCGATGGTCAACCTGTTGAAGGTAAGGATGCGGGATCTCAGAAGTGGAAACAATTCATGAACCAGCTCTCCTGGGAAGATATGTGTACCCTTGTCGCTGGTGACTCTGTCAAAGGTCCTGGCTCTCAAGCTATCGATAAGATCGGTAAGACCGCTGATGGTTATTCCAATGGTCCTATCCAGTACGCTGGCGGAACTCTCTTCCCCTCCGCTCCTATCATCGCCGCTACTTACAACACCACTTTAGCTTACCGTATGGGTCGTTTCGTTGGTAACGAAGCTATCTTCTCTTCCAACAACTTATGGGCAGGTCCTGCTTGTAACTTACACAGATCTCCTTTCTCTGGCCGTAACTTCGAATACTATTCTCAAGACGGATGGCATTCTGCTAGATTTGTCGCCGAATGTATCCGTGGCGCCACCGATAAAGGTGTCATCACTTTAGTCAAACACTTCTTCCTCAACGATCAAGAATCTTACAGAGCCGATTACGGCGGAGTTATCACTCTCATCGATGAACAAACCATGAGAGAAAGCTACCTCAAACCCTTCGAGTGGGCCATCAAGGTTGGTCATTCCAATGGTGTCATGTCCTCCTTCAACAGAATCGGATATGAAGTCACCGCCAACTCTTACGCTGTCAACCAATTCCTCTTAAGAGATGAATGGGGATCTAAGGCGGTTGTCTCTACCGACGCTTGGGCCAAGGACTATGTTCCTGTCAATAGAATGGCTCTCTCTGGCGGCGACCAATTAGATGGTTCTGCCAAAGGCTATGCCAAGAACGCCCTTGATTATGGTACTTGGGATGCCACAAAGAACAATGTTTTAGTCAAAGCCGATGAAGAAGCTACTGAGAATACCTTAGAAGATTCTTCTCTTTACTTCGGTATCCGTTCTAAGTGTCAGAGAGCCCTCTTCAACAGAGCCAACTCTGTCGCCATCAAGAATGGTGCTATCGCTGGTAAGACCTTCAAGGTCGAAGTCGAAAGAGGTGTCAACAACGCGGTCAAGATCACTAACGATGACTGTAACTTCACCTTTACCGATGAAGCTACTCAAACTTTGAAAGATGCCGGTTTAACCTTCAAGAACGGTTTGATCACTGGGTCTCCTAAAAACGAAGGTGTCGTCACCGTTCCTGCATCCTACAAGTTAGATGGTTGGGTCTCCTCTCAAGCTAACATCGAAATCACCATCAAGAGCGCTATCCACGTCGATGGCAACGCTGCCGCTACTGGTGAACCTGTCGTCACCGAAAAGGCCAACGAAAAATTCACCATGAAGGTTGATGTCCCCGCCCTTGCTTACTACACCTTGATCGGTAGCAACCTTATCGTCAACGCTTACAAGGCCGAAAACGGCACTTGGTACAACAGAGACGAAGATAAGACCGCTGCAGATATCATCACCACCGATGCTTCTAAAGCTGTCGAAAAAGCAGAATACGCTTATACCATCTCTAACCTCCCTGATGGCATCACTTCTACTGTCGTCAACAAGACCGTCATGGGTAAAGCCAACCGTACTACTTACGAAGTTCCCGACTATGTCGAACTCTCTGGTAGCTTAGCCGCTGGCACTTACACCTTCGATGTTGACTTGGTCTACTACACTACCATGTACTATGCTGGTTGGTTGTTCATGAGAGGAACTCCAAGAGCTAATCACTACACTGGTACTGTCACCTTCAACGTCGCCTAATTCCATTACAAATCTTTTGCAACAGGCCCTTGCTTAGGGTCTGTTGCTTTATTAAAAAACATAGGAGTCATTACATGAAATTCAGAAATTTACTTAAAGTTGTTTTTCTCTCTTCCGCCTCTCTTGCTCTCTTCTCTTGCGGAGAAACACCTAACCCTACCACAAATACTGGGGGTAATCCTACCACTGCCGATACTACCGTCAATCCTAGCGGAGATACCGGAGATACGGGGAAAACAGATGATACTGGCACAGTCAGCGATCAGCATGTTGCCTCTATCGCTGTGGAAAAGATGCCTACCAAGGTCAGCTATGTCCTCGGAGATAGCTTTGATCCTACCGGTGGTGTCTTAAAAGTCACTTATGAAGATAAGAGCACGAAGCAGCTCGACATGAGTGATTCTAGAATCACCTACACCGCTTTAAATTCTAAATCTGTCGGTTCTAAGACCATCAAAGCCACCTTTGGTGGAAAGAGTGTCTCTTTCAAAGTTACTGTTACCAAAGAGATGATCTCTATCTTCTTCAACAGCAATGGCGGAAGTGAAGTCAATCCTGTCGAAGTCGAAAAAGGAAAGACCTTAGAGCTTCCCAATAGACCTACCAAAGCTGGATTTGTCTTCGATGGTTGGTTCACCGACGAAGAACTCACTCTCGAATATGATATAAGCACCGTCATCGAAACCTCCTTTACTCTCAATGCCAAATGGTTAGAAGAAGGCAAAGAAATCATGATGGTCACCTTCGATTACGGATATTATGGTGCCATTCCCGAAAGTAGAGTCCTCCGTGTGGAAAAAGGTAACATGGTGAGAGCCATCTCTGTTGAACCCGCCAGAAAGGGCTATGATTTTGGAGGCTGGTTCAAGGATGGAGCAGCATATAACTTTAATGAACCTGTTGAGGATAGAATCGTTTTAACCGCGAACTGGGTTCGTTCTTCTTCCGAATATGTCGGACAACAAACTTATATCTTTGAAGCCGAAGATGTCGACTTCACTGGCATCGTCGGTAAGGGACTTTCTGGCACTGCCACTGAGACTGCTTGTATCATCAACGACAGCAATTACGGTGCTTCTAATGACCGTTATGTCTCTTATCTCTATCAGATGGGTTTAGGATTGAAGTTCCAGCTCAACTGCGATGTGAAAAAAGAAGGTGTCACCTTCGTGGCTAGACTCTCTCAATTCATCGAAGATTATTCTTACACTGCTGAGAATTGGGCTGTCTATGTCAATGGCGAAGAAATCAACTATCCGGAAATCTCCTTCACCAATGTTCCTGCCATGCAAGATTCTACCGCCACTCCTCTTCCTTTCGCCGATTTCAATTTAGGTAATATCAACTTGAAAGCTGGTAACAACACCATTGAACTCATCACCAACAACACCGATAGCATCAACGGTACCACCATGGAAGCTCACGCTCCTTTGATCGACTGCATCAAATTCACCGCAGATGATTTCGTCTTAGATTGGGATGGCGTGAAAGGTTATCCTTACGCAAATTACTAAAAAACAATGAGAGATAGGAGGGAGAGCCCCTCCTATCTCCTCTATTTGGAGGAAAAATATGTTTGCTCAATTCTTCAAGAATCGCACGATACGCGGGTTTTATCTTCCCTGTGTCGCTGCCCTTCTCTCTTTGATTGCTTCTATCATCTATATCAGTGGATATATGGGAAGCAGTTATTACAACATTCTTCCGTTCTTATTCCCACTGATTGGCGCTGTTCTTTTCTTTGGTTTAATCTTTTTTAAACCCACAGAACGTTTTGCTGCTTTAGCGAATGAAATCTTTACTTTTTTAGGATTCCTTTTCTTCATTCGTTATGTCTATCTCTATCTTTCTACGGTTTTCTATGATGGTATCTCTCTACAAGCGATCGCCAATATCTCCCCTGTCTTCATTTGCGTTCTCTTGTTTGAACTCATTGCGATTGTCCTTGCTAACTTTGGACTTTACATCGCTCCTAGAAAAGAAGAGAAGGAGGTCGCCTAATGAACCCGAAATTATTCAGTTTGAGTAAAGTCCTCACCAACGTCTTCGCTCTCACCTTGGGTATCTTAACTGTTGGTAGAGTCATCGCTTTAGAAAACTCCAAAGCCATCAATGACGCTTTAGGTGCTAAGACACAGGAAGTCGTCAACGAAAAGGGAGAACCCGTAGACGCGGTCTATTATTCTTCTGATTTTAACTCCGTCAAGGAAGTGAAAGCTCACGCTAGAGAAGTCGCCAAAAAAGTTTCTGACGAAGGTATCACTTTACTTAGAAATGAAAACAACGCCCTTCCTTTAAAGAGTGGCGATAGTGTCAACGCTTACTCTATCACTAGCGCAGATCTAGTCTATTCTGGTACCGGTTCTAGCGCTTCTAGCACGGATTCTTGTGTCACTTTAGATAAAGCGTTCCAAGAAGCGGGTCTTACCTTAAACAAAGATTTATTTGATTTCTATACCGAAGCTAAGAATAACAAAACTTACGGAAGAGGTGCTTCTTCTGGTATCGGTGCTTCCTTCAAGGTGCAAGAAGCTCCTTGGAGCGTTTTGCCCGATGCAAAGAACAATTCCGCCGAAGTCGGTTTATTCATCGTCGGTAGAAATGGTGGTGAAGGAAAAGACTTAGATATCACCCAAGGAAGTCAAGATGACCTCACCAAGGGTAACTATTTGCTTCTTTCTCCTCAAGAGAGAGATGTTCTCTCCCACATGAAACAACTCAAAGACGCCGGCACATTGAAGAAGATTGTCGTCTTCATCAACAGTGCCAACACCATCCAGTGTGACTTTGAGGAAGAATTCGGAGTCGACGCTCTTCTTTGGGCTCCGACTTTAGGTGAAGTGGGTGCACAATCCTTTGCCGATATCTTAGTTGGCAAAGTCAACCCTTCTGGAAAGAGTGTGGACACCTTCTTCAAAGACAACAGTCTCAACCCTGTTTATGCCAACTTTGGTGATTACACCTACTCTGGAACCAAAGTTTCTGATTTGAT
Source organism: Bacilli bacterium (assembly GCA_017470005.1). Lineage (GTDB taxonomy): Bacteria > Bacillota_I > Bacilli_A > RFN20 > CAG-288 > Enterosoma. The sequence goes on along the minus strand of JAFUFH010000086.1, from coordinate 55,478 downwards.
GATCTCTAACAAGTACATCGTCTATCAGGAAGGTATCTATAACGGATATCGTTATACTGAGACCCGTTATGAAGATAAAATCTTAAATCGGGCCAATGTCGGTGATTTCTCCTATGGAGATACGGTCTCTTATCCTTTCGGATATGGTCTCAGTTATTCCACCTTCACTTATTCGAATTTTGAAGTCGAAGATGAAGGCGATGATTATCAGTTGAGCGTGGATGTCACCAACACTTCCACCAGCAAAGCGGGTAAAGAATCCGTTCAATTCTATATCCAGAAGCCTTACACCACTTACGATATTGAAAACGGTATTGAAAAGAGCTCCATCGATTTGGTCGAATTTGCTAAGACGAGAGAATTAGGCCCTGGAGAAAAACAAAATCTCAAAGTTTCTGTCAAGAAATCCGAATTAGCTAGCTATGACGCTAACTCTTCCTTGACTTACATTCTCGATGAAGGAAATTATTACTTCACTGCAGCAAAAGACGCTCATAGTGCCATCAACAACATTCTCTCCGCCAAAGGCTCTAATGTCGTTGGTCAAGCCGATTTAACCCATCGCATTACCGTTGATGAATTTGATGATGTCAGCTATTCTCTTGCCATCACCGATCAAGAGATCACCAATCAATTCGATGATGTCGATATCAACAAATATGAATTTGCTGGAAATAATCATGTCACCTATGTCAGCAGAAATAACTGGCAAGGAACCGTCAAATTCGGTTATACCAAGGACGGAAACGCTCTTGCGAACCAAGTCGTGTTAACCGGTAATGACGACATGGCTGCGGATGCTGATTATTACAACTATCGCGGCATGGAAGATGATGAAAGAATGGACTTCCCTACTTACGGAAGCACAGAAACATCTTATTCCTTAGTCGATATGATTGTGGATGATAATGGCGATGCTATCGCCTATGATGATTCTAAGTGGGAGAAATTGTTAGATCAGTTGACTTTAGACGAACAAGCTTCTCTTCTCTCTGCTGGTCTTCGTTCCACTGCCGCTGTGGCTAGTATCAACAAACCGGTCACCATCGATCACAATGGTGCCACTGGTCCGATGATGCCCTACAACGTCTCTGAAAACAACAACAGAGGTCTTGCCGTCTCTAACAATGACCCCGATAAGAAGGAAAGCCCCATCGCCTATCCCGCTAACTCCATGGCAAGTGCGACATACAACAAAGAATTGATCTATGAATATGGATTAACTTGGGGTGAAGATTGTCTCTGGGCTGGTTATTCTGGCTTATATGGACCTGCTGTGAACATTCATAGAGGTATCTATGGTGGTAGAGCCTTCGAATATTATTCTGAAGACCCTGTCCTCTCTGGTAAGATTGTCTCCGAAGTCATTAAAGGTCTCGCTAAAAAGGGTGTCTATTCCTACTTGAAACACTGTTTCTTGAACGATCAAGAAACCAATAGAGAAGGTGTCAACACCTGGGCGAATGAACAAACCATTCGTGAAATCTATCTCAAACCCTTCCAGATTGCGATCGAAGAAGGAAAGTGTGCTTCTGTCATGACCGGTTTCAACCGTTTAGGAACCATTTGGACTGGTGCACATGGCTTCATCAAGAATGTCTTAAGAGGAGAATTTGGAATGAGCGGTATCGCTGTTTCTGACTTCTTCCACAAAGAATACATGAATCTCTCTGCCGGTATCTATAATGGTAATGATCTCCCTGATGGCCAAGCCAACAAGGAAGAGCTTTATGCCGATGCCGATACTTATGCAGGTCTTGCTTGGGAAATGAGAGATGCCACCCATAGATTGCTCTACATGGTTGCTCACTCTAATGCGATGAATGGTCTTGCGGAAGGCATCATCATCCGTGATGTCACTCCCGCATGGATTGTCCTTCTCAACACCTTAGAAATCGTCTTCATCGTTCTCACCGTTCTTGCTGCTTTGTCTATTGCTGTCACCTTTGTATTGCTTCGTATAAAGAAGTGACAAAGAATTTCTTGTAATGGTAAAATGGTAGGCTAACTGCCTACCATTTTACTTTGAAACAATTTTAAATTTTACAGCGAAGGTTGATTACTTTTTCCACTTCCAATCGGCGATTTCAGGAAGGTCGAGACCGACTTCGTGGATGTATTGTTTGTGCTCGACGAGCTTATCGGACATCTTCTGATAGAGATAAGCGCCTTTGTTACCTAATTGAGGGAGTCTAAGTAAGACATCTTGAACGAGGTGGAAACGATCGATATCGTTTTGGACTCTCATATCAAACGGAGTGGTGATGGTACCCTCTTCCTTATAACCTCTGACATGGAGGTTCTTGTTGTGACGGCGATAGCAGAGTTCGTGGATGAGAGTAGGATAGCCGTGGAAGTTGAAGATGATGGGCTTATCTAAAGTGAAGAGCATATCATATTCGGCATCGGTTAATCCGTGAGGGTGTTCATTGTGAGGTTGAAGTTTGAAAAGGTCAACGACATTGATGACTCTGATTTTGATTTCCGGAAGTTCTTGATTGAGGATAGAGACCGCAGCAAGAGTTTCAAGAGTAGGAGTCTCACCCGCGCATGCCATGACGACATCAGGTTCTTGTCCTTGATCGTTGCTTGCCCACTCCCAGATAGAGATACCTTGTGTGCAGTGTTTGACTGCTTCTTCCATGGTCAACCACTGAGGACGAGGATGTTTAGAAGCGACGATGACATTGACATAATTCTTACTTCTCAAGCAGTGATCCATGCAAGAGAGGAGACAGTTAGCATCCGGAGGTAAGTAAAGTCTTACAACGTCAGCTTTCTTGTTGGCGATGTGATCCATCATACCAGGGTCTTGGTGAGTGAAGCCGTTGTGGTCTTGTTGCCAGACATTGGATGCTAAGATGAGGTTTAAAGAGGCGATTTCTTCTCTCCAAGTGAGCTGATTGCAAACCTTTAACCACTTGGCGTGTTGAGCTACCATGGAATCGACGATACGGATGAAAGCTTCATAGGAAGCAAAGAATCCGTGTCTACCAGTCAAAAGATAACCTTCTAACCAACCTTCACACATGTGTTCGGATAAGTAAGAGTCGATGACTCTACCATCGCTAGAAAGGAATTCATCGGTGTTGATGATTTCACTATCCCATTGACGGTTGGTTTCTTCAAAGACGTGATTGAGACGGTTAGAAAGAGTCTCATCGGGACCGAAGACTCTGAAGTTTCTCTCTTCTTGGTTGAGCTTGATGACATCACGGATGAATTTGCCAAGCTCGATCATATCCTGACCATCTTTCTCTCCGTGGCCTTTCACAGGGAACGCATATTTTCTAAAGTCAGGCATTCTTAAATCTTTTAAGAGTTTGCCACCATTGGCGTAAGGATTCGCACCGAGTCTTCTATCTCCGACAGGAGCAAGTTCTCTCAACTCGGCTTTGAATTTGCCGTTTTCATCAAAGAGCTCTTCTGCATGATAAGAGTGTAACCAATCAGAAAGAAGCTGTAAGTGTTCTTTCTTTTCCATAGAGATCGGAACTTGGTGAGCGCGGAAAGAATTCTCAACCATCTTTCCATCCACTACCTTAGGACCAGTCCATCCCTTAGGAGTTCTTAAAACAATCATCGGCCAGAGAGGACGAGTGGCATCGTTTTCTTCTCTTGCTTTCATTTGAATCTCTTTGATTTCTTTGATGACCTTATCCATTGTCTTTGCCATCAAAGCGTGCATGGTCATCGGATCATCACCTTCGACAAAGTAAGCTTTCCATCCACATCCATAGAAATAAGATTCAATCTCTTTGTGAGACATACGAGAGAAGACGGTAGGGTTAGCAATCTTATATCCATTCAAGTGAAGGATAGGAAGAACAGCACCATCGTGAATCGGATTTAAGAACTTATTACTCTGCCAAGAAGTGGCAAGAGGACCAGTTTCTGCTTCACCATCACCGACGATAACGGTAGCGATCAAATCGGGATTATCAAAGACAGCACCAAAACCGTGAGCGATAGAATAACCAAGTTCACCACCTTCATTGATGGAACCAGGAGTTTCAGGAGCACAGTGGGAAGGCATTCCTCCAGGGAAGGAGAATTGTTTAAACAGCTTTCTCATACCTTCTTCATCCTGAGAGATATTCGGATAAATCTCAGAATAAGAACCATCTAAATAATCATTAGCGATAAAGAAGTTACCTCCGTGTCCAGGACCGGAAAGTAAGATCATATTGAGATCGTAGAGTTTAATCACACGATTTAGATGGACAAAAACAAAGTTTTGACCAGGGACTGTACCCCAGTGTCCAACGATTTTCTTCTTGATGTCACTCCATTCCAAAGGACGTTTCAAGAGAGGGTTGTCCAATAAATAAAGTTGGCAAGCAGAAAGATAATTAGCGGCGCGCCAATACGCATTCATCTTCTTAAGATACTCTTCAGAAGCGGGTATCGTTTTAAATTGTTTCATATACAAAAACCTTTCTTGCCGCTATTCTACCATTTCAAAGGGATAGAGTAAAAGAAGAAAGAGAGAGAACGAACAAAATGAAAAGAATTCCATACAAAAGAAAAACTACCCTTAAAGGTAGTTTAAGCGACAGACCAAATGGATTTTTCAATGCCAGGGTAATCGATGAAGGGGTTTCGATTCTTTTGAATTTTGTAGACTTCCTCGTTTCTGTTGATTTCTTTTTCCGAGACAGGATCCTCTTCACTCCACTGTAGATAAAGCTTGATTGCCCACTTAGCTAAAGAGGGATAAGTGTCTTTAGAGAAGGTGGAGAAAGTATAGTTTGGCATTTTATCTTGATAACAGGTGACAAAGTAGAAATATGTTCTCGCAAAGTCCCCCTTATATTCGTCGATAGGTTCACAAACATCCCCAGAAACATTCTCGGTTGCACTAGTACCAATCTTTGTTCCGTTAGTGGAAGTGTAAGAAGCAACAGACACCATCGCATGAGGATAATCGCTTCTGATACCATTCACTTTAGAATCGGTGGGATAGACATGGAAGAGGTCAGAAACCATCGGAGAGGACTTCTTGAAGATACTTTGAGGGATGGTGTGTTCACGGTTATAGTTATCGCCTTCTTTGGAATAACTAGAATGATTTTCATCCTTTCCTAATTCAAATTCACAAGCGGAATACATATCCCAGACATGAATACCATCCGGGCGGCAATCCGTTTTATAGTAAGCGGTGTATAAACCAGCATAACTGGTGACCGTAGGATTTTTGATCAAATCAAAGAGGGCGGTCTTTAAAGAGGCACCAGAAAGAGTGAAATCAAAACCGTCATAATAAATATCTTTAGCAGTATTTTCGGAGGTAGAAGTGTTTTCTGTGGTAGTGGTGGTAGTAGTTTCTGTTGTAGAATCTTCACTAGTTTGATCGACCGTGGTTTCTTGAGTAGTTTCTTCTATCGTTGTTTCTTGAGTAGTTGTTTCTATCGTGGTATTTTCCGTTGTTGTTTCACTGACATCTACAGAAGTTGCTTTTTGAGAATCTTCATTAGAAATTGCGCTATCGCTAGAAGCGTTAGCTGTGCAAGATAATAAGGTAAATAATATTGTTAATACAGGGAATAAATGCTTTGCCTTAGGCATTTTGCTTTTCCTCATATAACTTCTTGATGACGCGGAGTTCTTCGGCTAAATCTAAGATGAGTTGTTTGCTCTTTTCCCATCCTAAACAAGCGTCGGTGATACTCTTTCCATACACGCCTTCTCCGACTTTTTGATTTCCATCCACGATATAGGATTCAATCATCAAGCCTTTGACCATCTTGTGAAGAATGGCATTATGTTTGATGGAATGGAGAACCTCTTTACAAATACGAGGTTGTTCTAAGCATTGCTTTCCCGAATTGCAGTGGTTGACATCGACGATGATAGAAGGGTTCTTGAAGTGAGTCTCATCATAAATTTTGCTCAAATTGATGAGATCTTCGTAGTGATAGTTTGGGAAAGTCTTACCTTCATCGTTGACATAACCACGTAAGATAGCGTGGGTTAAAGGATTTCCAGTGGTATCTACTTCCCAACCAGAATAAATGAATGTGTGAGGATGTTGAGCGGCATTGATACCATTGAGCATGACGGTCAAATCACCAGAGGTTGGATTCTTCATTCCCACAGGAACATCCACTCCAGAGGCGGTGAGACGGTGTTGTTGGTCTTCTACACTTCTTGCACCGACAGCAACATAGCTAAGACAATCGGCTAAATAGCGGTGGTTTTCTGGATAGAGCATTTCATCTGCGCAAGAGAATCCTGTCTCTTTGATGACTCTCATGTGCATCTTTCTAATAGCGATCAATCCTTTTAACATATCGGGATCTTTATTCGGATCAGGTTGATGAAGCATACCTTTGTATCCTGCACCAGTGGTTCTAGGTTTGTTGGTGTAGATACGAGGGATGATGGTGATGACATCGTGAACGAGAGGGTAGATGTCTTTTAGGCGATGCATGTAATCTAAAACCGCATCTTCTCTATCGGCACTGCAAGGTCCGATGATGAGAAGGAAGTTATCACTCTCTCCCATGAAGATTTTTCTAATCTCTTCATCGTTCTTTCTTTTTACTTCTTTGCTTTCTTCATCCAAAGGATACATTTGCTGTAATTCTTGTGGAGTTAAAAGTTTTCTTTTCAATGTCATGTTCATAAGGATACCTCTGGATTAAAGTTCTTTTCTACGAGATGAGGAAGTTCTCATCATCTCTTTCATGCCTTCTATATCGTCGTTTTGAATATATTCTTTCATTCTATCTAACTGAGAAGAGAAGTTATCGATACTCTTGAGAAGCTCTTCTTTGTTGAGAAGGAATAATTCCGACCACATATTTTCGTTGATATTAGCGATTCTAGTCAAGTCTCTGAAAGAATCTCCGGTATATTTTTGATAATCTAAGCTGTCAGGACAGTTCATCAAGCTCACAGCGATGATGTGAGTGAGCTGAGAAAGGAAAGCAATCATCTTATCGTGTTGTTCGACACTGAGACGGGAAATATTCTTAAAACCAAGAATCTTACCTAATTCTTCAATGCGTTTGACATTTTCTTCTTTGTTGTTTTCTGTGGGAGTGACTATGAAGTTTGCTCTCTTAAAGATTTCTTTATCCGCATTCTTCACGCCATACACTTCCTTACCAGCCATTGGATGAGAAGCAACAAAATCGATATCATCTTCTTTCAATAATTTTTGGATAGGATAAACAATACTTTTCTTTACCCCAGTGACATCGCTGATGAGAGCGCCTTTTTTCAAATAAGAATGGAATTTCTTCATCCAATCGAATAGAGCGTTAGGATACAAAGAGAAGATTACAAAATCAAAGGAAGAAATAAAAGCAGGATCAATCTCTGTCATGCCATCTTTAATCATTCCATTTTCTTTGGCATAAGTAATGGTGGAAGGAGTGCGGGTTAAGGCGTAGACTTCATATCCTAAAGAAGTTAAAGCTTGGGCATAAGATCCCCCAATCAAGCCTAAACCGACAATGAGAATTCTATTATCAGAGACGATCTTCATATTCTACCTCCATAGCGTGATTAGATAGTTGTTCAAAATAATCGGGGAAGGATTTCTCTACTGCTTCCGCTTGGACTATTGTGATATCACAAATGGTTGCATATAAAGAGAGAGCCATTGCGATTCTATGATCATTGTGAGAAGAGAAAGTAAGAGAAGAAAGATTTCTATGAGAGGGATAAACTTCAATGGAGTTTTCGTCAATGAGAACTCTCGCACCCGCTTTTTCTAATTCTTCCTTCATGGCTTCCCCGCGGTCACTCTCTTTGATTCTAAGCCTTCTCGTTCCTGTGAATATTCCTCCATGGAACAAGGAAGCAAATGAGAATAAAACTGGTCCTAAATCGATACAATCAGAAATATCCAACTTTGCTTTACCAATAGCGAGTTGTTTAAAGTAATCTTGGTATATTTTATCCCCTTGAAGAGAAGTGGGGACAATACCGGTGACTTTTGTTTTGGCTCCTAAATAAGAGAACGCTTCTAAGAAGGCAGCGTTGGAACAATCTCCTTCTACTACTACATTCTTTTTTTGGTAGGTTTGGTTTCCTCTGATATAGAATCCGTTTTCTCTTCTTTCAATCTCAATACCAAATTGAGAGAGAACATCCAAAGTGATATCGATATAGTTTTTGCTCTCTAAAGGAGTGGTAAGAACAATTTCACTATCTCCTTCTAATAAGGGAAGAGTAAACAATAATCCGGTGATATATTGAGAGGAGATATTCCCGACAACTTCATATCTTCCACTATGAATCTTTCCATCTAAAATCAAAGCACCATTTTGATGAGTGAAAGTGACTTCTTTGAATAAATCTTGGTAGACACTCACTCCTCTTTCCATCAATCTCTCACTACCTATAAAGGTGCTATGAGAATACTTGCTTAATGCTAAAGGTAAGAAGAAACGAAGAGTGCTTCCACTCTCCTTACAATCAAAGACAGGATCTTGAATGACTTTATCTTTGTTCTCAAAGAAAACAGAACGTTCTTTTTTAATATAGGAGCAATCCAAAGCTTCTAAACAAGAAAGAGAAGCTAAGATATCTTTGCTGAAGATAAGATTAGAAACTCCACTATCTTTGGCTAGACCTGCTGCAATCAAATAACGATGAGAATATGACTTCGAGGCAGGAGCTTTGAATTCTCCTATAGGAAGTCCTTTATGAATATGAACAATCATAACTTTTTTATTTGGATAACTGTTTTACTAGTTCATCCAATGCTTCCACATATCCTTTTAATCCATGTCCAGTGATGGTTTTGATACAAGCTTTACGAACATAAGAAATCTGACGGAAATCTTCTCTTTCTTCCACTTTAGAGATATGAACTTCTACCGTAGGAATACCTACCGCTTTTAAGGCATCTAAAAGAGCAATAGAAGTATGCGTATAAGCAGCAGGATTGAAGATGATACCATCGATATTCTCTTCATAAGCTTGTTGAATTCTATCCACAAGAGATCCTTCATGATTGCTTTGATAGAAAAGAACTTCGACTCCGATTTCTTTGGCGTGTTCTTCTACCATAGAAAGCAAATCTTGATAAGTCTTTCTTCCATAGATAGCAGGTTCTCTTAAACCTAACATATTGATATTGGGTCCATTCAACACTAAGAATTTCATAACACACCTCCTGCGATATCTTTGCTGATCTCTTCTACACTTCTATCTCCATCGACAATGTAGTCAGAAACCGTTAAATAGCGATCCATTCTTTCTTCGTATCTCTTTTTTAAATCTTCTGCGTTAGAAGATAAGGGACGAGAAGAAGTAGTGATCAAAAGAGAAAGAGAACGATTCAAGAAATAAAGAGCACCATTATTCTTTAATAAGAAAACATTATCATCTCTTAAAATACTTCCCCCACCAGTAGCGATGACCGCAGAAGTGAGAGTAGATAAAGATTTGATGACTTCTTCTTCCACAATTCTAAAAGACTCTTCTCCAAATTCTTCAAAGAATTCTTTGATGGTCATTTTGATCTTCTTTTCAATCTCTTCATCCACATCATAGAAAGGACGAGAAGTCAATTCCGCAATTCTTTTTCCAATGGTGCTTTTACCAGAGCTAGGCATACCGATAAGAACGATATTTTGTTTCTCTTTTTGAAGTTTCTTTGTATAAGAGGAAATAAAGTCTTTATCAAAAGTGGTGGATAAGAACTTTTCGGCAGCAAATAAAGCTTGAGCCACAAGCATTCTTAATCCATTTAATGCTTTGATTCCTCTCTTTCTTGCCTCTAAGACAAGTCTAGTATTCAAAGGATTATAAATGACATCTACAACAGCCTCTAACGAAGAGAAAGGTTCTAAAGAAAGAGGTGCACAGTTTAAAGCGGGCCACATTCCACAAGGGGTGGTGTTGACAATTACTTCAATTTTAGAAGCGATAGAATTTAAGTTCCAATAAGAGATACAACCTTCGCTTTGAGAGCGAGAAGCAAAATAAATCTCTTTTGCTCCAAGTTTGTTGAGCGTATATCTTGCGGTCTTTGAAGTTCCACCCGTACCAAGGATGAGAACCGTTTTGCCTTTCACATCGATTTGGTTATGGGCGATCAAATCTTCTAATCCTAAGGTATCGGTATTATATCCATAGAGTTTTCCGTTTTGATTGACGATGGTATTACATGCTCCAATCTCTTTTACTTCTGGAGAGATGTAATCTAAATAAGGAATCACCTTTTCTTTGTATGGAATGGTGACATTGATGGCTTTGAAATCTTTTTCCTTCAAAAAACTATCCAAAGAATCCGCAGGGATTTCCTTGAGTTGATATTCTTGATGATAAAGGGCTTCATGAATCTCCTTAGAATAGGAGTGTTTCAGCGTTTTTCCAATCAATCCGTATTGCATATCAGTCTTGGAAATATCCTTCTCCTTCTTTGACTAACAATAAATCCATGAGAGTGAGGGCAGTCATACAAGTGATGACGATACTCATTCTTCTGATGATAGCAGGATCATGTCTTCCTTCAATGACAAGCTTTGTGTTCTCCATTGTCTTCATATTGACACTATTTTGAGGCAAGGAGATGGAAGGAGTAGGACGGACAGCAAGGTTGAATAAAATGGGCATTCCATTGCTTAATCCCCCATTGATTCCTCCATTATTATTGGTTCTTGTCTTTGCTTTTTCTTCATAGGCGTCATTAGCTTTAGATCCAGGAAGAGAAGCAAAACCAAATCCTAAACCGAATTCGATGCCTTTCACTCCTCCAATAGAAAACATGGCTTTAGAAAGTTCTCCTTCTAAAGAAGAAAACCAAGGCTCTCCCACACCCACAGGAAGATGAGAAACCCCAACTTGAAGGATTCCACCGACACTATCACCTAAATCTGCTGCTTCTCTCATGACTTCTTTCATCTGTTCTTCCACATCCGAAATCACAGGGAAAAGCTTAGAATTGACACATTCGATCTCTTTATCGATTTTATCGTTAGAATAAGGAACATCTTCGATATCTTTTAATTTTAAGATGTGAGTTCCAATTAGGATGCCTTTCTTTTTAAGTGCAGAGATAGCTAAAGAGCCAAGAGCAACAATCGGAGCGGTGATTCTTCCAGAGAAGTGACCGCCTCCTCGATAATCTTGATATCCTTTATAACGCATTTGTGCGACATAATCGGCGTGAGATGGTCTAGCAAGATCTTTCATCTTGTCATAATCTTTGGAACGAGTGTTGCTATTTTCAATCGTGATGGCAATAGGAGCACCAGTAGAATAACCATGAAAAACACCAGAAAGAATCTCATAATGATCTTCTTCGACTCTTGCTGTCTCTCCTTTAAGAGATGGTCTTCTTTTGGTTAAGCACTCTTTTAAGAAATCTTCATCGATTTGAATTCCCGCAGGAAAGCCATCTAAAACGGCACCGATTTTATTTCCGTGGCTCTCTCCAAAGAGAGTGAGGGTGAGAATATTTCCGATACTATTTCTCATAACTGGCCTCCATATAAGTTTTAATCTCTTCTAAAGGAATCTTCTTAATCTGATAACTCCCCGCTTTTTCACAGAGGATGATACGGATGTTTTCACCTTGTGTTTTCTTATCGTGAGATAAGATTTCATAGATAGCATCTTTATCTAATCTTACACGAGTTGGAAGATTGTATTTCTTTAAGAATTTTAGGATTCTCTCTTTCACTTCTTCAGAAGAGAAGAATAACATACCTAAACCAACACATTCTCCATGAAGCAGTCTTCCTTCCTCATAGGCTTCTATGGCATGTCCGATGGTGTGGCCAAAATTTAAGACACTTCTTAATCCTTTTTCTTTGACATCCTCTTCTACCACCATCTTTTTGATCTTTAAGGCTTCGATGATGATATCTTCGATATCTTTTTGAATATCTTTGCTCTTTTCGATCTTTTCTATTAAGGGTAAAGAGAAATTGAGAGCCATCTTATAGGCTTCCACTAATCCTGCAGAGAACTGTCTAGCATCTAGTGTCTTTAAGGTGTTGGCATCGATGAGAACTTTCTTGGGTTGATAGAAAGCTCCAATGATATTTTTTACTCCCATGAAATCCACGGCTGTCTTTCCACCGATAGAAGAATCTACTTGAGAGAGAAGGGTAGTAGGAATATTGTAAAAATCGATTCCTCTCATATAAGAGGCGGAAACAAAACCGGCCAAATCTCCCACAACACCTCCGCCTAAAGCGATGACACAATCGCTTCTGGTGAAATGTTTTTCAATCAAGAAAGAGAGAATTCTCTGATAGGATTCAAAACTCTTGCTCGCTTCCCCTTGAGGAATGACATAGAGATAGCCTTGTTTACATTGTTTTAAGAGAGTTTGCTGATAAGTAGAAGGAACCCCATCATCGCTGACAAGCAAAACTTTTCTCTCTAAGGAGAGAAGAGAGGAAGCTTTTTCTAACACTCCTCTTTCGACAACGATATCATAAGGTTCTTCTAACTGCATGGTTAACACCATATCATTCATCCTCATTTAGGTGATAAACACCCGCTAATTTTAATCTGTCGGTGATGGTAGAGAGTTCATTTAGCATATCTTTTCCATCCACGGTATTGATATTTCCCTCTAATTCCACAAAGAAATAGTAGGTCCAAAGCAAACCTTTCATCGGACGAGAGCGAAGGTTTCTCATATTGAATCCATGCGCACCGATGATATTAAGAGTTTTTGCTAAAGCACCCGCTTCATTTAAGACGGTGAAGACTAAGATGAAGTTTTCTCCCATCTTAGAGTTAGGATCGACTTTGGCTAAAGCGCGAGAAAAGAGGGCAAATCTTGTGGTGTTATTCTCGGAAGTATTGATGTGAGAAGCTAAGATATCTAATCCATATAAAGAAGCATTCTCAGGAGAAGCGATGACAGCCACAGTAGCATCATCACTTTCGACAAGCTCTTTACAAGCGACAGCGGTATTGCTTCTTGCAATTTGAGCAAAGCCGTGTTGTTGAATGAAATCAGAACATTGGGCTAAAGCTTGAGGATGAGAGGCGACCGTCTTGATATCTTCCATCTTGGTTCCCTTTTTGGCTAAGAGAGCGTGTCTTACTTCTAAAGAGACCATGCGGTTGATGAAAAGATTTCCGTTGAAGACAAGGTCCATGGTATCTCCGACATCTCCAGCAAAGGAATTCTCGATAGGAAGAAGGGCGTAATCACAAGTTCCTTCTACGACCGATTTGTATGCTTTTTCAAAAGATGGGAAAGCGACAAGTTCAGCTTTCGGATCAGCTTTTTTTGCAGCTAAGTAAGCGTAAGCACCTTCTACTCCACAATAAGCGATCTTAGAAGTGGAAAGAAGTCTTTCCTGATAAGCTCTGCTTGCTTTTAATAGTCCTTGGAAATAAGGGACATAATATTCTTGAATGAGAGGAGAAGAGATATAGTTGGTATTTTTCTCTAAAAGCTGTTGTTCTCTTTTGGCATCAAAAATTGGAAGAGAGTTCTCTTTCTTATATTCGGCGATACCTTCTACCGCCTTCATTCTCTCTTCAAATAATTTGGCCATCTTCTCATCGATCTCATTGATGAGAGCACGATTCTTTTCTAAATCACTCATTTCTTCACCTCGTCATAATACTCTTTTAATTGTCTAAACGCATCTTTAGAACGCTGTATGGTTTCTTTCTTTGTGCAATAAGCAACTCTGACATATCCTTTGCATCCAAAGGAATCGGAAGGAACCAAATAGAGATGGAATTTTGTTGCTATCTTAGAAAAAGAAAGAGAATCTTCTTCTAATGCCTTCAAAAAGAGATAGAAAGCGCCATCGGGTTTAACATATTCATATCCTAATTGAGAAAGGATAGAACAAAGCAAGTCTCGATTCTCTTGATATAAGGAAATATCCGTTGTGATTCCTAACACAGAAGGAATCAATTTTTGGAAGAGAGAAGGGGCACAAACAAAGCCAAGATTTCTTCCTGCTCCACAAATAGCAGCAAAGACATCTTCTACATCTTTCATTTTCTCACTCATCGCGATATATCCGATTCTCTCTCCGGGTAAGGATAGAGATTTAGAGAAGGAATAACAAACCAGAGAATTGTCGTAGATGTTGGTGATGAAAGGATAAGGGGTAGAAGTGTAGATTAATTCTCTATAGGGCTCATCCGAAATTAAATAGATTTCATGATGATATTCTTTTTGTTTCTTTTCTAAAAGAGCAGCAATCTCCTCTAATCTTTCCTTAGGATAGACAGCGCCAGTAGGATTGTTCGGAGAATTATAAAGAACAATCTTGGTCTTCTCTGTGATCTTTGCTTCTAAATCTTGCACATCTGGGAAGAAATCTTTATCGCATTTCACCGGTTTAAAGATGGCTTTTGCTTTATGAGCAAAGACAGAATATTCTGGGAAATAAGGAGCGAAGCAAAGAATCTCCTCTCCTTCTTCTATCAATGCGTGGAAACAAATGGTTAAAGAAGCGGCAGCTCCTACGGTCATATAAATATGATTACCAGATAAATTCGCCTGATATTTTTGATTTAAATAAGTAGCGATAGCTTCTCTAGAAGTTAGGTCACCCGCAGAAGAAGTGTAGCCATGCAAAAGAACACTATCTTCTTTTTGTAGAAGATCGATTAGCGTTTGATTGACCTTTTCGGGAGTGGGAATGGAAGGATTGCCGATAGAAAAGTCAAAAACATTTTCTTCACCGATGAGTTTCTTCTCTCTTTTTGCTTGTTCAAACAATTCTCGAATCACGGAGGCTTGTTTCCCATAAGAGAGCATTTCCTGATTGACCATAATTCTACTCCATGAGATTTTATCACGAAGAGGGATAATTTACATCAATAGAGATGTATTTCTCTCTTAAAAATATCGCGTGATTTCGGAAGAAATTTGTTTTTCCTTCTCTTTCAATCTCTTTTTTAAACTACGCCCTTAAAATCGAGCAGAATGGCAAAAATAAGACAAATGACCCCTTTTTGTCAAAAGATATTCACTGTCAAATTTGGTTCATGAAATATTTATTTCGCTTTTTTACAAAAAAAGATTTTAACCGCTTACAAAATGTATTAAAATTTATCTTAGAAACTGGAGGAAATTTTTTTTATGGAAAAAGCCAAGAAGAAAAGCGTATTTGAAACTCCGCTCCTCTCAACGAAGATCAAATCCGCTAAAGTGTCACTATTCCCTGAAACTGCTTTAGGCTACCTACTTGGTCCTATGCTCGCAATGCTCGCGAATGGTGTCGTCAACACGTACGTCTTGCAGTATTGGGACAAGGTTTTAGGCTTAGGAACTTGGGCTCCTATCTTCGAAACATTGTTACCGGTTATCTCTGCGATTGTCATCGTCATTGGTAACTTGTTCGTTGGTCGTTTGATGGAAAGAAAACCTTCCGTCGCAGGTAAAGCTAGACCTTTGATCTTGCTCGGCTTACCTTTAATCGCTGTCGCTTTATTAGCATTATTCTTAGTCCCCTTCCCTGAAGGTGCAACTGCGGATAAGCCTAACATCTTATCCTTAGTCTTTGTCGCCGTCGGTTACAACCTCTACTACGCTATTGCCTGGCCCTTCTACTACACTTCTCACTCTGCATTAGTCTCCCTTTCTACCCGTGATGGTGGAAAGCGTTCTCTCTTAGCCACTGCCGCAAACGGTGCCCAACTTGGTGCTGCTGGTCTTGCTGGTATGGTCGGTCCCTTCCTTGTTGATGCTATCGGTTTACTTCCTAAGAACACCGATATGCTCACCAACGAAGCTGAACGTCTTGAATGTAATGGTAAATGGACTATCTTGATGATCGTCATGATCGCCTCCTTAGTCTTAGGTTGTTTATTAGAATACTTCTTCACTCGTGAAAGAATCACCGAAGAAAAATTCAACAATTTAGAAAGAGCTGATGTTGCTGAAGAAAAAGAAGTCAAGAAGATTCCTATGAAGGAACAAATCAAGATCTGTACCAAAGATAAATATTGGTGGTTGATCATCCTCTTCTACTTCTTCTATCAATTAGGTGGTATGTTAAAGAACAATGATGCCTCTTGGTTCTCTCAAGCCTTCTTAGGCAACAACCAAATCGCATTAGCTGGTCTCATCTCTACTGTCGGTGCTATCCCTACCGCATTAGGTATGGTTATTGTTTGGCCTCTTGCTGCTAAGTTCAGAAAAGCTGGTGCTATCCGTTTAGGCGCCCTCTTCGCTGTTGTTACTGGCGCATTAGGCTTCTTAGTCCTCATCCCCGCTATCGGCGGAAGCACTGGTGGTCTCTATGGTGTCTCCATCGCTGCCTTCTGTCTCAAGGCTTTAGGTACTGGCCCTGCTATGTACATCTCTATGGCCTTAATGGCTGACGTCCTCGATCGTCAAGAAGCTGTCCACGGTGTCAGAACTGACGGCTTCACTATGGCATTATATGGTTCCATCATGGTCGGTATGACTGGTATCGCCAATGGTATCATCGCCGGTTTGAATGCTGCTATCCCTTACAATGTTGCTGATCCTGTCCCCAACCAAGTCCTCAACACCTCTCTCTTCTTCGGTGGCGAAGTTGTCTGCTACTTGATTATCGCCCTCATGTTCATCTTCATGAACGTTGAAAAATTCAACAATGTCGCTCACGAAGCTATCCAAAGAGATCAGAAGTACTTCACGGAAAAAGAAGGTGGAACTTATGTTGATCCCGAAACTAAGATGGCTATGGATGCCGAAAGAGACGAACAGTTAGCTTATGAAGCTGAAGTCAAAGAATTAGAAGTCACCTGCCAAAAGAAGGGACTCAATTACGAAGAAGAATTAGCAAAACTCAACGAGCAGAAAGCTGCTGCCAAGAAAGCTGCAGAAGAAAAGAAAGCCGCTGCTGAAGCTAAGAAAGCAGAAAAAGAAGCTGCTAAGACTCCTGAGCAGAAAGCAAAAGAAGCTGCTAAGGCTGAAAAGATCGCCAAAGAAGACGAAGAAGCTAGAGCTATCTTGGAAGAACTCAGAGTCGCTACCGGAAGAGAAATTCCTCCTCTTGATTACGGCAAAGCCGCTTAATAAGCAAAATTGATAAGCCGCTCCTTCGGGAGCGGTTTTTGTATGGTATAATTTTGAAAGGAGAATTCAATTATGAAACAAGCAAAATGGATTCGATATAACGAGCGTTTATATACAATAGCCCCTTCTTTTGGTGTGACTACTTCTCCTTATAAAGAGAGATATGAGAAAACCAAATATCGATTAGAACGATTAGGATATACTGTCGTTGAAGGAGAGAATGTTCATCTCAATGAAGGTGTGTTATCCTCAAATACTCCAGAGTTGAGAGCAAAAGAATTCATGGACGCTTATTTGAATGAAGAAAGCAATGTTCTCTTCTCTGTGGGTGGAGGAGAAACGATGTGTGATATTCTTCCTTTCATCGACTTTGAAAGAATCAAAGAAGCTCAACCCAAATGGTTTATCGGCTACAGCGATAACACCAATCTCACGTTCACTTTGACTACCATCTGTGATGTCATCTCTATTTATGGTCCTTGCTTCACTACCTATTATGAGAAGCCCATGAGATTAGGGGAGAAACAAGTCTTTGATCTATTAAAAGGAGAGAAGCATTTAGAAGGATTTGAAAAATATTCCGGAGAAGTCAATAATCCAAAGAGTCCTTTCCACCGCCTTGTCCTAAGAAAAGAAAAGAAGATCATCTCTCAAAACTTTGAGAAAGAAGAAGGAATCTTAGTGGGTGGATGTTTAGATTGTCTTCTCACCATCTGTGGCACTAAATATGACCACATGAAAGAATTCAATGAAAGACACGAAGAAAATATCTTCTTCTTAGAAGCTTGTGATTTAAATCCGCTTCAGATTCGACGCGGTTTGTTCCAGTTAAAAGAAGCGGGATGGTTTAAAAATACCAAAGCATTTATCTTTGGTAGACCTTTATGTTTAGATAGAGATATTCTCGGTGTGAATAAGTTTACGGCAGTCACCGATATCTTAGGAAAAGAGATTCCGATTCTCTTCGATGTCGATTTAGGTCACATTCCTCCGATGGTTCCTATCAAGAGTGGGGCAAGATGTGTTGTCTCCTATCACGACAACAATATTTTCTTCGATTATCAAGAATAAGAAAAGAGCGGGTTGTCCGCTCTTTAATTTGCTATTTGTTGTAATAATCTTTGACGATTTGATCATCCATCAGTTCAAATGTGACCGTATCCACTTTCTCTTTGACCGCTTCAAACTGTTCTGGAGTACGGATGGTCCAACAATTGACAATACCACCTTTTTGGCGGTATTTTTTCATCTTAGGTTCATCTACTAAGACATCTTCAATATCGATGTAATCCACCGTATTTCTAAAGAAAGCGACATCATATCTCACCTTGGCTAAAAGAAGTCCACGAGTGAAAGGAGACTTTTTGCAAGGCCAAAGGGCTCTAGGATCAAAGGAGATGAGAGTAATCTTCTTTTTATCTTGAATCTGTTCTAAGACTTCTAGCGCTTTCTTCGCGAGTGCTTTATGATTCTTTTCTAAAGGTTTCAATTCGACAACGATAAGTTCTCTCTCCTTATTGAGATCTAAAACTTCTTGAAGAGTGGGAACAACCTCACCATCTAAGAGTCGATAATTCTCTCGAATCTCTTTGCTGGTAAGATGTTCGATGATTCCTTCTTTTCCAGTGGTTCTTTTTAAATCAGGATCATGACAGACAATCAATTCATTGTCTTTGGTGAGATGAATATCTAATTCAAAAGATAATTCGTGATCGATCGCATTTTGAAATGCGTTTAATCCATTTTCTGTAAATTGTTCATTGTGAAGTCCACGATGAGCTACCCCTTTAAAGAACTTGGGGTCAAAATCTTCTCTACAAGCCTTAGCCATAATTTTTACATCTAGCAAATATTTTAAAACGAAATAGAAATAAAACAAAGTGTGTTCTTGTTGCAAATGAGAAAAGAGGGGGTTATAATCTTGCAAGTTAGTTCAAACTAACTATTTGAAAGGAGGTCTGTTTTGTCCCCAATCTTAACCACGATTCTTGGAATCTCATTCATCTTTCTTTGCACGACACTCGGCAGTGCTGTTGTCTTCTTTTTCCCAAAGAAAGAAATCTCGAATAAAGTATCTCAAATCTTCACCGGCTTTGCTGCAGGTATCATGTTAGCGGCTTCCTTTTTCTCTTTGATTCTTCCTTCTTTAGAGACAGAAGTCACTTATATGCCTATCTGGTTGGTGGTCGGTATCTCTATCTTATTAGGTGCACTTTTCTTATACGGCATCGATAAGATTGTTCCTCACTTTCATGTCAAAGAGAATGAAGAAGAGGGAATTCAGACAAGACGTTTATCCAAAACTTCTAAGATGTTTTTAGCCGTTACTATCCATAATGTCCCGGAAGGACTCTCTGTCGGTATCGCTTTTGGTGTCGCTTTAGCTTCTCTCGCTGATGGAAGTCCTATGGGTGTGATGACTTCGGCTTTTATGCTCGCTTTAGGTATCGGATTACAAAATATCCCAGAAGGTGCTGTGGTCTCTCTTCCGGTTCGTTCTGAAACAGGTAATAAAAAGAAAGCTTTCTTATTTGGTATGTTCTCAGGTGCGGTGGAACCTATCGCTGCTGTCGCTGGATTATTCTTAGCTTTATCCATTCAAGCCATCATGCCTTGGGCTCTTTCTTTTGCCGCTGGTTGTATGATCTATGTTGTCGCAGAAGAGATGATTCCGGATTTGAAAGATAACAATTCTTCTCACTATGGTGTTTTCTCCTTTATCTTTGGCTTTATCTTGATGATGATATTGGATATTGCTTTAGGATAATTTATAATAGAAGTATGACAATTGTTGAACAATTACAGGAATATAAACCCTTTGATGAACAAGAGAGAATCGATAAGGAAGTCATCCTTCATTTTCTCTATACCAACGAAAATGCTTTTTTAAGAAGCAACACTCTTGCTCACATGAGCGCCTCCGCTTTTGTGGTGAATTCTTCCTTAGATAAAGTTTTATTTGCCTATCACAAAATCTATAACTCTTGGGCATGGCTTGGCGGTCATGCGGATGGAGAGGAAAACCTCTCTCTTGTCGCCATGAAAGAAGCTAGAGAAGAGAGTGGAGTAGAGAATATCCATCTGTTAGATGAAGCTCCTTTTTCCATTGAAGTCTTACCCGTTTCTGGTCACATCAAAAGAGAACAATATGTCAATTCTCATCTTCATATGAATGTCACCTATCTTCTTCTTGCAAGTGAGGAAGATGTCCTTTTTGTCAACGAAGAAGAGAATACTGGAGTAAAGTGGATTCCACTATATGAACTAGAAAATTATGTCAGTGAAAAATGGATGATGGAAAGAGTTTATTCTAAATTGATCAAGAAGATAGAAGAGGTCAAAAAAAGAATCTGGAAAGCATAATCTTACTCGCTAAATAGGCGCAATTGAAGTATAATAAAGGTAGTTTTAATCCTAGAGCAAAAGGAGGATAAAATATGAATTCCGTTTTTAAAGACCAAGCAGAAATGAATGAGCAGCAGAAAGTAGATTTGATCGAAGATAATTTGGTCGATTTGGTCTACAATGCTGCTTATTTAGAAGGTGTGAGAATGAATTTCGTGGAAGCCAGAGCTTACATCAAACACGATGAACTCCCCGCCTCTCCCCGTCCCTCTGGACTGAAGAAACTCCAAAACCTTCGTACCGTCTATCACCGTTTACAAGATGGATTCTTACTCGACATGCCTACCGACTTATCTACTCTTTGTGTCATCCATAGAATCGTCAACGGTAGAGGCTTAAGCGATGATGCAGGTAGAGTGAGAACTTCTGTTGTCACCATCACCGGTACGGAATATGTCCCTCAAATTCCCGATTCCTTTGAAGTCAACAACAGAATCCGTGATATCGTGGAAGCAAAGAAAACTTTCATTGAAAGAGGATTAGATCTTTATTGCTATTTGATGAGAACCCAAGTCTTCCTCGATGGCAATAAGAGATGCGCAAATATTTTGACCAATCAATTCCTTCTCCGTCACGGACAGGGTATCTTCTCTATCCGTCCTGAAAGCAATGATGAATTCTTAAAGCTCTTAGTCGAATTCTATGAAACGAATGATCCCGAGAAATTAAAACTCTTCATCTACAACAATTGCTTCTACACCGATCCTAGACTCCCTTACGTGGACGAAGATTAATAAGCAAATCACACAAGAATAACTCCAATGGTGGTATAATCATTGGAGTTTTTTAGAGGTGCTTATGAATTCCATTGAAACAGTAAAATCCTATTTAAACGAGAAGAATGTTGACGCTTGGATCATGGTAGATTATGAGAATAGAAATCCTACTCTGGTCTCCTTTTTAGGCGAGAAGATGTTGACAAGAAAGATCTTCTTAGTCATCCCAAGAGTGGGGAAATCCTATCTGATCACTCACAGTATCGACACCGTGTTTTTAAGTGATGAAGATGTGTCAAAAAACTTTGATTTGAAAGTGTATCACACATGGAAAGAAATGCTTCAAATTGAAAGAGAATCTTTTGCTTCGTATAAAAACGTTTTGATGGATATCTCTGAAAATGGACTTCTTCCTAGAGTCTCACTAGCCGACTTTGGTTCGGTGGATTTCATTCAAAAATTAGGATTGAATATCCTCTCTTCTATGGATATTCTCTCCCGTTTCTCTTCTCAGTTTTCTCCCGCTGCTTATGAGAGTCAAAAATGGGCTTGTCAGAAAGCATTAGAGATCAAAGATCAAGCTTTTGCAAAGATTAAAGAGGACATCTTAACGCAAGGTTACAGCGACGAATTTGAGATTCAACAATTCATTGCTACTCGTTTTCAAGAAGAAGGAATGGAATTTGATGATCCTGCGATAGTTGCTGTCAATGAAAGAGCCTCGAATCCTCACTATGGTCCTACCAAAGAAAATCACTCAAAGATTGTCAGAGGTGATTCTGTTTTGATTGACATGTGGGCAAAGAAGATCGGGAAAGAAAATATCTATGCTGATATCACTTGGATGGGATATGTCGGTGAAGAAGTTCCCTCTCTTTATGAAGAAAGATTCCAAGTCTTAAGAAGAGCTGTGGATAAAGCTTTCTCTTTCTTACAAGAGAATCTTCCTAACAGAAGAGTGGAAGGATATGAAGTGGATGACATCACCCGCTCTGTGGTAGAAGAAGCTGGATACGGTCAATACTTCACTCATAGAACCGGACACTGTATCGCAAGTGATGTCCATGGTCCTGGTGTGAATATGGACAATTATGAATCTCATGATACAAGAGAGATTCTTCCTCGTGTCTCCTTCTCTTTAGAACCAGGTATTTATGCTCCGGATTTTGGTATGAGAAGTGAAACCGATATCTATATCGATGAGAATAGAAATCCTGTCATGGTCGGGGGAAGACAAGAACACGTCATCGCAATTTTAAAATAAATAATCATATTGCTAACACCTTTTCTTTCTTGGTGTTATAATTCCTTCGTTGAAAATTTAGAGGTGTATATGAGTGCAGAACAAGAAAAATTAAATCAGCTCAATCAACAGATCGAAGATGTCTTAGATCGTCTCCGTCCCTTCCTTCAAAGAGAAGGTGGTAATATCCATTTGGAGCGCTTTGATTTGGATACGGGTATTTGCTATGTGACCATGAGCGGCGCTTGCAATGGTTGCTATATGGCAGAGAGCGATGTCTCTGACTCGATTGAAGTTCTCCTCATGGATGAGATCCCTGAAATCAAACATGTCCAATTGGTTCAACCGGAAGGTATGTCTTTCCAAGACATGCTCCGCCGTCTTCAAGAAGAAGAGAGAGCCAATGCGGAGTTGAGCGAATACAATCGCAATCGCAATAACTAAGTCCCAAATGGGACTTTTTTTAATATTTTTTTAAAATTTTTGTGGCTCTTTTCATAGTATTCCGTTATGATATAGCGAATAAAAATTAGGAGAAATCACATGAATAATCTTTTTGCTGCTTATACACAAAATCATCTTGGTAAAGGAAAGATAACGCCTGCTACTCAAGAAGAAGTGAACGCAGAATTACAACATTTACTTGAGCATCATGTTCATAGTCACACAAAAGAAGGGGAAGCAAAAGAAGGCGATATCGTCAATATCGATTATGAAGGTTTCTTAGATGGGACTCCTTTTGATGGTGGAAAAGGGGAACACTATGATTTGAAATTAGGTTCTCACACTTTTATCCCTGGATTTGAAGAACAACTCATTGGAAAAAAGGCGGGAGAGGAAGTTGATGTCAATGTTTCTTTTCCTAAAGAATATCACGCCAGCCATCTTGCTGGTAAAGCCGTGGTCTTCCATTGCAAAGTTCATGAAGTCAAAGAAGAAGAGAGAATGGAACTCAATGATGCATTTGCTGTTCATTTAGGACTTTCTTCTGTGGAAGAATTAAAGACAAAGATGGAAGAACAGATCAACCATCATAAACAAAATGATATCGATAAAGAATATTTAGATAAATTGATCGCTCAAATTGTCTCCGCTTCTACCATTGAAGTCAGCCCGGAAGAAATTGAAAAATCTAGACAAAGAACTCTCAATTTCTACACCAACTCTGTCGCTCAATACGGAATGACTTTAGATGCTTATATCCAAGCGATTGGAATGAGTAAAGAACAATTTGATGCGGCTATGGATAAAGAAGCCATCCAAGGTGCTAAAACCAGTGCTTTGACTCAATATATCGCGAATAGAGAAAACTTGATTCCTAGCGAAGCGGAAATCAACAAAGCCATCTCTGACATTCGTAACCATTACAAACTCTCCGATGAACAAGTCAATGAATTCATTCGCAATCACAGAGAAGATTTGATCCAAGATCTCTCTGCGGAAAAAGTCGCAAATTTCTTATTAGAGAACAACGATTAATCGTGAAGAAAGAAACACCATGCCAAAATGGTGTTTTATCTTTGCATTTTTTAAGCTATAAAAGAATTATATTCTTTTTCCCACCCTATAATAGTTTTAATGTGATAGAATTTAATAACGAGGTATAAATCAAAATGTCTGAAGAAAAATCTTTTATTGTCGAAACTAGCGCTCATCACATCCATGTCACACAAGAGACCTTGGAAGCTCTCTTTGGAGAAGGCGCACAATTAACCGTTAAGAAATATCTTAGTCAACCTGGTCAGTTCGCTTCTGATCAAAGATTAGATATCGTTTATCACGCTCAAGTGAAGAACAAAGTCACTGGTGAGATCGAATACAAAGATACCACCATCAAGAATATGTCCATCTTAGGACCTGTCAGAAAAGAGAACCAAGTCGAAATCTCCATGACCGAAGCTAGAACTTTGAAAGCTAATGTTCCTGTCAGAGAAAGTGGTGATTTAGAAGGCTCCGCTCCTGTCACTTTAGTCAACCCTCTCAACGGCAACAAAGTCGATTGCCCTAGAGGTATGATCATCGCCAAACGTCACATTCACATGACTCCTGAAGATGCTGAAAACTTCCATGTCAAGAATGGTGATATCGTCGCTGTCAAGATCGTCTCTTCCAATGGAAGAAGCGCCATCTTAGGCGATACCGTTGTCAGAGTCAGCCCTAGCTACGCTCTTGCTATGCACATCGATACCGATGAAAGCAACGCTGTCGGTGGTGCCGCTACAGGTGTCACTGGTACCATTGTCAAATTCTAAGTGAGGTTTTATGCCAAATCTTCTCGCCCACTCTCTTCTAGCCAAACGCTTTGCCTTGAAAGAGAATGAGCTCAATAAAGAGTTTCATTTTGACAACTCCTTTTTGAAGGGTAACTACGATTACTTCCTCTGGGGAGCTCAAGGTCCAGATGCACTCTTTTATGTGGGAATTGTTCCTACCCATGGTCTACATATACCTACCGCTTTGAAGAAGATTGGCAATAAACTACACAAATTAGATGGAAGAGAGTTCTTTAAAGAACTCATCAATAAGTGTTATCAAGTGGAAGCGGTCGATAACAATGATAAAGATCAAAAAGCGTTCATGGCGTTTACCTTTGGTCAATTCGCTCACTATCTTTTAGATCGAGAAGCTCATCCCTATATCCTTTACGAATCGGGATTTGATAGTGATGGAAGAATCACAGGTCATTATCATTATGACCACGCCTTCTTTGAAGCCAATATCGATGCCTGTCTTGCTAAGAAATACAACATGATTGATTTCTTAAACGATCCATCTTCCTTGATTCCCTTCAATCAGAAGTCTCTCGATATGCTCGACCATCACTTAGTTCCTGTTCTTTCGAAGATGTTTGATACAAGACTTCCCAAGCACTGCTATTCTAATGCGATCAATAATATGAAGAGTTGTATTCACTTCATCAACAAAGGAACGAGACTGAGAGTCTATCTCACCTTCAAATCCTCTCTCTCCGCTCAGCGTCTTCCCAAGAAGGAAGACATCTCTGTTCTCAACGAAGAGAGAAGAGAATGGTTAGATCCTGTCACAGGAAAGAAAAGACACGAATCCTTCTTAGAATTATCCAATCGTGCCTTTGACTTATTACAAGATTGTTATCTCGATATTCTCAAATATGGTTTCAATTATGAGACTTTTGAGAAATACTTCAACAATCTCAATTATTATGGAACACCTATCGGAGAAAAGTGGGTGTATCACAAGAAACAAAAATAAGGGAAACCTTAATTTAGAAAGGAGGTGTGTATGGTTCAAACTTACACATTCAGTCCCAAAGGAACCTGCTCTGTGAGAATGCAGTTTCAAATTGAAGACAAAGATGACACCATCGTCGATTTCCAAGTGATGGGTGGATGCCCTGGAAACTTACAAGGCATTCGTAGACTCATCATCGGAATGAAGGCTAGTGATGTCGCTAGCAAATTAGAAGGGGTAAAGTGTGGTGCTAAACCCACCTCTTGCCCAGACCAACTCGCTTTAGGGTTGAAGTCTTATCTAGAAATGAGGAAACAGGCATGAGTCAAATCAAACAATTATTCACTTCTGAATCCGTTTCAGAAGGTCATCCTGATAAGGTCTGTGACCGCATTTCGGATGCCATTTTAGATGCCTGTATCCAAGGAGATCCTCAATCTAGAGTCGCTGTGGAAACAATGGCCACAAGAGAAAAGATCATCATCTCTGGTGAAATCACCACCAAGACCAAGGTGGATTACGAAAAGATTGCTAGAGATGTCGTCAGAGAGATCGGCTACACTTCTCCTGAGCTTGGTATCGGTGCCGATACCATGGATGTAGAAGTTTACATCGTCACCCAATCCCCTAACATCGCTCAAGGTGTAGATTCCTCCTTTGATAGCAAATCTATCGGTGCTGGCGATCAAGGTATCATGTTCGGTTATGCTACCGATGAGACCGAAAACTATATGCCTTTACCTTTGGTTGTGTCTCATAAATTAGTCCGTTATGCTACGATGCTTAGAAAGAATGGAGAGCTCACTTTCGCTCGTCCGGATATGAAGAGCCAAGTCACCATCGACTACACTACTCCGGATCATCCTAAGCTCAATGCTGTGGTCTTCTCTTGCCAACACAATCCCGATATTGAGATTGAAGAATTGAGAAAACAAATCAAAGAGAAAGTCATCTATCCTGTTGTTTCTTCTTTCCCTGTCGATATTTCTGAAGGATTTGAAATCTATATCAACCCCACAGGAAGATTTGAAATTGGTGGTCCTTTAGGTGATACAGGACTCACCGGAAGAAAGATCATTGTCGACACTTATGGCGGAAGCGCCCCTCACGGTGGCGGAGCCTTCTCTGGCAAAGATCCCACTAAGGTGGATAGAAGCGCTGCTTATGCCGCTAGATACGCCGCAAAGAATATTGTGGCAGCAGGACTTGCCAAACGCTGTATGATTCAACTCTCTTATGCCATCGGAGTTTCCGAACCGGTCTCTATCTCCATTGAGACTTACGGAAGTGAAAAGGTGAGCAAAGATAAGATCTTAGCTTGCTTAATCGATGAGAAAGTCTTCGATTTCACTCCCTCGGGTATCATCTCTCAGTTCTCCTTGACTCACCCCTCTTTCCGCTATCAGGATTTGAGCGCTTATGGTCACTTTGGACGACCTGACCTCACTCTTCCTTATGAGCGTTTAGACAAAGTAGAATTGTTAAAGAAACTTTGTCTGTAATTTCAAAGTTGTTAACGAATTTCAACCCTTCACATGCTCTTTATTGGACATGTGAAGTTTTTCGTTTTGTCCAAAAAGAGGACAAGTTTCGTTTTCCAAAGAAAGAAGAGAAGAAAAAAACAAAATATTCGTGTAATTTCTTTAAAGACTTAATCAAATAGAATATAATATTAGTGAACACAGAAAGGAGTTTCCATTATGTTATTCAACTATGTGTGCAAAGATGACGCCTTCACCGCTGCGATGAAGAGGTCCTGTGAGGACAAACTCACAAAATTCGACCATTACTTCCGCTCTTCTAATCAAATCAAATGTGTAGTGACGATCACCGATCTCGCCAACAAAAACAAATCCGTTGAAGTTTCTATGTCTAGCCCTGACGGAGTATACCTCAGAGCCAAAACCTCCAATCCCGACTTCTATGATGCTATCGATGTCATTGCCGAGAAGCTCACTGGTCAGATGAGAAAAGTCAAAACCAGAGTCAACAAAACCAAGAAAAAGAATTCCGTCTCCGAAAACTTCCTCCTCGAACAAATAGAAAACGATGCTGTCAATGAGGATTTGGATATCGTTAAGAAAAAGAAATTATCTTTAGCTCCTATGGATGTCGATGAAGCCTTAGATAGAATGGACGCCCTCGGACATTCCTTCTTCATCTTCTTAGATTCCGCCACCGGTTTGGTCAATGTTCTCTATGAAAGAGAAGACCACGGATACGGTGTGATTGAAATCGATAAATAACAATCTTGAGAGAGGTTATACCTCTCTCTTTTTTTTTGTTCCAAAAAGTAATAGAATATAGCCCATGATAAAATTGATTGCCACAGATATGGATGGAACTCTCTTCTATCCCAAACAGAGAATTCGCGGTATACCCGATTGCAACAAGAAGTTCTTGCGCCGTTATTTGGATAACGGAGGGCATCTTGTTTGTGTTTCTGGTAGAAACGGTGGAATCATTCCTAGGGTGGAAAGACAACTCCATCACAAGATATCTCTCATCGGTTGTAACGGGGCTTATTTTAAACAAGATGGTAAGACCTATGACAAATATCCGATGGACAGAAAGAAGTTAGCGGAACTGTTTGCTACTTTCCACAGAGATTTCGGTGTTTGGCTTTGGATGTTGTTTGATGAAGATGATTATCTTTATTGCAACACTTCCAATATTCCTAAGTGGGTAGAGCTTGGCTTCCAATACGGAAACAATATGAACCTTTACTTTGCGGAGAAGCTCATCCGTGATGATTCTCTCTTCTTGAAGAGGATTGCAGAGCATGACAATTACAAAATCTTGATGGCTTTCGGTTTACAAGAAGCGGGTAGAAGAAAAGCGGAGCAAGCCGCTCCTTCCATCATCTCTCGCTTTGGAGATTCCTTTGAAGTCGCAGTCTCTGGCAACGCCATTGAAGTCACTGCGAAGGGAATCAACAAAGGATTCGGTCTAGAAAACTACATCAAAGCGAATGGATACACCAAGGATGAAGTTCTTGTCTGCGGGGATAGCGGAAACGATTTATATATGTTTGATTGCTTCCCTCACTCCTTCGCTATGGCTCAATCTCCGGACCATTTCAAATCTCAAGCTAACCATGTCATCAAGCGTATTTCGGACTTAGAAGATTATTTAAATCATCCCGAATGGTTAGAAAATGATGTCATCAAACGTGTTAACTTCCAAAAAGCTTTGGAAAAAGATGATTAATTGTATATAATTATTTACTAGTACGTGTGCATATTCAAAACTCGAGGTACTTCATATGAATGATGAAATTAGAAATGTAATGACAATCGTCACGATTGCAAGAATTGTGGAAAGCACTCTTTGGTATTGCCTTCCTCCTAGAAGCGGTGAATTTTCCGTTCAAGAAAGAACCGCTCGTTGCGCTGCTTTAACTGCTTTGACAAGCGAGGGTTCTCCCTTTGCGGTCAACGCCGATAACAACGGCGAAATTGGACAGACTTTGAAAGAAGAAGTTCAATATCTCATCGAGGATGTCTATGGCGAAAACGGCAGAATCGTCTCTGTCGGCTTAGACAACAAGATTCGCGTGGAGAAATCTTTGATTTGTGAACTCTTCTCCTCTATCGTCAAGATCAGAGCCATCTTAGAAGGTTTCTTAGGTTCCGCTTTGAGAACTTTGAAAGAGAGAGGAACGAGTGAACCTGACTTTGAGGAATTGCTTCTCACCGATGTAAAATATTATCACGCTTTCGCTGGTAAGATCTCTTGCATCCTCATCGCCGATAAGTTCATGGAACTCAATCAAAACGCTAATACATACGCTCAGAACTATTCTAAGTCTCACAACGGAATCAATCCTCAAAGCGATCCCGAATTCGATGTGAGAAAGGATCCTTCCTTCCGTATGATTGAAAACGAATTCCATCAGCTCAACAACGACATGGTCACTGTTCTCAATTCTTACAACGATGATGTGGACTTCAATTTCGCTAGAGAATCTGTCTATGCGGATTGTGAACTCTTTACTGGCAAGAAACAGACTACCGACTTGAACGCTTACTTCCGTGTCTTCACTTCTTATTTCGATAAGATCATCGATGCCACTCAAGGCAAATTGAATGGTCTCTTCCAAGCCTTTGGTCAAAAGCTTCACGATGATGCTAAGGCTCGTGGCGAAAATGTGGAAGGAGAATAATTTATGGCTGAAAAACAGAAAAGAAAAATTTATACTTCTGAACTTGTTCTCTATGTCATCATCGCTCTCTTATGGCTCACTGGCTTTGTCTTCGCTATCTTAGGTGTCTTTGCTTACAACTATGGAAAGCTTAGCAACAATGGCCTCTACGCCTTACAGAAATCCTTCGCTGCCTTCTTTGGTATGAAGGAGAGCGTCATGGACTTCCGTCTCTGGGGCACTGGTGTCATGCTTGTTGCGATGATCGCCTTCTTAATCGTCATCTTTGTTTATTCTAGCAAGGCAACAAACGAAGTCGCTGCAGAGAGAAGAAGAGAAGAAAGAAGAAGAATCTTAGAAGAAACCGACTTAGACTTCTCCAAAGAAAATTAACGCATCAAAATAGGGCAACGAATCGTTGCCCCTTTCTT
Source organism: Bacilli bacterium (assembly GCA_017470005.1). GTDB lineage: Bacteria > Bacillota_I > Bacilli_A > RFN20 > CAG-288 > Enterosoma. The sequence goes on along the minus strand of JAFUFH010000086.1, from coordinate 25,363 downwards.
TTGCTTATTGATTGTGTTGTTTTAAGAATTCAATCAAGTCTTTTTCACAGAGAGGCTTGGAATAATAGAAACCTTGAATCTTATCGGCATCATGTTCTTTCAAGAAGTCGGCATTCTCTTTGGTCTCTACGCCTTCTACTAGCACTTCCATACCGAAGTCCTTGACGATCTGAATTAAAGAGATGAGGAAGGATTTGATGTGAGAATCATTCAATTGATCTACGAGGGATTTATCGAATTTAAGGAGGGAGACAGGAAGCTTGGTCAATCTTGCGATATTAGAATAACCCACGCCGAAGTCATCTAAGGAGATGTGATATCCCGCTTCATTTAAGCCGTAGATATTTCCTTCGATGGTCTTATCGCCAGAGATGGCGACACCTTCTGTCAATTCAAGACAAATCTCCGATCTATCTAAGTGATTTTCCATTCTCTTATCTTCGAGTCTCTCGATGAATTTTTCATCTAACAACTGCGTGATAGAGAGATTGATATTCGTATATTGGATGCCACTAGAGTGGTATTCTTCACTGCGGATAAAGGCAAATGTCTTATCTAAGATGATATTTCCGATCTGGTTCATCTTACCGAAACGTTCTGCAAAAGGAATGAAGAGAGCGGGAGAGATGAATTTCCCGTTGTAAGGAAGTCTGACAAGCGCTTCTGTGGAGAGGAATTTGTTCTCTTTGATAGAGAAGATCGGTTGATAATACATCTCGAATGTCTTGTTTTTGATTGCGTCATCGAGGATCATTTCTAAGTTGAATAAGAGATGGTTTTGGTTTTGAACAGAAGTCTGACTGAGCACGCCATTTGCACTGGTGTTGCTCAGCAAGGAATAGAAGGAAGCAATGAAGGTTAATATCTGTCCAGGAACTTGGAAATCTTGTGGGTAATGTACTAAGATGTCTTTTCCTTCTAAGTGGAAAGGTTGCGGATTTTTAGTGTAGATGAATGTTCTTAATAACAATGTGATTTCCGATTGGATTTTCTTTCCGTTTTCCTTGTTGGGGAAGGCGATGACAAAGGAGTCAGGATCAAAGAAATAACTGACAGCTTTAGGGTCGCTTCCTTTTGCGGTAGAGGTGATTCGATTACCTAATAATCTTAAGTAAGCGATGGCATCATCATAGGTGTAGACATTGTAGATATTGGGTAGATTAGAAAGGTGCATGATGTAGACAGAGAAGGGGTGTTTGACTTCGATATTTCTCTTGATGAAATCGTGGAAGGAATTGGTGTTGGGCAGCATGGTTCTATAATCGATGTAATCTTCCGCTTTCTCAACAAATACCGAGAGGAAGAGGAGAGAGAGGGCAGAGAAGAACATTTCAACTAACACTTTGCTGAAGAAGATTTGAAAGACAGAAGAGCTAGTTTGCATGATGAGCGCTAAAGCGATTAGGACCAACTTGGATTTGGAGTAATTGTTTCGGAAACGAAAAAAAATAAAGAGACCACCAAAGAAATAGGTATAACCGACAGTATAAGTGATCCAAGCGTGAGCCCCACGGAAAAAAGCGGGTCCAGATTCATAATAGAAGAGAAGAGGGTAGAAGAAGTTGACAATCAAGAGAACCGTGTAAATGGTGATAGGAAGTAAGATGAGCAAGAACAAATATTTCTTTTTTTGGAATTCGTAATAAATTTTAGAAAGAGATAAAGAATATAGGAACAAGAAGAGAGCAATCGTATTTCTAAATAGGAAATAGAATGAACAAAGAATTGTTAGACCTTGTAAAGGAACAAAATCAAAAGAAGAAACAATATCAAATGTCGTAGCTAGGAAGGACAAACCTAACATAATTAGGTAAAGTTTGTTATTGATTCCTTCGGTTTGTTTACGCATTAAAACAGCAAAAAACTGGAAAGCTAGGATGACGATAGCAGCATAATCAAAGTAAAGGATAAAATTCATTTTGTTACTCGGCGACAATAAATGTCCTTTAGATAGAGGAGAGAAGAGGACATATAATTGTATCAGTAGTATATCATATTTACATATAAAAGCTAGCTTACTAGATATATATTTCAATATTATTTTTGGAATTGAAACAATATTTATGGTATACTTACTAAGAAGATATAATGCATTAGGAACTCGATTATATGGAAGCAGATAATATTCTCCAATTGAAACACTTCAGCGATTTCGATGAACTCCCTGATTTAATCTTGATTGAAGATGTGGAAACTCGTGAAATTCTCTACAAAAACCGTGCATGGATGGAGAGTGTACCTGAATTAGGGAAAAAGTTACCCACTTTTGACAAGCGTTTTATTAGTATCAACTCTCATATCTCTACTATTGAAGGAAGAAAAGTTGTTATTGAAGTTGCAAAATCCATCCTCCCTGTCACCACTTCTTCTTATAACATGGATGCTAGAACGATCATTTCTGATATTGAAAATGATATGCGTTCTGAACTTCAAAGTGCTTATTTGTATGTAGAAAACGGCAAAAAAACTCATGATATATTGATTGATTCTGTCATCTATAAGATGATGGACTTTTATGAGAGTGAATATGCTCAACTCTTTATTTTCACTAACAATGACCCTTATCAAAACGGAAAACTGTACCAATATCGCAGAGGAGATTACAAAAATCCTTTGCCAAAATCCATATCACTCAATGATTATTGGTTCAATTCCCTTCCTAACTACTATGAGAGAGGCTTCTCTCTTGTTTGTGAAGATATGAAAGGTTTTGATGCTTTCGATTCTGTTCTTTATCAAAGATTTATCGAGAGAGGAATCAATACCGTCATCATCATTCCTTTGTTCATGGAAAGAGAATTGTGTGGTTTCTTCACCTTCTCTAACCCTAAGAGAGTGGATGGAAAGCTCGATTTGTTCTTAGCAGACTATGCTGCCAATAGTATCGGTGCTCTCTTATATCGTGGTTTCTTATATTCCAAACTATATTTTGATCACATCACCGATTTACCTTGGTTAAACGTTTTAAACAATTTCTATCCAGAATATTTGAAAGAGCATAAAGATAAGCCAATCGTCATTTTGGATATGGATTTCCATCACTTCAGAAACATCAATCGAAGTTATGGAACCGTATTTGCGGATGAAGTGTTAAGAAAGACCGCAGCTGTTTTAACTTCTAGATATACTCATTCTCTATTAGCGAGAAAGAACGGCTCCGATAATTTTGTCATCGTCACGACAGGTGTTGCGGAAAATATCGCCTTAGAAGTAAGCAAGATCAGAGAAGAGATCACCTCTCAATTCCAAGAGCTTGCCCTTCATATCGCTGTCGGTATCTATCAGGTGAAAGATAAGAGCGAAGAATTTGGACAATGTTTATTGAAAGCATCATTTGCACATCGTTATGCCAAAGAGGATATCCTTATTCCAATCCGTATTTTTGATGACGAAATGGATAAAGTGGAAATAAAGTCTCAGTTCTATTCTTCCCGTTTCCATCAATCCATTGAAAAGGGAGAATTCTTAGTTTATATCCAACCGAAATATAATTTAGAAACGGAAGCCTATTTTGGTGGTGAAGCCTTGGTGAGATGGAATCTGAATGGTAAACTTGTCCCTCCTGGAGATTTCATTCCTTTATTTGAATCCAATGGTTTATGCCGTGAATTAGATTTCTATGTTTTGAAACAGGTTTGTAAGACTCTTCGTAGATGGTTAGATACCGAACCTGAAAAAGTCGTTCCTATCTCTGTGAACTTCTCTCGTGCAGACTTTGGTGATCCCACCATCTTTGAACATATTCTTTTCACTTTGAAAGAATACCGCATTCCTACCGATTTGATTGAAGTGGAAATCACAGAATCCGCTTATGTGGATTTCGAAGTTCAAATCCTCGCTTTCGTCAAGAAGTGTTCTGAAGCGGGAATACGTGTTTTGATGGATGACTTCGGTTCGGGAGAAAGCTCCTTGAATTCTTTGAGATATCTCAACTTTGATATCTTGAAGCTCGATTGCAAATTCCTTTCTCACAGCCAAAACCAAAAGAAAGAAAGAAAAGTCATTGAAGCGGTTGTCGCTTTAGCTCGCTCTATCGATGTTCCTATCATCGTAGAAGGTGTGGAAACGAGAATGGAAGCCGAATATTTCCGCTCTTTAGGTGTTTATTACATCCAAGGTTACCTCTTTGGTAAACCGATGCCTATGGAAGAATTCGAACAGATTCTCAACAAGAAGAGAATCCATGATGTCTCCATCAATGACGATACCAAATTGATTTTGAACGATTTGTTAGATGCTCGTAGCAACGTGCATTTCCTCATGGAACAATTCGCCAATCCTTGCGGTATTTTCCGCTTGGATGACAACGGAATGTATTGTCAGTTCTTGAATAAGAAAGGAAGAGATTCTCTCTCTTATTTAGGCGCTTTAGATCTATTCCAAAACTCCTCACTCATCGATTTTGTCTCTCCTTCTTATCAACAAAAATGTTTGGATTGTTTAAAAAGAGCAAGAGAACTTTATCAATTTACGGAATTCAAAGAGATACCTTTCACTTTCGGTTTAGAAGTGTATCGTATTGCGATTTCTTCCATGTTAGTTCGTACAGGTAGCAATTGCCGTTATTATTTTGTTATCGGATTCCCGAATCTTAAAGATTCCGCAAAAGGAAACAAAATCGAAGAGAAAGAATTATTAGAATTATTCAGCTCTCCTCTCTATGGTGTCCTTCTCACCGATAAGAGTGGTATTGTTTTGACTTATAACAAGACTTTAAAAGCAGATTTCGCTGATTTGACGGAAGGCAAGTCATTTGAAGAAGTGTTCGGACAAGAGTTCTCCACTACTATAGGAAGAAAGAGAGTCTTCTGTAAGACTTCCAATCTTGTCTTTGAAGCCAGTTGCACAGTCACCCATTTCCAGGGCAAAGAATGCAATTTGTTCATCTTCTCTAAACTGGGCAACCCGAACAAATATATCGTGGAAACCACCGATTCTGGTTTCAAATTCTACGACCGAATTCTCTCTACTTTAGAGAAAGTGGCCACCTATTATGTCGAGATTGATTTAGACTTAGATTACTGCACGCGTCTACAGTTAAACAGCGCTTATGAGAATCCGTTAGTCAGCGGAAATTACAGCCAAGAGTTCTATCCGAAGCTTCTCTCTCTCATCTCGGATAACGAGAGAAGAAAAGTGGAGAGCTTCATGAATATTCAGTCGTTGAAAGACCGCGCTGGTTCTTTAGCACCTTTTGAAATGACATACAAGTTGTATGGCAAGATGGAATTCCGAAGATGCCGTATCAAATTCTATTTCGACCGCGGTCACCATTACGCGTGTTACTTTGTAGAAGATATCACAGAATCCAAGATGAGCGAATACGATGCTCTTACCAATTGTCTCAATAGAACTACAGGTAAGAATCTCATCGATAACTATTTAGGACAACACTTACTAGATCCTGCTGCCCTCCTTATCATGGATATTGACAAAGTCAAGGTTCTCAACGATACGTATGGACATCCTATCGGCGATAAAGTCTTAGGAAAGATCAAGGAGAGATTCTTGCGCTTAGGAAATCGTTTTGAATTCGCAACCCGTATGGGTGGAGATGAATTCTGTATCTTACTCAAACAACGCGGAGAAAACTTCGACAAAGAAGCGATGAGAAAAGAATTATCGGATGTGATGAAAGATATCGGATACGATGTCGGTCTCGATCAAGAACTTCACGTATCTTGCGGTATCGCTTTGATGCCAGAGAATGGAAGTTGCTTCTCTGCTCTCTATCCTATTGCGGATGGCGATCTTTACGATCAAAAGAGATGGAAGAAACAAAAAGAAGAACAAGGAAAAGAATAAAGGAAAAGGTCGCCCCATTCGAAGCGACCTTTTTTGATAAAAAAAAGGAGACAAATGTCTCCGGGTGTTATCTAAGAAAAAATTATTCCGCTTTAGCAGCAGCCTTGGCAGCCTGTTTTTTGGCTTTCATGGCAGCGTTCTTTTTGGCTAATTTCTTTTCTCTTTTTTCTCTTCTAACGGCCCATTCATCGGCGAAGCCTCTGGCTTCAAATTTTGCTTTACCCATGTGTATATACCTCTATTCTACTTTGCGCGCTCAAATATTATAACGAAAAAAGCTTTTTTTGCAAGTCTTACTGACGCCAAGAATAATATTCTTCATCTTTTTTAGGATCGACCACCTCTTCTTTCTCATCATCATAGATCTCAAAAAGGGCGTCTTGATAGAGCTCTAAGAAGGAGAAAGGGGAGAGAGTGAGACCTTTTTCTTCGCTTCTGACTAAGACTTTTTCTTTCTGATAAAAGAAGTGTTCTTCTTTCTTATTGATGAGAGTGTATAAGTGATATCCGGCTTTTAAAAGAGACAGGGCTCTTTTGACTTCTATCTTTTCGTTTTCGTTCATAGAAAAGATTATATCATAAGAAAGAGAGCGGAGAGCACTCTCTGTTTTGTTATAATTAATGAAGAAAAGAAGGTGAACTATGGCTATTGATTATATTCCTTATATGAGAAAGATGATCGGGCATGAGAGAATGCTCTCTGTGGGATTAAGTGCTCTCATCATCAATGAAAAAGAAGAAGTTCTCTTAGAGAAGAGAAGCGATAACGGACTATATTGTCTTCCAGGAGGAAGTATTGACTTAGATGAGAAAGTCAAAGAAGGTGTCATCAGAGAAGTCTTTGAAGAGACCGGATTATTATTAAAGAAAGAAGACTTGCATCTATTCATGATCAAGAGCGGAAAAGAGATGGAGATTGTCTATCCTAATGGGGATGTCACCGATTATTGTGATCTGGTGTTCTTTGTGAGAGTGAATTCTAAGGATGTCACGTTAAAAGCTCAAGATGAAGAATCCACTAGCATCTCCTTTGTCTCTCTTGCTTCTCTTCCTAAAGTTGAAGAGATGCTTAGAGGTACGATGGAACCCATACAGAAATATCTAAAGAAAAACTTTGAAGTGGAGGTAGATTGATGAAAGAGACCTTATCCTTTAACGAATATCAAGAGAGAGCTAATGAGCTCATGTCGGAAGAAGCTAAGAAAGAACCTCTTTTAAATGGAGTATTAGGTTTGACAGGGGAAGCGGGAGAATGCGCCGATCTTTATAAGAAATATCTCTTCCAAGGACATCCTTTTGATAAAGAGAAGATGGTCAAGGAATTAGGAGATGTTCTCTGGTATATCGCCGAAGTCTGTAAAGGCTTAGGAGTGAGCTTAGAAGAGGTAGCCAAAACCAATCTCGATAAGCTCTATCAAAGGTATCATGGCCACACTTTTTCCGCCTCGGGCTCTATCCATAGAGAGGACAAAGATTGAAAGGAGCTAAAAAGCCCGAATTGAAGGGAAAAAAGAAAGAAAATAGCAAACGCGTGAAATCTTTCTAGATTTCCGACAAAATCTGTCGTTTGTAAAAAGAATATAGTAAAAAAAGAAAAACCATTAAATTTTACATTTGAAAAAAGTGTCAAAAAATCGAAATATTTTTGAAATCGATTTCGAAAAAGTCCCGAGAAATCGGGCTTTTTTTAGACGATAAAAACATCTCATATCCTCCAAAAAAGCCTGCAAAAACTCGTTTTTGCTTTATTTATATAGGTAAAACAACATATTTTTTGTTAACAATTTGTATATAAAAAAGTTAACAAAATATCGATACTTTCTAGTGTTATAATGTAAATATAACATTTTCCGTTTTGTTTTGTATAAGCGTGCATATGAGATAAAATTTTGTCAGTTTTAGACTATGGTGAACAACTTAAAAGCTAGCGGTGTGTCTTTGTCTATCTTTTCTCTTCCGAGCGAGTATGGAATTGGAACGATAGGAAAGAGCGCTAAGGAATTCATCGACTTCCTCTCTGCCTCAGGTTTCTCCTACTGGTCTATTTTGTCGTTAGGTCCAACCTCCATCGGAGATTCCCCATTCCAATCCTTCTCTTCTAGAGCCTTAAACTTCTATTTCATCGATTTAGATGATTTGATCGATCAAGACCTCTTGAAGAAGAAAGATCTCACGGGAATCGATTGGGGAGATGACCCTAGAAAAGTAGATTACGGAAAAATCTATCTCAACCGCATCAAGGTTCTTAAAATCGCCTACTCCCGCTTCAAGAAGGGAAAAGGTGGTTACCAGAGAGGATATACATCCTTCCTCAGACAAAACCGTTTCTTAGACTTCGCTTGTTTCATGGTTCTCAAAGAGATCAATGAAGACAAGCCTTGGAATGAGTTTCCGCCAGAGTACAAGGAGTACTCTCCAGAGAAGTTCAAAGAACTCAAACACCAATATCATGACCAAATTGAGTTCTACATCTGGACGCAGTACATCTTCCTAAAACAGTGGGAGAAATTGAAAGCTTATGCCCACGAGAAGAACATCTCTCTCATAGGAAGCATGCCCATGCATGTCTCTTACGACTCCATCGACGTCTATAAGCATCATCGAAATTTCATTCTTGACGAAGATTATTCGATGGAGGTTGTCGCTGGATACCCACCTGATGTCTTCTACGACAAAGGTCAGGTCTGGGGAACCCCGCTATACGACTTCGATTACTTGAAAAGGAATGACTACCGTCTCTTCAAAGATAGACTCAACTTCTGTCTGTCTCTTTATGACATCGTCGTGTTAGATCACTTCAGAGGATATATCGAAAATTATTTCCTCCCAATCGGTGCCCAAGATGGACTCAACGGAAGATGGGAAGTCACAGAAGGAAAAGAGGTGGTCGACAAGTTTGTTTCTGACAAGAAAAGAGTCATTGCAGAGGATGTTGACTCCCGTTCTTCCACGATGATTGAAGTCTTATCTGACTTGAGAATCCCCGATATGAGAGTGCTAGAATTCGGATTCCCAAGAGAGATAGGAAACTTCAATAAACCCACCAATTACCCATACACCTGCGTCTCATTCACTTCCACCCATGATTGTATGCCTTTAAAAGGGTATATAGAATCGCTTAACCCAATGGAAAAGAAAGAAGCGGATAGGGAATTGAACTTATGTTGCCGGCACTTCGGTATTGAAGAACCGGATAATAACAATGTGGAAGAGCAAGTCGAAGCTCTATTAGAATTAAATCTCGCTTCCCTCTCTAAAATTGCTATTCTCGCTATGCCCGACATCTTGCATCAAGGAAATGAAAGCAGAATCAATGTTCCTGGCACCATGTTTGGCAATTGGCGATACAGGATCCTCGCTGAGGATCTCACTCCCGCTCTTGCAAAGCACATGTTAGCTCTCAACAAGAGATACGGGCGTTGTTGATTTCAAAGAGCCATTGGTCATGAGGGCTCTTGAAATATAGTCGATACGGGACGTTTACTTTTCATTATAGGAGGAATTATTAAGTATTATGAAAAGAACAAAATTAGTCGCCTTATTAGGCATGGTCGCTCTCTTAGCTTCTTGCGGTGGTCAAACTAGTACTCCCACTTCCGCCGAAGATACAGGCGCTGCAACCACCCCTTCTACCACCATTGAAACCACATTAAAGATTGGTAGCCCTGCTGCCCAATCCGAATTTGTCAAAGGTCAAGTTGAAAAATTCTTAAAGGACAACGGTTATAGCAAAGTCACTGTCTCTATGGTCGAATTAGGTGAAGATAAAGCCGACTCCGCCATCACTGACTGGACCACTGGACCCGATGTCTATGCCTTCGCTGGTGATAAGATTCTCTCTTTGAACCAACAGGGTGCCTTAGCCACTGTTCCTAATTCCAAGCTCAGAAAGATGGGTACTGACCTTTCTTCTGAGGCCTTCTCTGCCGCTACTTTAGGTACTAGCACTGTCGCTTATCCTTTCGCTGCCGATAACGGATACTTCATGTACTATGATTCTTCCGTCGTCAAACACACTGGCAACATCGAAGAAGTCATCGCTGACTGTCTCGCCGCTGGTAGAAAAGTCGTTTACTCCTTAGATACCGCTTGGTATTCTATCGGTTTACTCTCTTCCTTCGGTGCCAGATACAATGTCAACCTCGCCGCTGATGGTTCCAAGATCTCTTCCATCACTGCTGACTTCGATAGCGCTAATGGTGTCAAGGCCGCTAAAGCTATGTTACAACTCGTCAACAATCCTAACGTTGATGTCGTTGCTGATGATAATGGTACTGCTCCTTCCGCCGCGAACAAAGTCGGTGCTACCATCACTGGTACATGGAATGGTGAAGCCTTCGCTACCGCTGTTGGTGAGAACTTAAAGGCTGTCAAGCTTCCTGGCGTCACTGTCGATGGCACTATCGCTAACTTAGGCTCCTTCGCCGGTTACAAACTCTATGGTGTCAACCCTAAACCTTCCGGAAAAGATACTGCCAGATTAGACCTCGCTCACTCTGTCGCTGAATACTTGATCTCCGAAGCTGCTCAATCTGCTCGTTTTGAAGCCTTCAAGACTGCTCCTACTAACAAGACTGTCGCCGCTAAGGACGAAGTCACTTCTGATATCGGTTTAGCCGCTCTTGCCGCTCAAGCACCCTACTCCATCCCTCAAACTGCTGTTCCTGGCAACATCTGGTCCGCTGCGGATACTCTCAGAACTACTATGAAAGAAAATCCTGTCATGACTGATGCTCAACTCGAAGAAGCCATGAGAGCTTTCAACTCTACCGTTTGCAAAGTTGATAACTAATTCGTTTTAGCAAGTTTAAACAATCAAGGTAAGGCGGAAAATCCGCCTTACCTTTCTCCCGTGTTATCTATAACCATAATTAGAACAGAAAGGAGTGGCTATTATGGCTCAACAAGTTGTTTTAGAAAACAACCTTGAATACCTTTCTTTAAGCAAGCCAAAAAGAGTTCTCTTCAAGTTGAAGAAGTTCTTTACTGGCATACCAAAAAAGATTGGTAATTTCTTTACCTCCATTCCGCAGAAGACAAGAGACAGCAGAAGCAAATTCTTGCAAATCTTTAAAAATGTCGCCCATGCTATGACAGATGGTGACTATAAGACACGTCTCTCCTTCCTCTTTATGGGGGCTGGCTTGGTAACCAGGCGTCAGGTTTTCCGAGGTGTTTTATATTTTTTATATGAAGTAGCCTTCATCGTCTTCTTCGCTCTCGTTGGATTCCCTTCCTTACGCGGCCTTCCTACGTTAGGCCAAATGGCGGAAGTTTCTTACATCCAAAAGGGTGGAGGAGATACGGTCACAAGTATCATGCACGATGATTCCTTCAACATCTTGCTTTATTCTCTCATCACGATCGCTTTGATTCTTGTTCTCATCTTCCTCTGGTATAACCAGTTGGTCGATTCTCTTCGTTTACAAAGAGAAGCTTACATCGGTCGTTATGCTTCAGATAAACAGACGATCCGCAATGTCTTAGATAAATCTTATGATAAGACGTTGCTCTTCATCCCGATGTTAGGCTTAGCTCTCTTCACCATTCTTCCTATCATCATGATGATCGTTGTCGGTTTTACCAACTACAACGCACAACACTCAACTCCGACAAAACTATTTGACTGGGTCGGTATGCAAAACTTTGCACTCATCTTCGCCGCTGGTGGAGATGGTGATTCCAAATTGGTCTTACAAGTCTTCTTAGAAGTCTTGCTTTGGACACTAGTTTGGGCCTTCTTTGCTACGTTCTCTAACTATTTCTTAGGTATGATCGTCGCTATGATCATCAATATCAAAGGCATCAAGTTAAAGAAAGTTTGGAGAACTGTCCTCATCACTACGATTGCTGTTCCTCAATTCATCTCCTTATTGTTAGTGTCTAGAATGTTCTCGGATAACGGTATCATCAACGGTATCGCCGGAAACATCTATAACGCCATCACCGGTAACACTTACACGAACATCTCCTTCTTAGGAGACAGATGGCTCAACAAGGTCATGATCATTGTCTTGAACACTTGGGTCGGTATTCCTTACACCATGCTCATCTGTACCGGTTTGTTGATGAACATTCCCGAAGATTTGTATGAATCGGCAAGAATCGACGGCGCAAGCCCTGCCAAGATGTACTTCAAGATCACTCTTCCTTACATGTTATTTGTCACCGGTCCTTACCTCATCTCTCAATTTGTCGGTAACATCAATAACTTCAACGTCATCTACTTCCTCTCCGGTGGTGGACCTGCCTTCACCTTCGGTACAGGTACTGTCGTTCCTAGCATCATCTCGGTCACCGGTGTCGGTCGTTCCGACTTGTTGATCACCTGGTTGTACAAGATGTCAGTGGATTCCACGGCAAAAGAATATGGTTTCGCTTCCGTCTTAGGTTTGATGATCTTCGCCGTCGTCGCCTTCTTCTCCTTGATCTTCTACGGACATAGCAATTCCATCCAGAACGAGGAGGAATTCCAGTAATGAATAACGAAAAGAAACAGAATTATCGTTCTCACAAGAGAGCGATTCTCACAAGAAATATCTTTGTTTATATCTTGTTGGTTCTCATTTCTATCATTTGGTTGGTTCCTTTCATCTATCTTGTCGCTCAATCCTTCTGCTCTGTCTATGTCGGAACTTACTTCTTCCCTTATCTCAACTTAGATATCGCAAAAGATATGTTAGCGGGTGAAGTTGCCGCAGGAAGAATCCTTGCTGAAGACATCCGTCCCGAGACCTTCCCGATCTTCACTTTAGAAAACTACGCGGACCTCTTTGGCGGACTAACAAACAATCCTTCCGCCTTTGCGAACACTTATCCTTTCTATCGTTGGTACTTCAACACCTTCATCATCGCCCTCATCACTTGTATCTTACAAACCGTGTTGGTCTTAGGTACCTCCTACGCCTTCTCTAGACTTCGTTTCTCCATGAGAAAAGGCTTGATGAAACTCATCCTTATCTTAGGTATGTTCCCTGGCTTCTTATCTCTGGTCATCATCTACTACACGCTGAAACTGATTGGTCTACAAGGTAACATCTTCTCCCTCATCTTGATCTATATTGCTGGCTCTGCCATGCAGTACTATATCGCCAAGGGCTTCTTCGACACTATTCCTCGTTCCTTGGATGAAGCTGCCATGATTGATGGCGCGAACAAGAACACCATCTTCTTCCGCATCATCATGCCTTTAGCTAAACCGATTGTCGTTTACACTCTCCTTCTCTCCTTCAACGCTCCTTGGGGAGACTTCATGATGGGTAGATTCATCTCCGGCGGTGAAATGCAACAAATGACGGTTGCTGTCGGTCTACAAACTTGGTTAACCAAGGGTCAGATCGAAACCAACTTCCCGCGTTTCTGCGCTGGTGGTGTCATCGTCTCTATCCCCATCATGGCTCTCTTCTTCGTCTTGCAGAAATACTACGTCGAAGGTATTACCGGCGGCGCTGTCAAAGGATAAAAAACATGAAAAAAGCATCGATTCTATTCTTGATATCGACATTGACTCTCACAGGGTGCACTCCATCCTCAAGCGGGTCGAACCACTCCTCTGAACCAGGGGATGGAACCTTTGTGGATGTGGATTTAGTCGAGAATAGAGTGGATGATAATTATCGAAACTTCTATGAGATCTTCGTCTACTCTTTCGCCGATAGCGACGGAGATAAAATCGGGGATCTTAAGGGGATCGATGATAAGATTGACTATCTTTCAGAGATCGGTTATACAGGAATCTGGTTGACGCCGATCTTTGCTTCCTTCTCTTACCACAAATACGATGCCATGGATTACTTCAAAATTGATCCTAGCTTCGGAACGGAAGAAGATTTAAAACATCTAGTCGCTCACGCGCATGAAAAAGGCATCAAAGTCATTCTCGATGGGGTGTTCAATCACTCTTCGAATTACAACAAATGGTTTGAAGCCTCCTTCATGGCACACGAGAAAAAACTTGCCGGAGAAACACTCAGTGAAGAAGAAGCAAACATGGATTCTCTCTATGTCTTCTACGACTCCCTAGAGGAAGCCAAAGCGAGCGGTTCTCAATACAAGCAAGTGGTCGCAAGAGACTTCTATTATGAATGTAACTTTGATGCTTCTATGCCAGAGTTCAATTATGATAGCGAGTTCACCTATCAAACCATACAATCCATCATCGACTACTACATGGATGATGAGATTGGTATCGATGGCTTCAGGTTAGATGCGGTCAAATACTTCTACTTAGGAAAAACAGAGAAGAATGTACAAGTTCTTAACCGACTCAAAGCGATGGTCAAGAAAAATAAAGCTGACGGGTATCTTGTCGGTGAAGACTGGGAAGGAGAAGATGGCATCGCCAAATACTATCAAAGCGATGTTGATTCTTACTTCTACTTCCCCTCTTCGGGCTCTCAAGGATTCATCATGTCCAGCTGTGGACAATACGATGGTTCTTATAAGCTAAGATACTACAATGGTCAAAAGTACTTGATTGATAACGCGAATGGACACATTCCTGCTCCCTTCTTAGGAAATCACGATATGCCTCGTGTCACCCAAGGAAAGAATATGGAAGCCACCAAGCTCCAATTAGGACTTAGAAACATGCTCACAGGCGCGGTCTATAACTATTATGGAGAAGAGATTGGCATGTCTAGTTCCAATATCTCCGGTTCTACTGATTATCTAGATTCCAACTACCGTACTCACTATTATTGGGATGATGAAACCCACGCATATGAGACAGGTAATCCTCCTCACGCCAACGGTCAAACCCAATACTACGAAGGTGCTTCTAGTCAACTACAAGACGAAAATTCGATTCTGAATTACGAAAAGAAATCTCTGAAGTTAAGAAATTGTTTCCCTGCGATTGCAAGAGGAAGGCTTCTCCCTCTCGATGAGGAGAGTCAACAAAGAAATGAATCTAACGAAGATGGTCTCTTGATTGTCGATAAACAATACCAAGACCAGAAAGTCAGACTCTTATTCAACTTCTCTCTCTACAACGCAGTCGACTATGTCCTACCTCAGAATTGGAATGCTAAGAGTGTCCTACTTGTTGACACTAACGACAAAGCAAAGCTCTTAGATCAAACACTCACTCTCCCACCTTACGCAATTGCTGTTTTAGCCTAAAAGGAGAATAATAAACTATGGCAAGTTTAAAGCTCGAACACATTTACAAGGTGTATCCTAACGGCCATAAGGCAGTGAATGATATTTCCTTGGATATCCAAAACGGCGAATTCATTGTCTTTGTCGGACCTTCCGGATGCGGAAAGTCCACCACCTTAAGAATGATCGCCGGTCTAGAAGAAATCACCGCTGGTGAACTCTACATCGATTCTAACATCGTCAACGATATGGAACCCAAAGATAGAGATATCGCCATGGTCTTCCAAAACTATGCATTATATCCCCATATGACCGTATATGAAAACATGGCCTTTGGTTTACGTTTACGTCACTTCCCTGAAGATGTCATCCAAGAGAAAGTTCTCTGGGCTGCAGACATCTTAGGTATCAAAGACTACTTGGACAGAAAACCGAGAAATATGTCCGGTGGTCAACGTCAAAGAGTCGCTTTGGGTCGTTCTATTCTTCGTGACCCTAAGGTCATGCTCCTTGATGAACCTCTCTCTAACCTCGATGCAAAACTTAGAACGCAGATGAGAACGGAGATCGCTAAACTTCACAAGAAGTTAAAGACCACATTCATCTACGTTACACACGATCAGACCGAAGCTATGACTTTAGGTGATAGAGTCGTCGTCATGAAGCTTGGTAGAATCCAACAGGTCGACACTCCGAAGAACCTTTACGATTATCCTTCCAACAAGTTCGTCGCCGGCTTCATCGGTACTCCTCAGATGAACTTCTTCCCTTGTACTCTCTTAAGAAAGGGCGAAGAAGTCGAGATCACTCTCAAAGATAACGGAAAGACTGTCGCTGTTCCTTATAACATGCTCATCAAGGTATTGCCCGAATTCTTAGATGGTAAACATGACATCACTTTGGGTATCCGTTGTGAAAATGTTTCTGTCGTCAACGAAGGCGAAGAAGGAGCAATCCCTGTCAGAGTGTCTCACTTTGAAGAATTGGGTAGTGAATGTCTCATCTACGGTTCTATCTCCGATGATGATTCTATTGAATCCACTAAGGGTCAAATCATAGCGAAAGTCAGAGAAGTCAATGGCTTAGAACCTGGCCAAACCATCTATGTCAAATTCAATCTCGAAAAGACTTACTTCTTCGATGATAAGACGGAAAATACCATCGTTCCTAGAGTCCCTGTCTACAACTCTCTTTCTGCCAATATCAAAGATTCTCGCTTGCAGGTCTTAGGTGCTTCTTTACCTCTTCCTGCTGTCTTAGAGAATGGCGATTTAGAAAACGCGGAACTTCAGGTTCCTACCGATGCGATCTTGCTTCACGAAGAAGGAATCCACGCCAAGGTTGTCAACTTTGAAGTGATTGGCAATGTCAAGCTCGCTCACTTAGAAGCTGCGGGTCGTGTCTTCTTTGCTCAAGTGGAAGAAGAATTACCTGTCGGAAGTGAACTCGATATCAACTTTGACTTCACTAGACTCACCTTAGTCTATGAAGGCAATGTCATCTTCCAACCTTTGGAAGCCAGAGATTCCTTCGCTGCTACTTTCTATAACTACGAGACCGTCATCGCCAAAGATCCCGATCCCGATTTCATCGCTTTCCGTGACAACAAGATCAATGCGGTCAAAGAAGAGATGGATAAGAAGTATGAAGAGATCACCAAAGCTTACGAAGCGGAGAACGAACGTCTCAAAGCCAGTGATATCGAAGGCGAACGCAACAAGATTCAGCAAGAATATCAGACATTAGTCGCCGAAAATAACCAGAAGATTAAAGAAAGCAATCAAACCACTAAAGAAGAGATTGCTAAGCTTACTCAAGACTTCAAAGAAAAGAAACAGAAAGCTACTGTGGAAAACAATGAGCTCTTCGCCGAAAAGAAGAGAGTTGAAATTGAAGAATACACTGCTTTCAAAGCTAAGAACAAAGATAAAGATTCTCTCAAGAGAAGAACCGATGAATATCATATCTTCATGGATAACTTCCAGACCGAGAAGAATAATACTCTCAATCTCCAGATCAACTCCATGTCTATGGATTATGAATCCAAAGTTGCTGCCTTAAAGGCCAACAATAGAAGAACCGTGGATATCTTAAAGAAAGAGATCAAAGAGAAACAGAAAGAAGTCAGAAACGCTCAAGATCCTATCGGTAATCTTGCTAAGAATTACGAAAAACAGGTCCGTGAGCTCAACAAAGAGAAAGCCGAAGCCATCAAGAAAGCTGGCTTTGTCTTCTTCTTCCAGTTTGCTAACTCTCACTATGAACTCTCTGCCGATATCATCTCCAATAAGTTGATCCAAGGTTTAGGAACTCGTGTCTTCTCCAAGCAGTTTAGAATCGATGTTCCTCACGATGGTTATATCTTCTCTGACAAAGAGAATGCCTTCAAAGCCATCGTTGAAAACAACCTCAACTTTGGTAAAGTCTACTTCGTTCGTTGCCGCTACAGCGATGATCAAGGCGATGATAAGTTCTTCTTCATCCGCAGCGAAAAAGAAATCCCTGTGGGAACCGAATTGAAATTAGAATTTGACGTCACTAGATCCCAAATCACCGAGACAGACATGAACATCCGTCTCTACTAAAGGAGGTGTGCAATGAAACACAAATATCTACTTGCATTGATTCCTTTGTTGCTCAGTTCTTGTTCTAAAAGCAGTGAGATCTTTCTTCACGACTCCAGTGAAGCCATCAAGAAGTTAGAAGCGGTCACCGCGACTACCTACACTTGGAAAATCGAAGAGGGCTCTCATGTCTCTGACGCCAATTACTTCCTCACTCCTTCCCCCTCCTATCCTGTTCCAGGACCGAGCATGAAAGATTATCGTTTCGCTTTCATCACCCATGAGTCTTGCTTAGGAACTCTTCAAGATACCGATGCCTCAATCCGTGATGAATTCTTGCAGTGCTCTATTCTCACTCGTATGCCTATCCGTATCACTCAAGAGAACTATTACGATCCTGACTACCAAAGAACGACTCCGGCTTGCGATATCGATCATATCGTCGGTGATTCTTTCTATGGCAAGGTCGCCATGGATTACGATATGACGTATCATGCTCTCTACGCCTTCTTGGATGCGGAGAATACTGATCCTCAATTCAAGACCCAAAAGGGTGAGAACGGAAAAGATCAGTTGGTCTTCTATGTGGAGAATTGTTCTAAACAGATTCAGTTCTACGGCATGTGGAGCGGCAATAAGGATGAAGATGGCTATGAAATTTTGACCAATCCTAGAGTTACCGCTCGTTTCGATATGCAATTCGTATATAATGAACAAGGATTACTCGTCGAAGAAAAGATTGTTTCTAAAGCTCCTATGAGCCAAGCCTATTCTGAGACTGTCTATCTTAGAGCAACCTATTCCTATCAGTAAATATGAAAGTTAAATCTCTATTTCTCCTATCACTGATACCATTGATGGTTTCCTGCAATTCTATTCCCGAAGATATCTATCTCTTCTTGAAGGAAACCGATGAAAAGAAAGCAATGGAGGCAGTAAATACTGCCTCCGTTTCTTATGAAATGGAAATTCATTCCACCGCCGATGATGAAAATCTCGGCTCTATGACTTTCCAACTCAAGATGGATAAGAGCAAGAAACAAGATTACTTCTGCTATTATGAAGAAAACTTCTACGGAAATTCTGTCCTTTTAGATGCAGAGAGCAATCTCTATGTCGAATTCTTATCTTCTCACACTTATTTTGATGGTGCCCACTATTTAGTAGAAACCTATAAAAGAGGACATAAAGAAGGACAAGAAGAGATTGAAGAATTTACAAGCACTTCCCGTCATTTACCTAGCGAAGAAGAATCTCTGTATTCGAAAATCTTCTACCGTGGCGATAACGGATATGTACTAACCAACGGTCTCTTTTACGCCGATATGATGAAGGCCATGTTAAAGTATGTCGTCTTCATGAGAGTAGAAGGAGATCAATTCATCTATCAATATGATAAGCTCTATTACAAGAGTGATACCGAAGAAGGATGGAACAGCTGTAAAGCAGTGATGGATAAAATAGGAATGCTACTTACGGAAGAAACATCCGCCAAAAACTACACCAAAGAATTAGGTAATTCCTCTTCTTTAGTCGCTACATATAACGAAGAAGTTACTCGAGACTTATCCTTCGATTAACCACTCTAATCCCTTAATGATACGTTTATCACTATCTTGGAAATGACCCCCTGGGTTGATATCTAAGATAGTGTTTTTATTTTGCATTCTAAATAAAGTAAAAGCTTCTAATTGACATTCCAACGCTTTGCTTAACACTTCATTTTTGGTTTGACTCTCTTTTTCTCCGATAGAGAGATAGATATCCTTGGCATAACTAGGATGTTCCTTTAGATAATCGATAAAAGAAGGATACCACAAAGAAGAGGAAGCGGCGATGATAGAAGAGAAGAGATTTGTCTTTGTGGATACATAGATAGCAAATAATCCAGAGAGGGAATAACCACATAAAACCTTTTCTTTATTTTGTAAGTTGTATTGTTGATTCAAAGTAGGAATGATCTCACCCATCAGTTGTTTTAAATAGAAATCTGCTTCCCCTATAAAATCATTTCCGCCCTTGAAGACTTTCTCATGGGGATAAGGCGTGAAATCTTCCTCCCAATCACAATGCGAGATAAAGATAGCTAGTTGATGATGCTCTTTTACCCATTCTTTGATCAAAGAAATTTCATCCTCTAAATGAAAAAGAAAAACTCTTGGAGAAGATTCTTCTCCAAAGAGTTCTATGGTTTTATTTTGAAAAGATATATTTTGGCTGATCATGCTTTAGCTAAAGTGATTTCTCCGGCTTTGGTAAGAGCAATCTTGGTAATCATCGGGCCAGTGAGTTCATAGATGAGAGTAGAAGTTAAGATGACGGCAACAATGACACTACCTGTGACGGTATCGGTTGTGGTTGTGGAGAGGACTCTTCCTGCAGTGGTGGCTAAACCGATAGCGACACCAGCTTGAGGAATGAGAGTGAATCCTAAATATTTTTGAACCGCAGGTTCACTCTTAGTGAGTTTGGCTCCACTAAAGGCACCACCCCATTTACCCACGACTCTAAAGACAAGGTAGAATAAGGCGATGATGATGACAAAAGGAGCGTTTTCAGAAGCGAAGATAGAGAGATTTAAGCTTGCGCCAGAGAGAACAAAGAAGAGAAGGAACACAGGGGCAGTGAAACGGTCAATGACTTCGAATGTTGGCATGGCATCTTTGCGTAAGTTAACAAATAAAGCACCTGACATCATGCACATCAATAGACTTGACAACTCAAATCCACCCATGAAGGATTGACGGAATAATTGATACAATCCTAAAGCGCAGAGGACAGAGAATAAAGACCAGATGAGACGGTTGTTACGGCTCTTGAATAGCTTACAAGCCATAGAGATAACAAATCCTAAGACACCACCGATAACAATAGAGAGAACAATCTCAATGAGAGGTTTAGCTAACATCTCATAAAGAGAGAATTCACTTCCGGTAGCGATAGATTTTGCTGTGGCAAAAAGGATAGCGAACATGATGAGAGCGACAGCG
The DNA here is from genome assembly GCA_017470005.1 of Bacilli bacterium. Classification (GTDB taxonomy): domain Bacteria; phylum Bacillota_I; class Bacilli_A; order RFN20; family CAG-288; genus Enterosoma. The sequence continues at coordinate 4,902 of JAFUFH010000086.1, read as the reverse complement.
TCATCTAAAGCGACAACAGGAAGAAGGGTAGATACCACAGGACCTTTGGCTTGGTATTGACGGATGACCATCAAGGTAGCGGCAGGAGCGGTAGCACAAGAGATAGCAGAGAGGGTGAGAACCAAATCGAAAGGAACTTGAGTGGGCCAGATAAAGTGAGCAATCAATAATCCTAAGAACACCATCACGGCAGCACCTAAGGCCTCTAGTATGGTGATGACAATGATTCTAGAACCGACTTTCTTTAAAGTGGACAAACGGAAGGAACCACCGATAGAGAAGGCGATGAAGCCTAGTGCGACATCGCTGATCCAGGAGATATCGCTGATGAATTTGGCGATGGGGTTAGAGAGTGTATCTCCAGCGTTCATGAAATCGAAGTTATTGAAGAATAGACCTAACACAAAAGGTCCTATCAAGATGCCGGTCAATAAGTAGCCTGTGACATTTGGCATCTTAATCAGCTTCATGACTCGCGTAGAGAATAGCGCAATCAATAAAGCGAGAGCTACATAGAGAAAGACATTCATTACAAGGAACCTTCGTAATCAGAGAGAGGAGAAGAATACATACCACCACGGATATCTTTGAAGTGGTTGGTTCCTTCTCTCACTAGAGATTTCAAATCTTCTAATTTGTCTTCATCGACGATGAAGTAACAAAATGTGGTTTCGACTAAATGAGAGTGATTCAAGTGCTCTAAGTTAAAAAAGAGATATTCATCATTCTCGCTGTCCTCTAATTTGTGTTTCAACGAGGAGGTGTTGAAGACAATGCCGTTGTAGCCATGTTCTCTGATATCGCGGAGAAGTTCAAAGGCGTGATCGACATTCTCAATATATACACGAAGTAAATGTTTCATAAACTTGCCTTCTTTCGCTACTATTATAGACTTCTAAAAAAATTATGGGTATAAAAAGAGCTTACTTTCTTCTTTAAAAAGAAGAAGAGAAACAAAACAAGACAAGAGAGTAGAAAAAGACTATAATACTAATGAAGGTATACAATATGGAAAAACAATATCACGACTATATGGTAAGAGCTCTTGCCGCCAAAGAACAGATCCGTGCCTTTGCTGTCACTAGCAAAGATGCGGTGGAATACGCAAGAAGCCTTCATCACTCTTCTCCTCTTTCTACCGCTGCTTTAGGTAGACTTCTTTCTGCTGGATTGATGATGGGCGATATGATGAAAAGTGAAGATGATTTAGTCACGCTTCAACTGATGGGAGATGGCCCGTTAAAACATGTCTTAGTCACTGCAGATTACACGGGTAAAGTCAAAGGTTATGTCTCTAACCCCAATGTGTATTTACCTAATAAAGAGAACGGACATTTAGATATCGCCTCTGGTATCGGTAAAGGAACCCTTACCGTCATCAGAGATTATCATATGAAAGAGCCCTACTCTTCTACCATTGACTTAGTCTCTGGAGAGATCGCTGAAGATCTCACTTATTATTTTGCACAATCCGAACAGACTCCTTCCTCTGTTGGATTAGGAGTTTTAGTCAATCCCGATGAGACGGTAGAATGTGCGGGAGGATTCATTGTTCAATTGATGCCTTTTACATCGGAAGAGGTCATCGATCAATTGCAACGCAATATCGATGAATTCACTTCGGTCACCGATGTCTTAAAGCAAGGTAAGACACCAGAAGAATTATTAGAGATCATCTTGAAAGGATTTGATATTCAATTCACCGGAAAGAAGGATGTTTACTTTTCTTGCAATTGCTCTCAAGAGAGGGGAAAGCAAGTCATCTCTACTTTAGGTAGTGCAGAGATCAGAAAGATGGTGGAAGAAGGAAAAGATATTGAAGCGGAATGTGTCTTCTGTGGTAAAAAATATAAATATACTCCAGAAGAATTAGAAGAGATATTAAAGGAGTTAAATGAAAATGCCGCAGACTAGTAATAAGAATTCTGGAAAGGTATTCTCTATCTTAGGAGCTATTTTCTTACCCGTAGGAATTCTCTCCGGTGTTGGAGGAGTCTTCCTCTTCTTTGTTTGGTTGATTGTCGTTGTCTTCTCTGCGGGTACCCAAGGGGTAGTCAACGGTATCGCTGGAAATGAAGAGGCCGAGATTGTCATTGATAACACGCTTCTTTATGTCGCTCTTCCTGTGTTTTTCTTGGGTGTTGTTCTCCTGATCACTGGTATTGTTTTCTTAGTGATCGGTAAGAAAAAGAAACACAATCAGGTGATGAACCATATCGAAACGTTACAGCGTGATTAAGAGTTCCTTGTGAACTCTTTTTCTTTGGCGTGAGAGACATGAAAGCATTTTCCTGTTCTCTTTCTTTCTTTTTTGCTTTCTCCTTCTTGAGAAAATGAACTTCTTTTTCTATATTAAAAACGGAGAACTTCTCCACTAGAAAAGGAACTATTCCTCTAAAAGAGGAAATTATATATATATCAAAATGAATTTTGTATTTATCTCACCGGAATTCCCGGATAGTTATTATCAATTCTGTAAAGGGCTAAAAAAGAATGGAGCCAATGTTTTAGGAGTTGGTCAAACTCCTTATGATTGGTTAAATCCAGATTTAAAAGATAGTTTAACAGACTACTATAAAGTCGATTCTTTAAGTTCTTTAGAAGAAAAGAAAGCAGCTCTCTCTTATTTTGTTAACAAATACGGAAAGATCGATTTCATTGAATCTAACAATGAATTCTATCTTGAACAAGATGCGGCGTTAAGAGATCTCTTTGATGTGACTACAGGCCCTTCTTTAAAGCATGTTCAGTATTTCCGTCACAAATCTTTGATGAAAGAAAAATACCAAGAAGCGGGTATCAAAGTCGCTCCTTTCTATCTCATTCAAGATAGAGAAGGTGCTCTCTCTTTTGCTTTGAAATACGGATATCCTTTATGCATCAAACCCGATGATGGTATGGGAGCAAGCGGAGCGAGAAAAATCAGAAACGAAGAAGAATTAATCGATTTCTTAGACCATAAAGATGACCACAGTTACATCATGGAAATCTTTGTTAACGGAGATCTTCTCTCCTTTGATGGTGTATGTGATTCTAAAGGAGATATCGTCTTCCCTACTTCTCATCAATTTCCTTCTTCTTGTATGGATGTTAAAGCCCAAGAGGGAGATTTTATCTACTATAGTGAAAAGACCATTCCTAGTGATTTAAAAGAAGCGGGGCAGAAGATTTTACATGCTTTTGGAGCAAAATCTAGATTCTATCACTTAGAGTTTTTCCGCTTGAATCAAGATCAAGAATATCTTGGTAAGAAAGGAGATCTCATCGGATTAGAGGTCAATATGAGAGCTCCTGGTGGATATACTCCCGATATGATCAATTACGCTTATTCTATCAACATTTATCAGATCTGGGCGGATGTGATGTGCTTTGATGAGAATAGAGAAAAGAAAGAATATCCCTCCTATTATTGCGCTTATGTGGGTAGAAGATATGATGCTACTTATCTCTATTCCAAAGAAGATATCATCAAAAAATACCAAGATAAGATCAAATTGATCAGAGATAATCCTCACATTTTAGCGGATGTTATGGGAGATTATTTCTTCATGGTCAATTTTGATACCAAAGAAGAAGTCAATTCTTTCTTTAGAACTTGCTTGCTTCGCAAGTAAATGTAATTTTTGTTATACACTTTTGACAAATAATGTCATAAGTCAAGATAATATTTATATTTAAATAAAATCCTGATTTGCACAGTGGATATAAAACTTCCCTTATTTACTTTAGTTTTCGCTTGAACACCTGCCTATATTTCACATTTTGACTGCATTTTGCTGCCATGTTCATGAACTTATCTACCTTTTCATAACGATTTTCAGGCTTCGACAGGAGGAACCATGCCAGGTTCATCCAGTCCTGAATTTCCTCTCTTGTGAATCCGCCATGCGTCTTCATGAAGTCTTTTATTAGGAAATGAAGATGATTGACCAGACTCAGAGGATTGTCCTTGTCCTGCAGTCCTTTGGTCTCCCTGCTTTTGTGGATTTCCTGTGTCAGCTTACGATTCCGGACAAGACATTCATGGGAATGTTCCCCATCATGTATCAGATGGGAACCTTCCATTATGTGCCCTCCCAGTGTCCTCCATGTGCTTTCATTGCTCGGCTTTGATGTGTATTCACATAGAAACACCATGGATCCCGAATCATCCTTGGCAACCGCTACGGCGATACGGTTGCGGGATATTCCTCTTAGTTTCTTTCCGTCCTTTTTCACCACCTTGCTTCTGACGACAGAAAAGGAGGTCTCATCCAACTGAATCCTGCCTCCAAGCATCACTTTATCTTGAATTCCTCTGAGGACAAGAAAGGTCTTCACAAGCCAGTATTTCCCAGTGTTTTTCGCATTTCTGTTGTCTCTTGCCGTGGTTTTGATGGAATGATGTTCGAAGAGATGTAGCAGGAATTCCGTCCATTCGGAGATAGGGATCTTGATGTCCTGGAAGATCGTTCCTGCCATAGGTGTGAATGTCTTGCCGCAGGAAGAGCACCTGTATCTTTGTATTCCTTTGGCTTTTCCTCGCTTCACGAAAGCATCATTTCTGCAATACGGGCAAGCTGCTGGTATGATGGAATTGATGAAACATATCTCTTCCGGACTTTTTTTCCTGTGTTTGGCATCATACCATTCATGGACCGTGGAAGAGATGAGGCTTTTGGATGGGGTCAGTTTTTCAGACTTTCCTTCCCAATCCAAATACCTGAGAGATTTTCCCCACGGGAAAGAATCTTTGTTTTTCTTGTTCATAATAGGCGGTTTGAGAAATTCAGGAACCGACCAGTGAAACCGCCAAGTCAACACTGATCGACTCCTGAAGTCCTCTTGACTGTCTCCCTTTCATGAGACACCAAGATTATAAACCACCATACTGTTTATATCCACTGTGCAAATCAGGATTTT
>JAFUFH010000039.1 GCA_017470005.1 Bacilli bacterium | reverse complement strand
TTTACGCGCTCCCTCTATAGAACAAAGGATAAAAGAATAGTGAATGCGGACATAAACGCCGCACTTAACATCTATAGAAAATGTAGCCCCGAAGCCGAAAGGCTGAGGTGTATGGGAATAACATGTCCCAGGCGTCTTCAGGTGATGAACCCATGAAACTCATCTATAACCACTTGAAGCAAACCGAAAATGGTGTCGTTGAAAAACGACGCCTTATGTTCTTGCAAAGAAATGTGAAGTTTCTATATTAAATAATTTCTTTGATAAAATTACTTTGTTATAATGTTAGGCAGTCGTTGCCTAACTTAGGAGGGAAACAACATGGAAGAATACAAGAATCAAGAAATTCAAGAAAATACCGAAGAAAATAAAGAAGTCGAAGAAGTCAAAGAAGAACAAGAACTTCAAGACGTTCAAAATAATGTCGAAGAGATTGCTCCAGATCAAAGTGAAGTCATCCAAGAAAAGAAAGCGGATGATATCTCTGGCGAATACACCGGTACTTCTACTGGCTTAGATAACGCCTATTTCAACCCCATCCGTTATGTCGATATCGGAAACTGTGTCAATTTTGATGACGAGATTGACAAGGTCAGAAATAGCTATGCCAAAAAGCTTGGCAAAGGTAGAATCTTTGATTTCGTCTCTATCGGCGTCATGATTCTCTCTTTCGCTGGTGTCATCTTAGTCACCATGCTCAATACCAATAGTGAAACCGCATGGCTCACTTGGGTTGTCTTAGGAACTGCCGTCGCTTTAATCATCGCTTCCTTCTTATTGACTACCATCATGAATAAGAAGAGCTCTAAGATTGCCAAAGAATACCTCAATGTCTTTGAAGATACCTTCAATGGTTACACCATCTCTTCGTTAAATATCAGCGAACCTGTCTTATGTGTCGATGCCAAAATCGATGACCAATTGATCATCCAATCTCATTACTTCTCCACCATCAACCGCATCGATTCCCGCGGCATTGTCGAAGGTAAGAGAAATGATAGAGAATTCGTCATGGGTGAAGTCGCTGTCGTCATCCCTACCACTCGAATCGAAGATGTCAACCGCAAACCCGAAGATTTGGTCAACTTAGATGGCTCTCACTATGTCAAAGAGATCGGAGATACCGCCACAGGTACCACCGAACTCAGTGGCAAAGATATGACCATTCTCGATATGGATATCGCTTCGGATTTAAATCAGAAACAAGCCAAGAAGAAAGAGAAAGATCAAAGCAAAAAGCAAGCCGATACCACCGCTACTGGTTTGTTTGGTAAATACATTTCTTACGATATGAAAGTCGATTCCGAAGAGAGTATCATCGTCTCCTTCATGGGGGCAAAGATCTACACCGTCTTACCCACTTACACCGCTGGTTTCAAAGCCGTCTTTGTTCCTGGATTAAGAAACAATGTGGTTGTTTATGCTACCAATCCTAGAAAAGCAGCTAAGTTCTTCAACAATGAAGGTGTGGAGCTTCTCAATAACATCAAGACCAATAATGTCATCCAATCCGGATTCCTCTCCATCAACTCTTACGGTTGCAAAGCGGGTATCACCTTAAGTGATGACATCATGGTTCTTCCTTTGAAAGAGCTCAAATCTAGAGGCGCATATGAACTCTTCCGCGACACTGTGGAACACGTGTTTGATTACTTTGATTTTGTCGAGAAAAATAAAGACTAATCATGAAACAAGAAATTTTTAAAACAGAAAGCAAGCAAGATACCCAAGAAGTCGCTTCCAAGTTAGCCGCTTCTCTTCACGGTGGTGAAGTGATTATCGCCACTGGAGATTTGGGTGCGGGAAAGACCGCTTTTTGCCAAGGCTTAGGAAGAGCTTTAGGGGTGAAAGGGATCATCAATTCTCCCACATTCAATCTCATCAAGGTGTATCAAGGCAGCACTCTCAATCTCTATCATGTGGACTGCTACCGCTTAGAGAATGTGGACGAAGAGAGAAAGAATCTCGGCTTAGAAGAAGTGTTAGGAGACCACAACATCATCACCTATGTAGAGTGGCCTGACTATGCTCCCGAATATTTGAAAGAATACCATCCCATCATCCATATCGATATTCAATATATCGATGAAGAAAGAAGAGAAATAACCATACAAGATGAAAGACAATAAGAAAATATCTATCTTTTTAGACACCGCCACCAAAGCTCTTGCCCTAGCGGCAATTAAGGGAGAAGAGTTTGCTAAGGTGAGTTTAGGAAATCCAAAGACCGCCTTAGAGAGAACCCATTTAGGACTGGATGTTCTCTGTGAAAAGCTTTCTTTCCAATGGAAAGATATCGATGCTTTCTATTGTTTGTTAGGTCCTGGTTCTAACACCGGTATCCGCTTAGGATTGACGATTCCTAAGACCCTTTGTGCCTTCAACCCTAACTTAGAACTCTATGGCATCAAGACCATGGAATTGTTCACCAAGAAATGCCCTGTAGCTGCATTGAGTGATCGCGGTGGAAATCTCTTCTTAGCCAAGAGAGAGAATGGTGTCACCTCTTATCAAAGAATCGATAAGAAAGATATCCCTTCACTTCCTCACTTTGATCAGATTGCCTTAGAAAAACAAGATAAAGTGGCTTTCAAGGCGTTAGAAGGACAAAATATCCTTCCTCTCTCTATCATCGATTGCATGATGGAATACAAAGATTCCTTTGAAAACTTCTCTTCTAGAGAAGAGGAATTCTTACCAGAATACGTTTTAAAGATATGATAGAAAGCGTAAAAATAGAGGATAAAGCGTTATTGCTTCCTCTCTTAGAAAGAATCGATTCCAAAAATGTAGAGAGTCGTTTCTTAGATATCTTTGCTTCCTCCTTCTTGAAAGCTTATGTTTACAAAGAAGGAGAAAAGATTGTCTCTTATCTTCTTGTCCGAGAAGAAGGAGAAGAAGTGGAGATTGATGAAGTAGCCACCCTACCTTCAGAAGAAGGAAAAGGTTACGCCACAAAATTATTAGAAGAATATCTCTCTTCTCTAGAAAAAGGATGCAAAGTCTTCCTAGAAGTGAGATCCAAAAATCATAGGGCGATATCGCTTTATGAAAAGCTTGGTTTTCAATCTTACCGAGTGAGAAAAAATTATTACGATGATGATGATGCTTATTGCTATATGAAGGTGATGAAATGACAAACAAAGATGAAGTGATTCTTGCCATCGAAAGCAGTTGCGATGAAACCGCCGTCGCCATTTTAAAGAATGGGACGGAGCTTTTAGTCAACTCGGTCAACACCCAGATTGAAGATCACAAACGTTTCGGTGGAGTATATCCCGAATTAGCAAGCCGTTTGCACTTGCAAAATATCAGCAAAGTTCTCTCTTACGCTCTCTCTTTGAAAGGATTTGATGTTTCTAGCATCACCCATGTGGCAGTCACTGGGGGTCCTGGACTTCCTGGCGCACTCCAGATTGGTGCGATGGCCGCAAAGACGATCGCTTCTTATTTAGAAGTCCCTCTCCTCTCCGTTCACCATCTGGCTGGTCACATCTACGCCAATGAATATGTCACTTCCTTCCACTACCCTCTCTTAGCGCTCATCGCTTCCGGAGGTAATAGTGAAATCGTCTATCTTCCTTCCCCGATGAAGTTTGAAATCATCGGTGAGACAGAAGATGATGCGATTGGAGAAGCCTTTGATAAAGTGGCAAGATGTCTTGGTCTTCCCTATCCTGGAGGCGTCAACTTAGACAAGATCTCTAGAGAAGAAGGCATTGAGACATTTCCGCTTCCTAAACCAAAAGTTGAAGGATACAACCTCTCTTATTCCGGCTTGAAATCTCATTTGATTCGAATGATTGAAAAAGAAGAAAGAGACGCAGAAGGTAATCTTCCTTTAAATGTCGTCAAGTCTTACGCAAGAAGCACAGAAGTCGCTTTCGTCAATCAGTTGCTTGAGAAGTTACACCAAGCCGCAATCGATTACAACGTCAAACAAGTCGTGGTAGGAGGAGGTGTCAGCGCCAACTCATATCTGAGAAGTCACGTGCAAGAGATCTTCGCTAATGATGACATTGAAGTGATCATTCCTCCCTTGTGGTGCACCACCGATAACGCAGCCATGATTGCAAAAGCCGCTCACCACATGATTGAGTTAGGTCAGTTTGCTCCTAAGAGCATGACCACCCAACCCAACAGAAATTTAGAAGAAGAATAACAAGGAGTTCCCCTTATGGAAATTGAACAGAAATATCTTATTAAAGACCTCTTCAGCAAGGTCGATGATCAAACCATCCAAGAATTAGATGGCGCTGAATTAGAATTTGGTGGCTGGGTGAAAGCCAACCGTTTCTTTGGAGATGTCGGATTCATCTCTGTCAATGATGGTTCTTGCTTTGGCTCTTTACAAGTCGTTTATAAAAGCACGATGGCTGATGCTGTCGCTTGTAGACTCGGTTGTTCCATCTCTTGCAAAGGTGTCTTAAAATACACTCCTGAAGCCAAACAACCTTTTGAATTAGAAGCAAATGAAGTCACTCTTGTCGGTGGCGTGGATGATTCTTATCCTCTTCAAAAGAAAAAGACTTCTTTTGAATATTTGAGAGATTATCCTCAGTGGAGAATGAAGACCAACACCTTCAACGCCGTCTTCCGTGTCCGTTCCACTTTGGCTTATTACATCCACCAATATTTCCACAAGAAGGGATATTATTGGATTCACACTCCCATCTTAACCGCCAACGATTGTGAAGGTGAAGGTCAAACCTTTGATGTCTATGCCGATAAGAAGCATCCCGAAGAATTCTTCAACAAAGACAATGTCCATCTCACGGTCTCCGGTCAACTCCATGTCGAACCTTTCGCTTTAGCTTATGGTAAGGTTTACACCTTTGGTCCTACCTTCCGTGCCGAAAAGAGCAACACCGTCAGACACGCTGCCGAATTCTGGATGATTGAACCTGAGATCGCTTGGGCTCACTTGAGCGATTTATGCGATATTGAGGAAGACTTCCTCAAATTTGTCGTCAAGAACACCGTGGAAGAGTGCAAACAAGATATGGCATTCTTCAGCCAATGGGTAGACAAAGATTTGATGGCAAGATTGGATAGTTTTGTCAACACTCCTTTCCGCAGAGTCAAATATGAAGAAGCCATTGAAGCTCTTCAAAAAGCGGTCAAGGAAGGTCATCAATTTGAAGTCAATGACATCCAATTCGGTTTAGACTTAGGTTCTGAACACGAAAAATATCTCACCGAAGTGGTCTATAAAGGTCCTATCTTCTTAACCGATTATCCTAAGGATATCAAAGCCTTCTACATGAAACAGAATGCCGATGGAAAGACCGTTGGTGCTGTCGACTTATTAGTCCCTGGCATCGGTGAACTTTGCGGCGGAAGTGAAAGAGAAGTCTCTTATGAGAAGCTCCGCGCTCGCATGGAAGAACTCGGCATGAAGTTAGAAGCTTACGATTGGTATTTGGATTTGAGAAGAAGTGGTTCTATTCCTCACTCCGGTTTCGGATTAGGATTTGAACGTCTTGTCATGTTAGTGACCGGTATGCTCAACATCCGTGATACTCTCCCCTACCCTAGATGCTATAAGGATATGCAATTCTAATGGAAGAAGAAAAAGAATTTCAAGTGGACGATTTCATCCAAGACGAAGAAGAGGAAAAGAAAGAAGTAAAAGAGAAGCCTCTCTCTAAGAAGGCACCTCTCTTATTAAAAGTCCTCACCTTCGCTTTGCTTGCTCTCACCGTCGGTGGTGTAGGCACTGCTTTTACTACGCTCATTTTCCGTCAAGCCAATGAGTCTAGCTCGGGAAACTATCTCACTTTTGATTCTAAATCCATTTCTGAATGCTCGGAAATCTATGGGCAGTTTGGAAGAGAGAAACAGAAAAAAGGCGGAGACTTCGCTTTCTTAGGAAGCAAGCTCTTCTATTCTGAAAGCAAGATCACTCCTCAACTTCTTCAAAAAGCCTACTTGAATCAAGATTACACCTCTCTGGTGGGAAAGGGAAAGAATCTCTATCTCTATTCTCTTAGCTCTTCTATCTCTAGAGAGAGCGGAATGCAATCCGATTTCACCAATGGAAACTTCTTCATCGACTTTAAGAATGTTCCTAAAGGAGATTATTTGATTTATTCGGATACTTCCACCTCTATCGAGAGAAAAGATTTCAATCCCTATTCCCTCTCTTACCAAGGAATCATCGATTATCTTGTCTACACTCTCCCCGATGAAAACGGAGCGAGAAAGAGTGTGAGACTCAGAAATAATCCTTCCTCTCCTTTCACTCTCATCACCGTGAGAAATGTGGATAATATCGTTCCCGATGATTATTATGATGCCGTCATCTTTGACGCACAATATAGCAAAGAGGAGGACAAATTCGTTGGTCCCAAAGCCCCTTCGAATCAAGATAGACTCTCTATCTTAGCCACTCTTGCTAATACCATCAAAAGCAATGACCGATTCAAAGTCAAAGTCGTCGATTCTCTTCAAAGCGCGATCAATGTTAGAGCATCTCATTCCTTCGCCTTACAAAGCGATGAAAGTATCTCTTTAACATCTCTGTATTTACAACACCAATACACTAGCTATTCTATCGAAACCCTCTCTGAGGGCGATCTATCTCACTATGACGCCTATCCTGAAGTGAGAGAGATGTTAGGATATTTAGGAAAAGCGGGTGAGAATTATGAGGGAGTCGTTGGAAATGACACCTATAAAGTTTCCGATACTCACATCGGAAAACAACCTTTCCTCCTTCACACCAGCGAAGATCTTTCCTCCACTCTCTTAGCTATATTAGAACAGCAAAATAAAACTGCAGGTCGCCCTGCAGTTTTTAGTTTTAGAACAAAGAGATTTGATCTTCTTCCGGAAGTCCATCTAAGGCGTGAACTTTCTTTAAAGAATCAATCATCTTATCGCCGACTCTAGCGCGGATCTTCAAGTCTTCAATCGAGGTGAATTCTCCACCCGTTTGTCTCGCTTTGACAATCTGCTCTGCAACAGAGGCACCTAAGCCGTTGATTGCCGTGAAAGCGGGTAAGACTTTACCGGTCTTTTTATCGACCGTGAAGCGAGTAGCCTCACTCTTTTGAATATCGATGTGTTCAAATTCATATCCGCGGTCATACATCTCAATCGTGGATTCTAAGGCGTTGATGGTTGCTTGTTCTGGATTAGAGACAGGTTCTCTGTTTCTAAGTCTTTCTAAGATATTATTTCTCTTCTTCAAAGAAGCGTTAAGGCCTTTACACATGGTCTCAATATCATAGCCATCACAACGGAGAGTGAAATAGACCGCATAATACTCTAAAGGACGATAGACTTTAAACCAAGCGCAACGGAGAGCTTGTGTGACATAAGCGACCGCGTGAGCTCTAGGGAAGAGATACTGAATCTTCTCGCAAGAAGTGATGAAATATTCGGGAACGCCATGCTCTTTCATCATCTGAGTATATTTGGCACGGACATCCTCAAATCCTTTCTTGGTGAAGTTACCTTTTCTAACAATCTCCATCAATTTGAAGGTGTCGTTGAAATCCATACCGTATAAGTCGTGAAGGTTGATCATGATATCGTCACGACAACAAATGACATCGGATAGCTTATATCCTTCGTTGACAATCAAGTCTTCAGCGTTACCTGCAAAGACATTAGTACCGTGAGACAAGCCAGAAATACGAACCAAATCCGAGAAAACAACCGGCTTGGTTTCTAGTAGAGTTCTTCTACCATTTTCCGTACCAAACTCCGGTAAACCTAAGGCGCCTGTCTTCTGTTCTAACACATTGTGCTTCAACTTTAAGGCGTCAGGCTTTTCAAAGAGAGATAAGGCCTGAGGATCATTAATCGGAATCTTATCGCGGAGTTCCATAAAGGAAATACCGGCCAAGTCACACATCATCTTGATGGCTTGAGGGTCAACGTGACCGAGCATATCAAATTTTAAGACGTTATCATGGATGGCGTGGAAGTCGTAATGGGTTGTCTTCCAAGAGGAATCCGGATCATCCGCCGGGTATTGAACAGGAGTGAAATCCGAAGCTTCCATACCCGCAGGAATAACGATGACACCGCCAGGGTGTTGACCAGTAGAACGTTTGACATCGATACATCCTGCTGCTACACGATCAATCTGAGCGCTACGAATCTTGCTGGTATCTTTTCCTAAAGATTCATAATATCCTAAAACATAACCACGAGCTTGCTTCTCTTGAGTGGTTTGAATCGTACCTGCTTTGTAGCAAGTGTTTCCCGAAGAGTTGAGCAATTCTTTCATGTGTTCATGCGCGATACTTTGGAAGTCAGAAGGGAAGTTTAAATCGATATCCGGAGTCTTCTCGGCTTTAAAGCCCAAGAAGGTAGCGAAAGGAATATTCTGACCATCTCCAATCAAATCCGCACCGCAGTTAGGGCATTTCTTTGCGGGCATATCAAAACCGGAAGAATATTGTTTTACATCGGTCCATTCTAAATAATGGCAGTGTGGGCAACGATAATGCGGTGGTAAAGGATTGACTTCGGTGATACCAGAGAAGGTGGCGACTAGGGAAGAGCCGACACTACCACGGGAACCGATGAGATATCCTTCGGAGTTAGACCATCGAACAATGACAGAAGATAACCAATAAATAACGGAATATCCACCGCCGATAATACCTTTTAATTCTGTATCTAAACGCTCTTGAATCAAATCTGGTAAAGGATCTCCGTACATCTCCTTTGCCGTCTTGTAAACAAGGTCTTGAAGCATCTGTTCACAACCCTCAATCTTTGGAGGATATGTTCCGCTCTTTGTCGGCTTGATATCGCCATCGATCATATCTGCAATCAAATTGCTGTTCTTAATGACAATTTCTTCTTGTAACTTCAAGTCGTTAAGGAAATCAAAGCAATGAATCATCTCATCTGTAGTTCTAAAATGCTGGTCAGGATTAGGTAAAGGATTCTTATACCAAGCCTGTTTGACTTCATTGGATGCAGAATCATATGGTGCCAAATTGAGAGGATGTCTTGCCCCCTTTAAACCTTTGGCGGAGATGAAAACATCACGGTAGATTTTATCTTCGGGATCCAGATAATGACAATCGCCTGTAGCGACAACAATCTTACCCATCTCTCTTGCGACATCAATCAAGTCTTTCAAAACCTTTTTGACCGAATCCATATCGGTCAATTGGGCTTTATGAATCAAATAGAGATAGTTTTCTGGAGGTTGAACTTCGATGAAGTCATAATCTTTGATCAATTCTTTGACTTTCTCTTTGGATTTGGTCATAGCGTTTTCAAAAACTTCGCCATTCAAACATCCAGAACCAATCAAAATGTTCTCTCTCTTTTCAAATAATATATGACGAGGAATCAAAGGAGAGTCTTTAGAAAGATAGGTGGTATTGGATTCGGAAATCAAATTATATAAATCCTTTAAGCCTTCCATGTTCTTTGCATAGACTGTGGCATGATATGGGTGAAGGCCTAACATCATCTCCTTAGAAACAGGAAGAGAAGCAAGCTCTTCATGCGTGATATCCGGATTATCTTGAACCAGTTTCGATAGCATGACATCAAAGATTTGTGCTAAGTGAGCAGCATCGTAATTGGCTCTGTGGGCACTGGTGGAATCAAATTCAATATCTAATTTTCTCGCGATGGTTTCTTCACGATAATTTCGAATGTCATCAAACATATATCTTGCTAAAGGCAAGGTATCGATGACAGGATTTTGAATCGAATTCATTCCATTGTTCTTTAAGGCTTCATTGATGAAGTCAAAGTCGAATGCCGCATTGTGAGCAACCAAAATGGAATCACCAAAGAATTCTAAGATATCTCTTAGTGCTTGTTTGATGCTCTTACCACGGTCGACATCTTGTTGACGGATATGAGATTTCTCAACAGCAAAACCAGAGATCTTCATATCGGGATTGATGAAGAAATCCACTTCATCTAAAATTTGACCAGAGTTATCAATCTTGACGGCACCAAATTCTAGCAATCTGTCATATCGACAAGAAAGGCCAGTAGTTTCGGTATCAAAGACAACATAAGTTTCATTCTTCAGTTTTCTCTTAGAAGGATTAAAGATGTAGTTAAACTTCTTGTTCACGACATATAATTCCGTGCCATAGATCATCTTGATACCCGTGCTCTTCTGCACTTTTTGGGCTTCAGGGAAAGCCTGAACATTGCCGTGATCGGTGATAGCAATGGCTTTATGTCCCCATTTTGCGGCACGCTTAGCATAATCAGTGATACTAGTCACGCCATCAAAGGGAGACATCTTTGAATGAAGGTGAAGTTCGACTCTCTTTTCAGGATAGGTATCTTCTCTAATCGGATCGGGATCAAGAATCTCAATATCATCGATATCTAAAGTGAGTTCATCATGATTGAACTTATCATATTTGGGTTTACCACGGACACGAATCTTGGTTCCGACGGTATATTTTGCAATCTCATCGGCAGTCCATTTCTTGCCTTCGACAAAAGTAGAGGAGATCGCATCGGAGTCATCAGCGTATTCAATCGGTTGAATGAGCGCACCCTTCTTGGTCTTTCTTGCTTCTCCTAATTTGAAGATCTTACCTTCCACTACTACCATTCTAAATTTTTCGATATCTTTTAATTTACATGGTTGATAGTGAGTTTGAATCTCTTCCATCTCTTTGTATTTCTTTGTATATTCCACCGTAGTTTGCTGATATTCTTCATCTCTTCTATCCGCAAAATCATCATCAAAATACACTTTCTCTTGCGTGAGAACGTGATATGGGGAAGAGATGCAGTCTAAAAAGTCGGTGAAGGATTTGGCTTCATCCGTGATGCTAGTAGCATATTCTACAGAAGGATAATAGAAAAGAATACGATTCTCTTCTTTCATGATTTCTACATCGCCAAGATACATACAAGAATGATCTTCGCAGAAATCTTCTAACAATTTATCCATTCCATTTTTATCATCCTTATATTCAAAAGATAAAGAGATACCAAAACCACCGATAGTAGAAGTGAAAGTAGAGATGGTATCAAATAGATTCATGTAATCTTTATAACGCAAATAAGAAGGTAAGAGCATCTTAGCGCGAATCATATTGTTTTCTCTATCATTTTCAATCTTAGAAAAAGACCCTTCTTCAAAAGGGGTTAAATCTTTCAATCCAATCTTGTTTAAAAAACGTTCTAACAAATTATCCATAGAAGATGACCTCACGCGACATTGTTAATATTTTAGTGTTTGTCTATGAAATAGACAAGAAAACTTAGACAACTTATTTGCAATCCTTGTGTTGTTTCCGTCACAAAGAACATAAGGTGTCTTTTAAAGACACCATTTTCGGTTTGCTTCAAGTGGTTATAGATGAGTTTCATGGGTTCATCACCTGAAGACGCCTAGGACATGTTATTCCCATACACCTCAGCCTTTCGGCTTCGGGGCTACATTTTCTATAGATGTTAAGTGCGGCGTTTATGTCCGCATTCACTATTTTTTTATCCTTTGTTCTATAAAGGGAGCGCGTAAATCTTGTGCCGGAGAATTCCACGCCCTTTTTAGGCATGTCTCCGTCATAAAAGCTTGCCTTGGAAGTATAGGACTCCTCTGTTGTCACCACAGAGATTCCCTTCTTCTTAGCAGTGCCTTGTATCATACTGATTAGTCTTGAAAAAGGAAAGGACGTGAAGGTCCTGTTGACCATTCTCCTTCTCTTCCCCTTCAGTGCGTCGTTCTTGATTCCTCCTTTCTTGAAGTTCTTGTTCTTTCCTATGATGATGGTGTTAGCTCTATGCTTTTCCACCTTGTCGAATAATGATGAAACGCTCTTTCTGAGATAGTCGCTCATGAAGTTTTGGAAATGGAAGAGCAGCCTGTACATCCTTCTTGTGTACTTTCTGTCTTTGT
>JAFUFH010000085.1 GCA_017470005.1 Bacilli bacterium | reverse complement strand
AGGGTCTTGGTTTCGCCTCGCCCTTCTTTCCCCGCCTCGGTCGCCCGAGTAAGGTTGGGTTTGGCTATGTTGGGTTTCTTTACAAGGCCACCCATCGAGGACTTTCACCTCAGGCCTGTGACGTGCCCGTCACACAAAAAGACCTCAACAAAGGTCTAAAGAAATTTGAGAAAATTTTAGCAAAATAATAAGAGATGGCACAACGCCATCTCTTTATTTTTACTTTTTGACAGGGTGAAGTTTCTTATCTTCTTCTAAGAGTTCATTCCACTCTTTGATATCCTGAATGGAAGGAACAAAGACATCAGGAACATTTCTAAATAATCCATAATAGTCAAATCCGAATCCGACAATATATCTTTGTTCATCTGTGACAAGGCCAGTGAAATCCGCTTGGACATCGAATTTGACATCTTTGTTGTGTCTCTTGATGAGAGTGCAAACATAGAGATTTTTTGGTTTGTAATGTTCTTTGACAAACTCTTTTAAATAATGCATGGTGATACCGGTATCGATGATATCTTCGATGAGATAGACATCTCTACCTTCTAAGTTGTAATCGGGTTCCTTAGAAATCTTGACCACACCAGTGGTTCCAGTTCCATCGTAGGAGGATGCTTTGATGGTATCTAAAGCGACTTTGCTTTTGACATGTTTGACCAATTCATAATAGAAAGGAAGAGCGCCGTTCATGATGGCAAGCAAAACCGGTACTCCGTTATCGCTTTGAGCAATCTTTTCATCGATCTCGTTTGCTAAGCGTTCACAAACCTTGACAATCTCTTGATTACTTAAAATAATTTTCTCCATACGATTTCCCCCTAGTAATACATATGAATAAATCTATTTTAAAGAATGTGACAATAAAAGCAAGAGAAAAGGCTTGAAAAAGTTGAGTAAAGGCTTACATTTATGTCAGTTAAAAAATCATGAATAATTTTTAAAAAAATATCTTGATTTTAGATTGTGTTATTGAGATAATATTTAGGCGCTAAAAAGTGGATCATTAGTGTAGAGGCCTATCACGTCTCCCTGTCACGGAGAAGACCACGGGTTCGAATCCCGTATGATCCGCCACTAAATTGCAGGCGTAGTTCAATGGTAGAACGCAACCTTGCCAAGGTTGACACGCGGGTTCGATTCCCGTCGCTTGCTCCATCTAGAAACTTGAGGCTGGCATGAAAATGCCAGTCTTTTTTCGTTTTAAGTTTTCCGTGCTATAATACATATATGGAACTTCGCGCAGAAATACTAATTACTGTTTCTTTAGTGTTTGGCATAATGATTATTATCTTTGTGCCCATTTTCATTCAGCTTAATCATCACTTTAAAAACCAAAAGAAACTTCGAGAAGACTTGATAAAGCAATGGAATGAGTTTGTTAGAGGACAAGAAATCTCTGATTATACTTTTATTTTCATAAGACAGATATCACTCAAACAATACATGGGTGCTAATGCTGAAAATTATGAATGTGAGGGTTGCTTCATTATTGCAGATTACAGTCAAATGAAGTTTTTATATGGTGAATCTAAAAGACTTTTTAATTCTATTTTCATACAACTAAAAGGTAGAGGGAACAAAGAGCTTTCTAACTGCATGATAAGTGATGACCTCATAAAAGTCAAAGCCTTTGCTTATCGTTTTTTAAGTCAAGAAGAACGTTCATGCCTTAAAGAAAAGCTTATCAAAGAATACTACGATAAAGGATTCATTCCGTTTGGCAAAACTCGTCCTGTTGAAAAGAAGCCAAAGAAAATTAATGTAGTTAATACTCAAGGCATTTCATATTTAAACCGAAAAATGTCTGTAACTGGGATTGCCAGAATTGTCAAGCAACCATTAGGTGGATATATTAAACCTTCCTCTATGGAAAAAATAGTTCTAGAAAGCTCTGTTACTTTACACGAACAAGAAAACATCCATCCATCTCTAACAGGTTTAGTCGTTGATTATCTTTCTCGATTTATGATGGGTGATAGTAAAGAAAACGCCTTTCAAATCAGTCTTTTGGGTGCCAAAATTTATGGCGATACAAATAAATCTAAGACTTATTTGGCCCATATTAAAGGACTTGATGATGAATCTATTATCGCATCAATAAAATTAGTCTCATACGACTGTGTTTTCAGAGCAGGTCCTCATGTATACGTTGATCAAAGCAATGTTAAGCCTACGAAAGAAACGATAGAGAATATTCGTGAAATGGTTAATAGAACGATTGAGTTCTGGAAAATATACGGACCAATAACTGTTTTCGGTCCAACTTTTGAAGGCGGTTATACAAACAGCATCGCTTCTGGTGATGGCGATTATCTTTCAAAGGATACAATATGGGATTATAAGGTTTCAGCAAATCGTCCTAATAGTAAACAAACTCTCCAGCTTCTTATCTACTATTTATTAGGGCTTCATTCCGTTCATAAAGAATATGAAAACATAAAGTATTTAGGTATTTATAATCCACGTTTAAACATAGTATATAGATATCCACTCAATGAGCTTCCCGAAGAAACAATTCGCATTGTAGAAAAAAATATTATTGGGTACTAATTTCAAAGTTCTAATCCCATATTGAGTTTCTTGACTTATCTAAAACTAAGGACTATATTTTTAAAAAGGAGGGGATTTACATGCTTATCGCTATTTTATCTTTTGCCGTAGAGATGATTGTTTTGTCCGTCCAAAAAGTTCTCCAAACGTCTTCACCCAAAGATTACAATAATTTTGCTATTGCGGAAATTATCATTTTTAGTATATGTACTGCAGTCTCTATTCTCTGCATCATTTATAACGCTCTTCATATTACAAATCATCTTACCTCAAAAGGTGTAGCAGTCACTGGATTGGTGTTTTCTATCGTTGGAACTGTTATCGGTTTAATTTTCTGTATATCATTTATAGCTGGGATTTTCGTTGCTGCTGCACGATAAACAGATTTAAACTTGTAATCATATCCTTAAGTTCCCTTTTATTTAAAGACTAGTAGCTCAAACTCTTCCTAATATTGGGAGAATTGAGCTTTTTTGTTTTCCCTTGAAAATGGAACTTAGGTAAAAAACTATTACATCCTTTTTCTGCTTTTAAGAGTTTGTGTTCCTCTTTTCATAAAAGAGACTTTATTGTAAAATAAACACGATGAAAAACATTTTCGAATACATGCTTTGGTCCAATCCCAAAAACCCAGCAAATTCCTATGAACAGCACATCTATGAGCAGCAGTCTCATTTCTTTGATGCCAAGACTTCTGTCTTCAATGATTCTGTCTCTCTTTTTGGATTGATCAAATCAGATATCATTCTTCGCGGGTTATTAAACCGTCATATCATGAACGCGGATATCAATCAATTCACCAAAGAACAACTCGCTTTTGAAGGGGTACAAAGAGCGCTCACCTTAGAGCTTCCCTATTTCTTATTCCACGGGAATAAGATTTATATTCCTACTTATGATTTACAGACCAATCAGCGCTATGATAAAGCTCCTTATGAATTAAAAGATGATTTCATGGAGAATGATGGAGATCATGTCATTGATCCTTTTGCTGTGTATGGAAATAGCATCTTTGATTCTCCTTTCACTCGTTTAGTGAAACTTAACACTTCTAAAAATGGTGTTTTAGGTTTTTATCATGTCGAATTTAAGACTCTCTTTTTCATCACCGCTAATGGTTCATTAGAACAAGAGATTCCTCTCTTTAATGAGAAATGTAAAACCGTGATGGGAAATCAAATCTGGGATAAACTCGAAAAGGTTTGCCAAGCTTATTTTGAATATGATCCTTCTCTTCTTCTTTCTGTGTTAAAGGAAGAAGGATTCATTTCTACTAGCTTCTATGAAGAATGCGTAGAAGAATATGAGAAGATGGAAAGAAAGAAGAAGGTATGACCTTTAAAATCTATACTCTCGGTTGCAAAGTCAACGCTTATGAATCTCAAGCTCTCAAAGAGAGATTATTAAAACAAGGATATACAGAGTCCACTTCTAAAGAAGCGGATATTTATTTTGTCAACACTTGTGCCGTCACTTCCGAAGCGGAAAGAAAAGACTTACAAAAAGTCCGCTCTATTTCCAATCAATTTCCCAATAAACCTATCCTAGTTATGGGTTGTTCTTCTCAAATACATAAGGAGAAGTATTTAGAAATCCCTGGCGTGAAAGCCGTCGTTGGGAACTCTAGAAAAGAATGTTTAGAGAAATATCTTCATGAAAAAGGAAAAGACTTTGTCGAGAAAGACTCTCGACATTTCACCTATGCAGATACTCCTACGCATATCGGAGAAAAGAATGTCAGAGGTTATGTGAAGATTCAGGATGGATGTGATAATTTCTGCTCTTATTGTGTCGTTCCTTTCACGAGAGGAAATTCTCGTTGCAGAGAACATACATCTATCTTAGAAGAAGCCAAATCTTTAATCGAGCAAGGTATCAAAGAACTAGTGATTGGTGGTATCGATGCTGGTTGTTATCAAGACCCGAATGATTCCTCTTATCGTTTGACCTCTCTTTTGAAAGATATGTTACATTTAAGTGATAAACCTTATCGAATTCGTGTCTCTTCTATCGAAGCGAGTCAAATCGATGAAGAATATGTCAAACTATTTGCTCAACATAATGATGTTTTATGTCCTCACTTCCATTTACCTTTGCAATCTGGAAGTGAAAAAATCTTGAAAGAGATGAACCGTAAATACGCCCTCTCTCAATTTGAAGAAAAAGTCAATCTCATCCGAAGCTATATCCCTGATGTCGCTTTCAGCAGCGATGTCATTGCAGGTTTCCCAGGAGAGAGTGAAGTCGAATTTAGAGAGACTTATGAATTTTGTAAAAAGATTGGATTCATGAGAATCCACGCTTTCCCATATTCGGAAAGACCTTTTACAAGAGCCGCTATCTTAAAAGATAGTGTCCCGATGAGAGTGAGAATGGATCGAGTAAAAGAATTGATCTCTCTTTCCGAAGAGAACGAAAAGAGATACCGTTCTTCTTTAAAAGGAAAAGAAGCTCTTGTTTTAATTGAATACAAAAATAAAAAAGGATTATTTGAAGGTTATAGTGAAAACTATCTCCGCTTTGAAATCGATTCTAAGGAGAATCTCTTAAATCAATTTGTAAAATTAAATATTGATTAATAGTGTGGTTTTCACTATAATAAGTGAGCTTGTTTTTGGGGCTGTAGCTCACCTGGGAGAGCGCCTGCTTTGCAAGCAGGAGGTAGAGAGTTCGAGCCTCTTCAGCTCCACCAAAATAGTAGAATAAGTCTAATACAACTAGTATTAGGCTTTTTCTGTTAAATAAGAAATTTTCTAAGCAAAAAATGAAGTTGAACTCCAAAAAAATCCATAATGTAATAATGTTAAACGGAGATGATGCTAGATGCAAGAATCAACATATAAAATTAAAAGAACAATATATAAAGAAATTATTGATACTATTAATAATAAAGCTGTAGCAGTTATTACAAGAGCAAGACAAGTTGGTAAGACAACAATATACTTAAAGAAAAAGAACTCAATAATTCAACGTGTGCATTTTTTGCACGGGTTCAAAAAGAGGGTTCACTTCAAATATCCAGACATATAAAAAATATTAACGATGAAGGTGAATTGGAGAAAAGTACTTCTGTGTATTTTTTGCACATAAGTAATAATAATCCAAAGAATAGGCCACCCGAATTATATAATTTAATTGGTTAAAATGTAACTATATTACCTGGAGTTAATATTGGTAATGGGATAATAATAGGTGCCAATTCCGTAGTAAGTAAGGATTTGCCATCGTATTCTATATGTTGTGGTAATCCATGCGCTGTTAAGAAAATGAGATTTAGTGATGAAATAATTAAAATACTAGAAGAATTAAAATGGTGGGATAAATCTATAGAAGAAATACAGAAGATTATTCCTTTAATCACTAAGCCAAATCCCACAAAGGAAGAGTTATTGGGACTTATTTAACTTTTAAATTGGTGTGAGCATCATATAAAATAAATTCATAGCAATTTTAAAATTATTTAGAAAGATTTGATTTACATTCGGAACGATTTGTATCAAAATTGTATATCCTGTGCCATTATAAATAGTATAGAGTGATACCTTGGTTGTATCACTCTTTTTTCATATATGCGAAGTTAAATTTAACCTTATCAACTAATTTTATTAAAACTTGCAAAAAAAGTAGCTAGCACGTTTTTTACAATATAGAAATTAAAGTTTTTTTATAGATTTTAATCTTTGATATATTTGTGGCACTTTTGTGACACCCCAATTGATAAAATGTTAAAAACACGAGGAGACCTTATTATGAATAAAGATTTGTTGAAAGGTTTAAGCGAAGAGCAGATTGAAAAGATTAAGGCTTGCAAAGATAGCGCGGAATTACTCTCTTTAGCCAAAGCGGAAGGTATTGAACTCAGCGATGAACAATTAGCTGCCATCAGTGGTGGCGGATTAATTTGTTCTACTCCTACCTTCACCTGCCCTGAATGTGGATCTCATAACATTGATGCCGCCCATATGAATAGTTCTCTCCATAAATATTGGGATCTTGACTGCAAAGATTGCGGTAAGCATTGGCGTGAGTAAACTTTTCACAAGGAGACAAGGAGATTTATCTAATTTAAAACAAAGATCTAATACCTCGGTATTAGATTTTTTGAATATCAAATTCGAAAAGAATCAGTGGTATTTCTTGAAATAAAAAAAGGTTGTTAACTTCATTTTGTTAGCAACCTTATTATATTTTTAGATGGTGACGTGTTTTTTGATAGTGTTGCGGATAAAGTTGATCGGGATGAAGTAATTCATACCTTTTGCGGTGGATACACCCGCCACACAGATAGCGATGACTTCCCCTTGTCCATTGAAGAGAGGGCCGCCAGAGTTACCAGGGTTAGTAGGAACATCGGCCATGATGCAAGACATATCGAAGACTTCTCTATCGATATCGGAGATGATACCAGAAGTGATGCAAAGACCTTCTCCTAAAGAGTTACCGATGGCATAGACTCTCTCTCCGCATTTGACTTTGCTAGAATCTCCGCAGTGAAGTTTCTTTGCCTTGGTCAAAGGACGTTTCATCTTCAAGAGAGCAAGATCGATATTTTTATTTCCGTATTTCTCTACCAGAGTAGCTTCTACCACTTGATCTCCGATCTGAACGAAGAATACGTCGAACGGTCTTTCATTTTCTTCATCGGTGACCACATGGTTATTGGTGATGACATATCCATCTTCAGAGACGAGAAGACCAGAACCATTGGCACCAGTCTGATCTCTATTTCTAGCCAAGATGCTGCAAGAACCTAAGATATTCTCTTCATAGATTTCTTCGCCATCTTTAACATTCTTATTTTGGTAGTTGACTTTCGGATTAGAAGGGTCAAAAGAGGCAGACTCTTTATTTCCGATTCCTAAGTCCGCATTATCATAACTATTTTCACAGAATGGGCAGTGATAAGCAAAAGGACCCACTTGTTCTAGTTTAGATCCGCAGACTGGGCATTTGACATTGTTGTTTAACATAATTCATTTTCCTTTTCGAATATTCTCTATACTATTTTAACTTAATTTTGAAGGAATGTATATTCTTTGATTACATAAATTTAGGGACAATATTTGACACTTGCAGTGTTTTATGAAAATATAGTATATTTTTTATACGGTTTTCTTTTTATATATTTATATATCTTGTATAATTGTGTTACATTATCCCAAGAGCAATACATTTTTGGAGGGTATTATGATGCCACGTTTCTCTAAAATCCATGGTTTACTTTCTTCTGCTCTCCTTCTTCCTTTGATGGCTACTCTTTCTTTCTCTCTATCTAGTTGTGAGGAAGTCGGTTATTTTGAAGAAGAAAAGAATCGTTATGTCGGTGGTGAAGAAGATATTGAAACATCAAAATTTGTTTTTGATATTCAACAGAAAGATGACTCCTACTATGCAACCATCACAGGTTGCAAAGATGATGCGATGACTCAATATTTCCTTCCAAACTTTGTAAAATATAAAATCAGTGAAGAAGAGGAAATCTCTGTTCCTGTGACGACCATTGGAAAAAATGCTTTTTCATATAAAACAAATTTGAAAGAGATTCGTTTCTCTGAAAATATCGAATCCATCTCCGAATATGCTTTTTCCAACAGTGGTCTTACCACCATTCATTTCAATACCAAAGTCAATTTTGTGGATCCCACCGCATTTGATTCCACAACCTATTTCACAAAATGCAAAGAGAACATCTATAAAGATGTGATGTATCTCTCTTCTGGGGATAATCCTTATTATTTTGCTTATCAATTAACAACCGAATCCTTATCCGAAAAAATTGATGCAAAAATAGCGGATTTAAGTTCCAAGGAAACCGAAATTACAAAAGAGAATCTTTCTTATTCGATAGAAATCGTTCCTGGATGCCATTTTATCCGAAATCAATTCCTCACCGATTTTTATAATCAATTGGAACCTTATTTTAACTTCAACGCCATCAAGCTTGCTCTTGCTCCTAGCGTAGATCGTATCGGAAGTGATGCTTTTAAGGATTTTTCCGTTTCCGAGGTCAGCTTCAAAGGAGGTCAAAAGCAATACTTTGATATCCAATTTGGAAATTATTATTCTAATCCGATATATAGCTCTTCAACGAAATATTATTTTAATGGTATAAGAGAAGAATATAACTTTGTTTTATCCCAAGAAAACAAAATACTTCACACTTATGCTTTGTATCCATTGTTACATGCACGTTCTCTCCTTGTTCTCAATCCAGAATTAGAAGTGGAAGATTATTCTGTTCCCTTTAAGGATCGTTTCAACGGAAACATCTATCTTACCAAGGGAATGAATCAAGAGGCGACGGAGAGCATTTCCTCTCGCTATGATTCTATCTACGAAGGATATGAAGAGAGTGTCTTCTATAGAGGTATTCGTTACCATTTGACAAAAGAAGGATTTGTTGTCAGTGAAGAAGAAGGGCTTCACGCAGATCTTTTAATTGCCGATAGCATCTATGATATTCCTGTTTATAGCATCGCTAAGAATTTTAGCGCGAATTGTTTCTCTATTGTTTTAGGAAAGAATGTCGAAGAAGTCCGAGATAAAGCGTTCAGCTTTTGTTATAGTTTAAGAAGTGTTCATCTTTCTTCCGCTTTAGAAAGGATCACTCCAGAATCCTTCTATATTTGTAAGAATTTTTCAGAAATTACTGTCGATGAAAATAACCCGAATTACTCCTCTATCGATGGCATTCTCTATGACAAAAAAGGAGAGACTTTGTTGCTTGCTCCTTCTGGAAAGAAGACGTTCACTGCTCCCGAGACCTTAACAGAGATTGGAAAGGATGCCTTTTACACTTCCCAAGTGGAAGAAGTGACTCTCAATCCTGGACTGACTACCATTGGGGATTATGCCTTCTTCGGTTGTGATTCTTTAAAGAAAGCCATTCTTCCTAACACCGTAACATCTATCGGAGAATATAGTTTCTACGCTTGTGATGTTTTGGAAGAATTCTATATTCCTAACTCTGTCACTACCATTGGGGAGAGAGCATGTGCCTATTGTTCCAAATTAACCATTTATACCGAATTCCCTTCTTTCCAACCCGGATGGGACGCTACTTTTCCTTTAGGCTGTGCCAGTGACATCATCTACAATTACCGTTATTATGAAGGAGAGAATTAATTATGAATATCGTCATTGATTTTGAACCATATCATCTCTCTCTTTCTGTTCTCTCTCTATCTATGGTGCTAGGGGTCATCGCATCTATCCTGACTTTCCTTCTTTTCAGCAAAAAAAGAAAAATGATTTCTAAACACCCCGTTCCTATCGTTTCCGATTCCTCTATCGCCTTATCTATCTTTTTACCTTTCTTTGTCTTACAACCCGTTTTGACTGTCGGATTGAGTTATATTCCTTTCTTTGGAGATTATATGTTAGTGATAGAACCCATCATTCTATCTATCCTCTTTGTTTTGGTTTCTATCTTCCTTAAAAAAGCGAATGTCTTCTTAGGTATCTCAACCATCTTCATGGGAGCTATGGCTTATCAAATCTTATTTAGAACAGGATGTTTCTTCTCCGAAATCTATATCGGTAACACTTATTTCTATGGAATTCCTGTCTCCACTTTCTTCCCTGTTTCCTTCACAGAAAGCGCTCCTTATTTCCCAATCTCTTTGATTGAGATTGTCTTTTTATTAGGTCTCTATCTCTTCTTTATGCTCAGGAGATTAAAAGCTCGCACATACTCTAGGATTCCCGTTTTCTATCTCATCGTGATCTCCATTGTTATCTTCGTCTTAGAATACTATCGTTCTGACACTCCTTCCACCATGGTTTGGTGGTTAAATATCCGACAATTAGTCGCCTTTATCACTCTCTTAATCGGAGGCTTATACACCATTGTTTTGAGCGTATTTCAAGACTTCATCCGTCAATCTTTCGGTGAAGGCTACAATTATTTGGGCTACTTGAGCGAACGCATTTTAAATGGTGGTGCTCAAGAAAAGAAAGAAGTCGAAGATTTACACAAAAAACGTATCCGGGATAAAGAAATACTCGCAAAAGAATTAGATAAGGCCATCGCCATTGTCGATCAAATGATTTATAAAGCCAATGAGGAAGAGAGAAAAGAGCGAGAAAGAATCGCAAAAGAAAACATGACTTCTCATAGTCCTAAGGCAGATAAAAAGACAAAGCAATTCTCTGCGGTGAAAGAGAATACGATTTCTCAAACTCAAGAGATGAACTCTGCTATAAAAGAGAATACTCAACCTGAAACTAACGGGGATGAGGAAGAACAAACTACCATCTA
This sequence comes from Bacilli bacterium, assembly GCA_017470005.1. GTDB lineage: Bacteria > Bacillota_I > Bacilli_A > RFN20 > CAG-288 > Enterosoma. Next base: position 33,295 of record JAFUFH010000085.1, on the reverse strand, counting down.
TGAAGAGATGATCGATTCTGTTAAGCAGGAAGATAATAAGGAAGAGGAGGAGAACTAATTATGGCAAATGAAAAGATTGTTTGCGCAAAATGCGGTTCCGACTTCAACGAGAATACTTGGATTAAATCCAAGGATTTTGATGGTTATTATTGTCCCTTCTGCGACACATTAAAGATGACAGCCTCCTTCAATACCAATATGGAGGATTATGAATTTGAAAGCCGCTTGGAGAAGGTGGTCCGCCATTTACAAAAACTCGAATATCGTCAAGCGGAAAGTATCTTAGAAGATTATCATGATGATCCAAAATATGGAAATGATGCCCGTGTCTATTTCTACACCGCTTTGGCCAAATATAAGATTTGCTTCATTCAAAGCGAAGATAATCACTTTGTACCTACGTTAAATGACTTACCCGATAATTCCATCAGGGATAACTATTACGCCAAAAAAGCGTTGGAATTAGCCTCCAAAAACATCGATAGCCATACGCAAAAGAGTGAGGAAGAATACTTCCAAGAAGTCTTTGATACCATCGACACTTTCTCCAATACCATCAAAGAATTATCCAAAGATGAAGAAGCTCAATACGATGTCTTTATCTCTGTAAAAGTCTCCAAGAAAAAAGAAGATCAAAGAGAAGGAGAAAGTACCTTCACCAACGATAAAGATATCGCGGATAAAGTCTATTCAAGGCTGAGAAAGAGATTTGATGAAGCCGGATTTAAGAAGAACAAAATCTTCTATTCCGAAAAAGCAAAAGAAGAAGGAAAGCTCAATAAAGGTTCCTCTTATGAACCGGTCATTTATGCCGCTTTACATTCCGCAAAGATCTTTATCCTCATCGGTACCGATGTCGATAATATCAATGCCCCTTGGGTCAAGAATGAGTGGACAAGATACCTATATCTCACCATCTCTAACCCTTCTCAAAAATCCTTCTTCCTCTATACCAACTTAGCAAATGAAGAACTCCCTTCCTCACTAAAGAAGGTGAATTGCTATGCCGCAGGCACCTATACTGGTAGCAATTTTGATATCGGTGCCAATTTCATCGACTCCATTATTGAGCAGATGAAGACGTTTGAACGTGCCACCAAATTTAAAGACAACGTAGAATTTGACTTCGACATTCAAAAGAAAGCAAAGAGAACCATTGACCTTCTCTCTCCTAGTGAGAATACCTTCTTAAAAATCCAACAAAGTTCGACTGCCTCTGTGGAAGAACAGAATGAAGCCATTTTATGTATCGCGGAAATCAAAACAGCGAAAGACGATGAAAAAGTAGAATACGCCTATCAAAAGTTAGAAAAAATCGTCGCGGAAGACCCCAATGCAATCAATGCGAAAATCCAGCTTCTTTTCCGAAATACTCCCTTTAGAAAATTAGGTCGTAAAGGTTTTGAATCCGATGAGGATAATTATTTAAATTACCCAGACCTTTTAAATGAGATGTTCAAGTGCTTGACGGAGAAAGAGGCACAAAACATCTTATCCAATTTGTTGCAGAAATTGATCAGTAATACCCTTTCGACAGAGAAAGAAGTCAAAATGTTCCAGTGTGTCTTATCTCACTATTTGAGTCACTTGAATCAGGAAAGTTTAGAGATGTATCTCAAACATATTGAGAGCATGCTCTACAAAGAAGATTGTCCAGATTTAGAGAAATTGACACAACTGGTCCAAGTCAAAGATAACGAAGATATGCGCTGTCTCTTGGATAACTACTTTGATTTGGTTAACTACCAAAACAAGAATTTGTCCGATGAAGCTCGTATCAAAGATTATTTGGATAAAGTAGAAAGTATTTATCCGATCATCTCTTCTACTCCTTACGGAAATAAACTGGTTCAAAAGTATCTTGATTTCAATTTCCTCAATGAAGAATTCTTGTTGAAAAAGATTTCTTTAGACCTCTTCCACGAAGACTTAGATGTCGATACGATGATCAAAAAGTACGCTTCTTATTATGGAACAAAAGACGCGGAACCCGTGAAAACTTATACGGACTTGGTTGGAAACAACGATTTGATTCAAGCCTTCTTAACTTGTGTCAAATTGAAAGAAAGCCGCGGTTCTAAGAAAAAGAATCCCGAAGGGGCTACCACGAATTCTGTCATTCAAGAAGGTAGAAAAGTCTTGCGTCTCTTCTTATATGTTTTAATCTCCCAAGATAAGTCCTTCCAAGAGATTGTCAAACCCGATGATATCACTTTAGAAGAGAATGATTTCACCTATACCGATGGATTCTCTCTCTTCTCGCAATATATCTTCAACACTCTCGATGAAGCAGATCCTAGATTCACCACTTCACAATTTATACCTAACGACAATTTAACCCCTACTCCGGAAGTCATTCGTGTCAGAGAGAAACAATACCGTGATGTCCGTGACCAAATCTTGATGATTTATGCGGTTAAACTCCATCAAAAAGGTCACTATGAAAAAGCGAAGAAGGTTTATGACTGGGAATTGACTGCTATGAAGCAGAAGATGCCAGAAATTTATAAACAAAGCTTAGATTACGCTTATATCTTCCACTATCAGATGTTAGCGTCTTGCCACGCGTTAAAACTAGAAGACCTCGACCATTGTGACACCAAGTATTTGGATAATTTAACCAGAAATAATTTTGCGGTCTTCATCGCAAATTCCGATTACTTGCCCAAGACAAAATTCGGTCAGAAAGAGATTACGGAAGAAGATATTCAGAAAGTATTTTCAAAGATTGAAACCCACGCAGATAAACAGAAAACCTTCATTGACAACTTCATTCCTTTCAGAAAAATCTTAGATGAATTTGAGCATGATGTTCCTCTTGATGTTGGCATCAAAATTTTAAAAGAGTACCAAGAAGAGCTCAACAATGAAAAATACAAAGATAAGAAGAGCATCTACAAATACTTCAAACCCGATTTGATCGCTATCGGCAAGAATCTCGCTTCTAAAATGACCTTCGATAATTACCGTAATAAAGCAATCTACGAAGATCAAATTCAGGCGATTAAAGGTATTGCTTTCAATGAAGAAGACTCTGAGACAACCGATTCCCTCATTCAACAATTGCAATCGGTTAGCAACGCCGACAAATTCTTCCAAATCATCTTGAAGGTGGATCCCGATTCAAAGAAAAATAGCCTTATCGTCCCAGACAACTTCTTCGCAAATTTAGATTCTAACATCCAACTGATTCCTACCTATGGTGGACCGGACCAAAAAGAGTTGAGAGATAAACTCAAGATTCTCTTAGAAGAATTAAAAGAGAAAAACGATAAGACCACCATCACAAAGACTCACGGTAAGAGAAAGATCAAGATGATCATCACATCTATCACCTCTGCTCTCTTGTTCGCTTTCCTCTTGTTCATGGTTGTCAATATGACTTTCCCCACCTTCTTAGGTGGACCACTCTTAGAATTAGATCCTACCCTTCAACTCTCCTTTGCTATCATCTCTGTTGCCTTAACTCCTGTTTCTCTCTTCCTGCTTCATGTCTATTCTAATGGTAAATTATCCAGTTTCCTTGTCACCTTCCTTCTCATCCTAGCGGGTATCTGTGCCATATATATCTTCTTCCTCTATGAAATCACGACTCCTTCTATCTTCAATTACGCTTTCTTAGTCTATGGTATTGGTACTGCCTTATTACCTCTTTCCTTCCTTAAAAACAAATAACCAACTTTTTGATAAAATAAAAGCTTGAGGCAATTCTCAAGCTTTTTTTCATATGAAAACCCCACGTTTTAGGTGGGGTAATTTCTTATGAATTTTGTTCGGGAGTAGTCGGATTTTCTTGAGGGGCTTCTTCTGTAGAAACCGCATCAGAAGGTACTTCTTGGACTGGATTTTCTTCCACTGGTGTTGTTTCTTCTACCACGGTTTCGGTAGGAACTTCTTGGGTTTGGACGGTTTCCGTAATTTCTTCAGCAGGAGTTTCTTGTGTTTCTTCTACAGCAGTTTCCACTGGAATCTCTTGAGTTTCTTCGCCCGTTTCCACTTGGGTTTCTTCGCTAGCTTCCACCGCATTAACGGCATTAGGATTGACCACGATATTGATATCATTAATCTTTCTCCAAGCCATCAATTTTTCGATATCTTCGGCTTGCACAGAAGGAGCCATAGATGCTAAGGAGATTAAATAATCTTGATTGAGGATAGTCTTTTCTCCCGTCTGTTGATATCTCTTTCTAGACATATCTTCGACTAAGGTGTTCAAGTTATTCATATCGGCACCATTTAAACCATTGGTTAAAGCGACAATGTTAGGAAGATCGATATCTTCCACTTTGACAATACCTTGAGCTTTAATCTTATCTAAGAAGTGAGAGATGATATAACCTCTTGCTTCTTCATCGGGTAAACCGACATAAATCTTAGTACCAAATCTACCAGGACGCAGGAAAGCAGAATCCACATCCCAAGGCTTATTGGTCGCACACATGAGGAAGAGAATATTTCCTGTGTCTTTTCCATAAGAGGAGACACCTTCTAACTGAGCTAAGAATTCTGAACGAAGGTTTCTAGCTACGGTAGAACGAGTGTTCTTCGGAGCGAGAGATTCAATCTCATCGAAGAAGATCATCGCGCAAGGGAATTTTCTTGCTTCGGCAAAGAGAGTCTTCAAGGCTCTTTCCGAGCTTCCCACACCTTGTTGTAAGATTTCAGAAGGAGTGATAGCACAGAATTTGGCGTGGATAGCATTTGCTGTGGCTGCGGCAATCATGGTCTTACCTGTTCCAGGAGGACCATAGAGCGTGACACCTCCGCCACCTTTAGAGACATAACCTTTTAAGGATTCTGGATTTCTAATGGGATCTAAGACTTTGGATTTGACCAATTCTTTCACTTCATGTAAACCAGCGATATCTTCAAAAGTAACCGCAGGGATATCGCTCCAATGGAAGCTATATTCTCCACTCGTTGCATTCTCTAAAGCAGCTTCTTCTGCTTCAGGAACTTCAGGAGTTTGAGCAGTGGAAAGATTGGCATTCATCTTATTCTCTGCTTGCTCTTCTTGATTAGCTTCTGTTTCATCAACAACAGTAGTCTTAGGTGTCACAGGGGTTTGAGGAACTACTGGGGTAACAGGAACCGTCGGAGTAATAGGAGTGACCACTCTTTCTTCCACTTGAGAAGGAAGAGTAGTTTCTACTTTCTTTTCTTTCTTCAACAATTTATTGGTCTCTGGACCGATGATACTATCTTTGAGTTCTTTTCTCACGCGAGATAGTTTATTAAAAGCTTCTTTGCTTCTGATAGGATCGACATTAGAAAGATAATCTACTTTTAAAAGATAGAGTAAATCTTCTATCTCTTTGACCGCCAAACGAAATTCTCTTTTTTCGATGTGGGCTTTGATAGAGTTCAAACGAATTAAATAATTGCTCATACTCAGAATCCTTTCTCAAACGCTTCAAAGGTTTGAATGTCTTCTTTAGAAATGGTGTTTTTGTAGGTTTTCATCACTTCATCAAAATCGGATTTTAAAACGGGAACGACTTGGTTTTGAACTTTTGCTCTCTTGAGCGCTTGTATCTTTGCTTTCTGACAGATAGAAGTAATATCCGCTCCAGAGAAACCTTCTAGTTTCTCACTCATATAGGGAATGGTTAAGTCACTTCCTTGAAGCAATCTAGGATCATTGCGGAAAGCTTTCTCCACAATGAATTTACGAGCGTCTTCATCGGGAAGGCCAACATAGATATGCGTATCAAATCTTCCTCCACGAATCGCTGCTTTATCGATGATCCAAGGGCGATTGGTGGCGCCGATGACCACTCTGACAGATTTCTTATCACTCTTTTTGTGGAATCCAGAGATACAAGTCAAGAAAGCGGTAAGAACATCTTTGGTATGACTAGAGTCATCGCTTTCTCTATCGGAGAAAAGAGAATCTAATTCATCAAAGAAGAGCATGCATTGTTCATATTTTTCCGCTTCCGCAAAGATCTCTTTGATCTTTCTAGGAGCTTCTCCAACATATTTATCGAGAATGTCATAGACGTTGATTTTGGCAAAAGGACATTTCAGTTCTCCAGCGATAGCTTCTGCGACAAATGTCTTTCCGCATCCAGGAGGACCATACATCAAGATATTGACTCCTCCCACATCGTTATAGGCGTAATAGAGTGCTGGATTTCTCATGGGAAGAAGAACATTCATCTCAATCTCTTCTTTCACTCTCGCTAAGCCAGCAACATCTTTTAAAGTGACAGAAGGTGGCTCTTTAGAGAAATAATGCGTCTCTTTTTCTTCACTCTCAACTCCGTTAGCCGTGACAGTCTTCTTCTTCAAGAAAGGATTTTCGCCATGAGAAAGCTTGTCTTTCAAAGAGAGAAGACGTCGATATTCTTCCGAATATTTTTTTTGTAGTTCTACAATAGCCGCATTGTTAGCAAGATAGATCGCTGCTTCGATTGCCGAAGAGAGATAAGAAGAAGCTTCTGCTAAATCATTTCGCTCCAGGCATTCCTTACATTTTTGGATGGCACCATCGTAAATGTTGGTGTATTGCTGATAGAGCAGGCTAGACATAATCTTAATCCTTTATTTCGGCAAAGAAATCATCGTTAGCAGAGACGGTATTGGTATCGTTAGCGTTGAGGGTGTTGCTGCCAGTTGCCATATTGGAGGAAAGAAGGAATTCTTTCTTTAAAGAATCAAATTCTTCTTCGCTCATAGAAGTATCGGTGCTAGGATCAAGATCCGCCATCATGTTATTGATGCTATCCATGGAGATTTGACCTTTCAACAAAGAGCGTTTGAATTTGAGGAAGTCTTTGGAGTTTCTCTTTAAAGATGGCATAGAATCCATCATGTTAGCAGTCTTCTTTAAGACGCCTTTCAAGCCGATAAAGGTAGAAGCGATTTCTGCTTGAATCCAGAAGTTTTCAAACTGATTACGAATCTTTGTGATATTGAAACGAAGTCCTTGATAATACTTCATGGATTTAGCAAACATCTTGAAGCCTTCCACATCATTGTGTTTTAAAAGAGCGTCTTTGGCTTTGGTTTTGCACTGTCCAATGGCATTTTCAAGCTTGTTATCAATCTGGTTGAACTGGTTGATGAGTTGATTCTTTTCTTGACGATCACGAGCTAACTGTTCTTGTCTTCTAAGTTCATTCATAAATAAATAGCCTTTCTTTAATATTTGTTTTCTTCACGATATTGTCTAAGCTTTTCCGCTTCAGAAGCAGAATAAGCGGAAGGATGATCTAACATTCCTTGTAAGACCATCTCTTTGGTGATTCTCGCTTCAGAGACAGGAGCATCCTCAGGGAGTGCCTTTAAAGCTTGAAGTTTCAAATCTTTAAACAACATCTTGATGTCTCTGTTAGAGTAATGTTTGCTTTCTAATAATCCGGCTAACTCATCGATAGAAATCTCTTCATGGAGATAGGAACCTATCTTTCTTTGAATCGAGATCTTTAAGAGTTCTTTGGTAGGAAGAGGAACTTCTAAACGAGTGGAACAACGCGATAAGGCAGCACTATCTAATTTATAAGGAGTGTTAGTGGCAGCGATGAAGAGAAGGTTCTTATTGGCAGAGAATCCCCCGAGTCTTTGAAGGAATGTTGCGATGACACCTTCATGTCCGGGTTCTCCAGAAGCGAGCTGTCTAGAAGTTAAGAGAGCATCAATTTCATCCATGAAGAGGATGACATGTTCAAATTGCTTGGTGTAATCGAATATGGCATTGATATTTTTTTCGGTATGGCCAACCTTGGAATCTTTGACACGGGTAGAGACAACAGATAAGAATTCGATGTGATTACCGGAAGCTTTCTCCATCTCCGTAGCTACAGCTTGAGCAAAGTAAGTTTTTCCGGTTCCCGGTAAGCCGTAGAGAAGAATGAAACTTTCGCTTTCAATTTCCATCTCTTCCTTTTTCTTTCTCATCGCATCCGAGAGCATGAAGTTATCGCGGATGATGTCTTTTTCCTTTTCCATACCGATGATATCATCGAAGGTAGGATGAGAGGAGGCGACATCGAAGAAGGCGGTCACATCTATGTCACCAAACTTGGTTTGGATCTCTTGTCCACTTTCGTTGACTAAGATATCGTCTTGCCCTTTGTTATCAGAGCCATCTTCTTTTTTCTTAGATAAGTCTTTTTTCTTATCATACTGCTTAAGCTCTGCTTCTCCAAGCTTTGCTTTACAAACAGCGTAATACTTTTTTAAGCTTTCGAAAGCCGCGTCCCATTTATGTGGCTCTCTCTTATTGATTTCATTGAGAAGCTTCACTGCTTCTTCAATGGCTTTTTTCGCCGAGGCATAGTCTTCGACAAAAAGGTATGTTTCCACATCCTTTTTTACGGCGATATAACTATGCTTTAAATCATTCAGGCTAGCCATAGAAGATTACTCCAATACGAAGTCAGAGACTTCTTCTTCATCTAAAGATTCTTCAATCTCTGTGAGAGTATTAGCGAATTCGCTATCTTTGATCATGTCATCGCTAGCGTCCACTTTGTCAAATCTCTCTTCGAAAGTTCTCGTGAAAGCATCCATGGTTCTTTCGTTCTTTTCAAAGATTTTAGCGAAGGATTCCATACGCTTTAAGATGCTATTCAATTCTTTAGAAGAAGTCATCTTACTGACACCTTCTAAGCATTCGGTCAAAGTCTTAGCGGTTTCGAGTTGATCAAAGAGATCATCGATTTCATACTTGATGGCTTCTACCTTATCCATGTATTTCTCTTTGCGGAGTTTGATGGAAAGGAGACGGGAGACTCTATCTTTGCAACGGAGGAATTCACTTTTTTGATTCTGTCTTTTCGCGCTCTTCCAGGCTTGAATAGCATCATCAAGTTCACCATCGACTTTCTCGTTTTCTTCTTTTAATTTGCCAAGAAGATTATCGAAGCGAAGATCGACTTGGAAACGGGACATGCCGGTTTTCTGTTTCTTTTGTTCTTTATCAATTTTATTGAACATAAAGGACCTCCTTAGGCGATCATATCGTCGTACTCTTCTTGAGAGCGAGCTTCGTTACCTTTTTCTTTTTCTTGAACGTTGAGGCCCATCTGAGCATCTGTGACATTGGTGACATCGCGGTTGAGTTTTTCATTGCTGCGAGTGAACATATCGGTCAAAGAAGCATTCTCGGCATGAGCTTCTTGAACTCTATTGATGGCTTCTTCTAATTCTTCACGGTCAGAGAAGGCGCCCATAGATTCGATTCTCTGGCGGATTTCTCTCATACCGATCTGGGCAGTTTCTAAAGCGGCTTTATTCGCATTGACGGTGACTTTGATACCATTGATTTTCTTGTTTTGATCTTGGATATAAGCAGTGATATCTTGGTCTTTTCTACCCTGTCTTCTCATATCGGCTACAGACTTTTTGGTAGCAGCTCTTTCTCTATCTAATTTTTCTAAATTTTGATAGTAAGTTTGAAGCTTTAGAGTGTAATCCTTCAACCACTTCACATATTCAAAATCGCGATAGGCTTCGGGAGAATAATCTAAATCAGAAATCAAATCTAGCATATCCGAGATACCAGCGTTGAGTTCAGGGACTTGTTGGAAATTAGCGCAGTGGTTGACGATCTTATATTGGATATCAAAGAAGTTTTGAATGGCAGCTAAAGAGACCGAATCATATCCAAACTCTAAACGAGTGAGAATCTCTTTCATGCTATCGATGTCGTTGAGTTTATCTTGGACATTTCCGATATCATTTCTTTGATAAATGGTTTCATAAAGGTTATCTAATTTTTTGAAGATTTCATTACGAAGATTTTTGGCATCTTCTTTGTGAAATTGCTCTTGCTTTTTAGAACGTTTAGAAGCGCCATCGGTAATATATTCGGCATTACCTTTGATCTCCTTCTTATCTTTTCTTCTCTTCAAATTATCTTTAATGTTTTGTAAGAATCCCATAATGATAATCCTCTCTTTTCATTATTGTTTCGCACCGCAATAAGGGCAATAAGCTAAGGTAGGTTTGATTTGCTTTCCGCAAGCTCCACAGAATCTCTTTTCTTCCTTCACTTCCTTAGGAGCATGGGGGTTTTCTTTATGATTGGTGTAATGCTCAGAGATGCGAGTGTTATCGGCACGGATCTCTTCGACTTTATGTTCGTGTTCAATCTGTGCATCTTCTTGATCGAGCTTTCTTTGTTCCATCTTCTCTTCGGCTTCAATCTTTCTTTCTCCAATCGCGTTCTTCTTATCCTTGACTCTCTTGATCAAGGCTTCGGTTTCTTCCGTAGTGTTGAAGTAAATCTTAGAATTAGAAGGGATAAGATAGACACCTAAACGGTTGAGAAGAGTACGGATGCTAGAATCCCCGAAGGCTTCATCTCTAACTTTATTTAAGAAAGCAGAAGTATCCGAGATGTTCATATCTTTGTTGAAGAACTTATCTGCGGTAGCTTTCAAAGAAGAGGCAATCATATTCTTACCGGTGCTCTTGATCAACTCTTTGACATCTTCCATGGTCATATTGCGTTGAACATGCTTAGCGACATCTCTTGTCCTTCTAATCTCCACATTGACTTGCCCAACAAGCGGGAAAGGAGCCGTGATCTGATCCCATTCCTTGATGCGGAAATCATAGGTTTCTCCATAGACATAAATCGGAACAGAGACAGAATAGGTATTGCTTTGATAAACGACAGCATGGAAGACTTTCTTCCCTAATTCTCCCGACTTATAAGTGATAGGATTATCCGGAGTGACGTAATCATTATCGCTAGAATTAGGATCAAATTTTTCCACAACAAATGCTTCATACCCAGGGGCAACTTTGACCGTCATATGGAAACCTCTGACGGGGATTTCCTGACATTCAATAAGTAATCCAGGTTGATTCACTTTCAAAATAACTTCTGGCATAGTCTTTTCTCCTTTCAGCTCGGTGAGTTGTTTTTGCTTATCATAAGTATATATTATTAGCTAATAATTTACTATTGATTTTGCAATCTCAAGCCATTTTTCTCCTATGGAGCCCTTGTTTTCCTTAGGCAACATTATTTTCTTACACAGGTGACAATATTTGGTCGCTTTCAAAGCGACAAAACATTTTTAACTAAATTTAAACAAGGAAGAATAAACTATGCTCATTCAAGGAGGACACCCTTATGAAAAACAAGAAAAAATTATCTTTATTCACATTGCTCTCTTTCACCTATATTCTCTTCTCATGTACTAGTACTACCACAACTACTAGTGCACATACAGGAGATGCCAAAGGAGATGGTAACGCCTCCACTTTAACCGTGATAGAAGAACCAAATAATGAGGGAGAATTCACCCTCACTACAGAAGATGGTAGCTTCACTCAAGAAGGAAATATTTACACCATCACTAAAGCAGGCACTTATCTTGCTACAGGAAAACTAGAACAAGGACAAATCCTTGTTCAAGCTAGCGAGGAAGAGGAAGTGGAACTTCAACTCTCTAATGCAACAATCACCAACAACAGTGATTCTCCTATCAAAGCAGAAAGTGCGGATAAATTAAAAGTGAAAGCCGTCAAAGATACCTCTAACCTCATTCAAGATAACCGTTCTAAAAAGACCGTCGATGATGACACTGTGGGAGAAGCCGCAATCTATGCTTCTTGTGATTTGACTCTCAACGGTCAAGGAACTCTCATTGTACAAGGAAACTACAACAACGGAGTGCAATCCAGCGATGATTTAACTCTCAAGAATCAATACCTCCAAATAGAAGCCTATAACAACGCCTTGAAAGGAAATGATTCTGTCACCATCGAAGAAGGTGGAAATTTCAAATTGATCTCCACAGCAGGAGATGGCATCAAAACCGAAAATAGTGATATCTCCTCTAAAGGAAATCAAAAAGGAAATGTCAATATCTCTGCTGGCACTATTGATATCACGGCTAACAATGATGGAATCGATGCCGCTTACAATATCTATGTCTATCAAGAAGGAGATATTCAACCTAATATCTATATCGCATCTGGAAACTATAGTGCTCCTACATCAAAATCTGGGCAAGGAGGATGGGATCACTCCACTTCCTCTTCGGAATCTTATAAAGGAATGAAAGCCGATAATGAGATCACCATCCAAGCCGGTGTCATCGATATTCTCTCTCAAGAAGATGCTCTCCACGCCAATTATGGAACCACCTTAGAAAACAATGAAAAAGGATTAGGTAATGTCACCATTGAAGGAGGCACCATCAATATCCAAGCCGGGGATGATGGAATCCATGCCGATAACACCATCGCTTTAAAAGGTGGTACTCTCAATATCGATATGGCTTATGAAGGCCTAGAAGCGAACTTCATAGATATCTCTGGTGGATATAACACCATCTATGCTGTCGATGATGGCGTCAACGCTTCTAAAAAGATCAACCAAACTCCAAAGATTACAATTACCGGAGGAAGATTAGATGTCACCGTCTCTTCTGGAGATACCGATGGTATTGATTCTAACGGTAGCTATGTCCAAACGGGTGGTGTTGTCATTGCAAGAGCACCTGGAAATAGTGGCAATATGAATATGGGAGCTATCGATGCCGATAGCGGTGTCTCTATCCAAGGAGGAACGCTTCTCATTGTTGGCGCGTACGGAAATATCACTGCCTCTTCTTCTGTATTAACTAAGACGTGGGGTAGCTCTTCTATGCAAGGCGGAGGAGGTGGAAGACCCTTTGCGACAAACAATTCTTCTATCTCTCTTCCCAAAGGAGATATCAGTGTCAACTTAGATATCACTGTCGATTTCTATCTTGCATCTACGGCCTCTCAATTTGCAATCTACACTTCTAACGCCCAAAAGAATGTCACTTATTCTGTCACTTCTGGAAGTACAACTGTCACTAGTTTCACATTCTAAAATAAAGACGGGGTCAAACCCGTCTTTTCAAATGCTTATTTATTAAATTCTTATCAAGTTGTTTCTTTAAGGAATGTCGTCAACAGGAACATAATTCATATCGTTGTTATTATTTTCTGGCATATCACCAGATGTTTGAATCACATCCTCAAAGTATACCGCTTGAAGAACTGGTTTTTGATATTTATTCTCCATACGTATCTCCTAAATATTTTAATGAACCATCATAACTATCTTCAGAAAGAGCTTCAGGTCCAGTTAGATATTCTTTAACAAGAGAGCCAACTGAACAAGATCTCTCTTGTAAGAAAACATAACTCGTATCATCTAAGACTACATAAGCAGCAGCGCGATAAACCGTAGTGAATTTACTGCTGTTATCTCCAAAATTGATGACGGTATTGAAGAGATAATCATCACTTCCTTCTAATAAGTTTGGATCGGCAATCACGGTTCTTTCTTGATTGATATAAGAACTATCATAGATTTGTTTGCCTTTTTGATAGGCTGCTTTAATCGTATCACCATTTAAGAAAGTTTCACTTGCAATCATCACACCATAATTGGTGATTCTATCTCTAAATTGTGCCCATAAGTCTTTGTTAATGAGACCACCGAATCTTATTTTCACATTAGAATACGTATAAATAGATAAATCCCATTCTACTTTAACAGAATCTAAGTATAAGGCATCAGCATTAGATCTAAAACCGAAGTAAGCGTAAGAATCATTTGGAATCACTTTTACTGTTGCATCAGTGCCATCATAAGTAGCACTACCTATCAATGTGCCTTGCTGATTTGCAACAAATAAATCACTTGCAGAAGAATAGGCTGTATTTTTTCCGTAAAGATTCACGGTACGTCCATCAGCTGTATTTGAGTTAAACGTAAATGTAATTGACTTTAAGTTACCCGGAGAGGTAGTGACAATAACACCCGAATTAGAATTTTTGCTTCTTAATTGAATGGATTGATTTAAACCGGCACAAGAGCCGGCATAAACTGCGCCACTTTCCCCTTCTTTATTACTAAAACCTGTATAGTTGTTACCAGTGATACCTGTCAAACTTTGATCTAAAGTATCTTTATTCTGATTTGTTTCGTAGTGATAACTTAACTTTGCTTTAGTCGGAGAGTTTTCAATATCCGTAAAATCCCCTAATTCATAGGAAGAATCATAGACTCTTCTTGCCCATTCTGGATGATCGACATAAGGATTACGATTTCTTTGAACATTCTTATAGATGAGATTATTTCTATGGATTTCATAATTGTCTACTGGGTCCAACTCATTCCACTCTAAGAAAGTGGATAAGTTGTGAAACACGCCAATATAATGGGAAATATCATCGGTCTGATTGACATCATCAGTGAGATAAAGATACGGTTCTGCTTCCGTATTTGTACCAAGATTAACGGAGAATCTTGTTCCCATATAGAGAAGGGCGCGTGCGATATTACCTTTCCATTGATCGGTAGGTTCAAACACCGTCTCTCCATAAGCGCTATTACCAACCCAACCAGAGACGTCCTTCGTTCCATCTCCATACAAGCAATAAACTACTTTAGCGGCACTATGATCCACTACCTTTCCGTAATAGAGATCATTGTGAATATTATTTGAGTTGTGATCAGCAGCGATAAGGTGATGTAAATCTGTGCCTGCGCCGGCTTTAGGGTCTTTATCTTTTTCTTGTGGAAAGCCATGACTTTTTACCCACACGTGTTCTTTATCTACCTGAACATCATTGCCATCTTTTTTGGGACGCAATTTATTTACCCAGTCTACCGCAGTGATAGAATCTGATCTAGTATAGCTATTTACATTCGTGTTGATTTGTTTTGCTTCTGTAGTGATGTCTTTGAAATACAGAAGAGTTTCGTAAAAATTGTTGCCTACATCCTCGGTGAACAAATAAGTGTCTGGAGTAATGCTTCTAGATAATTCCCAGTTTCTATCTGTGATTTTGTAATAATTGGTAACTGCAGAATAAGTAACATAATAGCTGTTAGCAGATATCTTTCCATAAAGATAGGACTTCAAATCATCTCCTACTCTATTACCGATATCTCCATAATAAGCATCTACTTCAGCTTCTGAACAATCCGTAAAGTCCATCTTTTGAGAAGTAGCATATGCTCTTCCACTAAAAGAGGCTGCTAAAACAGCATTCCTTTCTGGAATCACTGTATTGGCAGAGAAGAAAGAAATGATGCCAAAAATTAAAATCGAAAGTTTCATGTCATCATTTTACTAAAACATCAAAAAATAACAAACAATATCAGGAACAAATGACTAAATAATGGACAAAAAAATGAATTATTTTATTATTTTTGAGGGTTTTAATCAATTTTCATATGATTTTTAACTAGGTTTTAAGTATAGTATTTATATTAAAAGAGTATTTAAGGAGGAAACCGAATGAAAAGAACCAAGTCCTTATTCTTATGGATCACTGCATCCGCCTTCCTTTTTTCTTGCGGAGAGAATATCACCTCTCCTAGTCAAACCACTACCGACCAGACTACTTCTATTATAGAGAGCAATTCACAAACAACAAATCCATCTACTCCTAAATTGGAAGATACAACCATTGAAGATTCCACTGTTGAAGACTCTACAGTAGAGGACTCTTCTATTGAGGATTCCACCATTGAAAATTCCTCTGTTGATGACTCCACTGTAGATAGTGGAGAAACTTCTTCCGCAGAGGATTCTACTATTGAAGACTCTTCGATTGAAGATTCTACAGTTGATAGTGGAGAAGAAACTTCAGGTGAAGAATCTACAGTCATCTCTTATGATCCGATTCAAGAGACTGAAGGGGATGATTTTGAAATGACTACAAAAGATGGAACCTTCTATACCTTTGGAGCTAGATATGTAGTTACCACAGCTGGTACTTATTCTTTAAAAGGTACCTTGCACGGACAAATCTTAGTCGATGCTAGTGATGACGATGATGTGGTTTTAGAACTCAATGGAACCACCATCATTTATGATCAGAACTCTCCTATCTATATCTTGAATGCCAATGGAGTCGACATCTCTGCTAAGAATGGAACAGAGAATACCGTAACAGATTTAAGAGAAACAAAGGTGGAAGATGAAGATGGCATGGGAGAAGGAGCAATCTATTCTAAATGTGACCTCAAACTAAAAGGAAAAGGTAAACTTACCGTCACCGGTAATTACAATAACGGTATTCATTCCTCTGATGACTTAGAAATCAAGAATTTGAATGTTTCTACCACTGCCATTAATAACGCCTATAAGGGTAATGATTCTTTAACTATTGAAAGTGGAACCATTCAAGCCATCTCTACTTCTGGTGATGGGTTCAAGACAGAGAATACCGATGTCTCTTCCAAAGGCAATCAAAGAGGTAATATCACCATCTCTGGTGGAGACATCACCTCCTACACAGCTTTTGACGCCTTTGATGCCGCTTATAACTTAACGGTCACAGGTGGTAAGATCAACGCTTATACCAATAAATATGCTGCTCCTGTCATCGATGTCTCTAACATCGTATCCAGTTCCTCTTTGTATTTAAGAGTTCCTCAAAGCGCCTATGACAGTGCGTATCGTTATTCCTTCTATCTCTACAATACCGATGAGACTTATTCTTGGTCGGATGCAACTTATGAAACTTCTGGTCGTTCTGGTAGAAACACTTATTATTACTACAAAATCAATCGTCCAACTTCTTATACCAATTTCAAAATTTATCGCTTTGAAAATGCTAAGAGCAATTCCACCGAAGACTATAATGCTGTCTCTACAGGTAAGACCTTCTCTGATGATTTTGATATGATATCTATCAATAGCATCAGAAACGGAAGTATCAGCTTAGGTTCTTGGTCTAATTATGAGACTTCTGGTGGTGGAGGAGGACAATGGGGTCAACAAGAAGGAAACAAAGATAAATCCAATGACTCCGCCAAAGGTCTAAAAGCCGATAACAAGATTGAAATCACTGATGGTGAAATCCATATTGAATCTTATGATGATGCAATCCACGCCAATTATGGAGACTCTTTCGATAACGGTGAAACGGGTATTGGTGATGTTACTATCTCTGGTGGTACATTAGAGTTAAACGCCTCTGATGATGGAATCCATGCGGATAGATATTTGACCATCACTGGTGGAGATATTCATATCACTCATGCTTATGAAGGAATTGAAGGTAATATCATTCAAATCCAAGACGGCAATATCAAAGTCAACGCTAGCGATGATGGTATCAATGCCGCTAATAAAGCAGGATTAACTCCTGAGATTCATGTCGATGGTGGCCTTGTCGATATCACGGTTGGTACTGGTGATGTCGATGGTATTGATTCTAACGGTTCTTACGCACAAACAGGTGGGGTAGTCATCACTCGTGGTGCTCCTAATTCTACCAATAGAATGTCTACAGGACTTGATTGTGATAGAGGAGCTACTCTCACCGGTGGTACCTTAATCATTGTGGGTATATTAGAGACAAAGCCTACTCTTACCAATGCAAAAACTTGCACCTTCTCTTCTAACACCTTTGTTGCGGATACCTATAATCTCTCTGTAGGAGAAATCTCTTTCGTTCTAGAAAACTCTTATAAGAGTTATGTCAATGTTTACTCTTCTTTGTTCACTTCCGGTAGCACTTATTCCTTAAGTAATTCTTCCTCTACTTATACGGCTGAGGCAAAATAAACACAATGCCAGAGAAATCTGGCATTTTTTTGGTACAATTTGGTCTTTTTTACTCGATATTATTTCTCTTTTAGTCTATATTACTAGTAGGAGAAATAAATGGGTAAAAAAAGTTTGGCGTTGACAGACATCGATAAGATTTCTATTCCCGAAGAAGAGGAAGAAAATCTTCCTTCTTTTGAGGAGGAAGAGGAAGAAGAAATCGAAGAAGAACAAGAAATCCAAGAAGAACTTCAAACCGAGAACCTCAACGAATATGAACTCTCTTCTTTACGTCCTCTCATCGCCATCATCGGGGATAAGAGAAAGAAAGAGAGAATCAAAGTCGGTGGTAAAAAGATTGAATACATCTTCTTTGAACTTCTCTGTGAAGAAAATGCCTTTGTGAATAAACACAAAGAAGAATTTGATGTCGCTGATAAAGATTACAAAGAAGTCTATTTCCCCATGTCTTTTGATCAAGCTTGCAAGAATCCCATCTTTAAACAAAAAGGATATAACTTAAAAAATATAGATACTCTCATTCAATCTCTCTCTGGAAAGATCATTGTCTTCTATCCAAAATATCAAGAAAAGAAGAAAAGACAGATTGGGGAAATCCTCTATATCGATGATGAAAAGAAATTCCCTTATACCAAATATACAGAAGTACCTCTCTTAACCGAAGAAGTAGAAATGAACCTTCCAAAGACGCATCAATTCACTTTGAATAAACGATTTGATTTAAGAGTCAATGAAAAACCAAAATGGATTGCTTCTCCCTCTTATCTTTATGAATTAAGACCGCATCAAATCAAAGTGGAAGGAGATATTTATTCCGCCTTAGAATCTCACATTCGAATTCATGACTTACTAAAGAATTCCGCTTCTATCCTCTTTATCAGAGATCCTAAAAACGAAGACCACTATCTCTACGCCTTCTTACCGGAAATCAACAATCGAAAGAAATACCCATGCACTGGTTTATGTATCGATGCGGGTAAAGTAGTAGAAGGAAAAGAGAAAGAAAAGGAAGTCAAAGAGAGTAAAGCTATCAAAGAAATCACCCTCTCGGATGAAGACTTCATCGATATTGAAGAGAACAAAAAGATCTATTGCGATAAGAATTCTATCCTGGATAGACGTATCAACAAGATCTGTGAAGGCCTCAAGAATTCTATCCGTTATGTCACGTCAAAAGATTATGAGCTCTTCCATGAAGAAATCTCTTCTATCCGTGGAATATTACGTTCAACAACTTATGTGATTTTGAAAGAAATTTTCCCTATTCCTCTCGATGAGAGCAAAGCCAATAATGTCTCCTCTTTCTTCAAAATCAAAGGGTCAAAACTCATTTTTGCCAATTGTTTGAGACAAAGAAACATCAATATTCCTTTCGCTAGAGGCAAACTAGAAAAGTGTATCTATCTCTTTGATGCCATAGATCATATCTATGACGATGATAATACGCTTGTCGCTACAAAAAAGCATAACTTTAAAAAACTGAAACAAATCGAGAGTAACGCCTCTAACTTAATGGATTTCTTCACCAATTCTGGAGATGGTGTAGACCTTCAAACGGAGCAAAAGAAAACACTTCTCTCCTTTGTCAAATTCTATAACGCCTTAAAGCTGACAAGTGAAGAGAGAAAGAATATCGAGCATAACTTACGCATTCAAAATCGTTTACAACAAATCAATCATAAATAGGAGAACACGATGGATTATCAACACAAAAAGAATTACGCAAGACTCATCGCTAGAATGGGTCTCAATGTCCAAAAGGGACAAGAGATCGATATCACCTGTGATGTCGAACAAGTCGATTTTATCCGTATCTTAGCCGAAGAGCTTTACTTAGCTGGTGCTTCTAAAGTCAACTACAACTGGACCGATGCTTCCTTGACAAGACTTGACATCCAATACGCTTTAGAAGAGAGAATCTCTCATCTCACTTCCTTTGAAAAAGCTAAGCAAGAATACAATATCGAAAAACATCCTTGCCGTCTATTCATCGAAAGTGAAGATCCTGATGCCTTAAAGGGTGTCGACCAAGTCCGTTATGGAAAGATCATCGCTTCTAAGAATAAAGAAATTCGAAAATACCGAGACCAATATGATGATTATTGCCAGTGGTGTATCGCTGGTGTTCCTTCTAAAGCATGGGCAAAGAAAGTCTTCCCCGACTTAGAGGAAGAAGAAGCGGTCGAAGCCTTGTGGGTTGCTATTCTTAAGGTCTCTAGAGCTTATGAAGGTGATCCCATTGAAAACTGGAGACAACATGATGAGAACTTGAATAAACACACCGCTTATCTCAATTCTTTAAACTTAAGAAAACTTCATTATTATTCTAAAAATGGTACCGACTTAACCGTTGAACTTCTCCCCGATGTCCTCTGGCTTGCCGGCGGAGAAAACACCAAAGGAACCAATGTCCGTTATCAGCCAAATATCCCTACCGAAGAATGTTTCACCACTCCCGATAGACTCAAGACAAATGGTATTGTCTACGCCACAAAGCCCTTATCTTACCGTGGAGAAATCATCGAAGACTTCCACATCCGCTTTGAAAACGGAAGAGCCGTAGAAATTCACGCTAAAAAAGGCGAAGAGCTCTTAAAAGACATGGTGCAATTAGATGAGAACGCTTGCTATTTAGGGGAATGCGCCTTAGTTCCTTTCCACTCTCCTATCAATGATACGGGTATCTTATTCTTCTCTACTCTCTATGATGAAAACGCCTCTTGTCACCTCGCTTTAGGTAGAGGATTCAATATGTTATTAAAGAATCCTGACCTTTATAAAGATAACGACGAGATCTTAGCTCACGGTATCAATCAATCCATCGTTCACACCGATTTCATGATCGGAAGTGAAGACTTAAATATCGATGGATTCGATGAGAACGGAAAACTCTATCCTATCTTCAGAAACGGAAACTGGGCTTAATCACTAGAAGAATATAGGGTGTCTTTTTCCAAAGACACCTTTTTTGTTTTGCTTCAGGTTGTTGTGGATAAGAGTTATGGGTTCATCACCTGAAAACGCCTGGGCATGTCCCCGTCATAAAAGCAAGCCAAAGAAGTATAGGATGTTAATGCTAAGTGAACATGCACAAAACTGCTAACATAAAAATGTTCAATGGAGGACATGTCTTTTTTTCCCGGTGTGAATCGAAAGAACAGCTCGTTTCCAACAGCATCTTTAAAAGAATAGAAACCTTCCAGGCTGACTTGAAGAAAAGAAGAGATACGGATGTGAAAAAAGTAAATCCCTAGACAATTGAAAACCCCCTCACAGGGAGGGGGTAACAGACTTAGGCGTTAGGTTCTTTCTTTCTCAGAAGGAGGAAGATGACGACACCGGAGACGATGATGAGGGAAGGAATGACGATGTCAAGGGTGATTTGGAGAACTCTCCAAGGAGCAAGGACACTCTTGTATTTGACAGAGGAACCGTGGCCGTTCATGGCGCAGGAATTGCCAATCATGTAGAGAACATGCTTCATGGCTTTTCTTAGGACCGTGACATCACCGGCGTTTTTCTCATCGACTTTCTTCCAGGATTTGTTGGTGGCAAGGTTGAGGTCTCCTCCGGCATAGACCATCTGTTTGACAGACATGTAACCAGGAGTGTTGAAGTCACAAAGTACAGCACCATGGAATCCCCATTCTTCTTTGAGGATCTCAGTGATGAGACGATAGTCTCCACCCGTCCATCTTGTACCGATACGGTTGAAGGAGGACATGATGCCTAAGGCCTCGCCTTCCTTGACCGCCATTTCAAAGGGTCGGATGAAGATCTCTCTCATGGCCTGTTCAGTGACAAAGGTCATGTCGCCGTTGGACTGACGATGTGTCTCCTGCTCGTTGAGGGCGAAGTGCTTAGCATAGGTGTAGACACCTTTGTTTCTGGCACCTCTGATCTGTGCAGCTGCACATTTTCCTGTCAGAACAGGATCTTCGGAGAAGTATTCGAAGTTTCTTCCGCCGAAGGGGGAACGATGGATGTTCATGCCAGGTGCATACCATCCGGAATAGGGAAGAGGATTCTCCGCCTTTCCATCATCATTGCCCCAGAGACCTTCTTCACCGACGCTCTCACCGAATTTCTCAACAAGGGCTTCGTTCCAGGTCTGGGAAATCATGACTTCGGAGCAATAGGCACAGGTTCCAAAGAAGATGGACTTGGACATGAAGTTGACAAATCCGACAGGTCCGTCCGTCTCATTGGTGAGAGGTTTCTCGATGGAATCGATGGCAAGGGTCTTGAAGGCGGCGGAGTTCATAACTTTCTTCATGTCCTCCACGCTGATCTTGTCAAGAAGCTTGTCCCAGTTCTCATTGTCCCAATCCATGGAGATTCTGCCTCTCTCATCGATAGCGACATTGCCGTCTTTGTCGAGGTTGAGAAGAGAATAAAGCTTAAGGTCGGGATTGGATGTCTCATCTCCCTGGGTGGGGAGAGTGTATTCATCGACATGGGGATTGTTATGCTTGGTGTCTTCCATCAGCTTGAAGGCGTCGGAAGAGAACACTCTGTCTGCATCTGTGGGAGTCTTGGGGAAGGTTGCGTTCCAGTCGGTTCTGGAAAGAAGAGATTGAAGGTGGAAGTCGCTGTTCCAGTTAGAATCGGCATTGTCGGTGTATCTGTTGACGACACTCACTCCTGTGACAGGGTCTTTGTCGTAGTGGATATCTGCGGCAACGGTAGCCTGGAAGGAGTCAAGCTGTGTATGGGCATCGCTTCTTAGAGAGAAGGTGTACTCACCCTGTTCGAGTTCGAATCCCTTGAAGAAGTTCTTGTTGGCGTCGTTGTAGTCATAGGAGGCAAGAAGATAAGGGTCGATTTCGATCTTGAGGGTCTCTTTCTCGCCTTTTGCAAGTTCCTTGGTCTTTCCAAAGCCAAGGAGGATGAATTCGGGTTTTTCGATCCCGTTTGCATGGTAGGGAGCATGGCCATAGATCTGTGCCACGCCTTTTCCGTGCGTGTTTCCCGTGTTGGTGACTTCGACTTCCACTTCATACTTACTTCCTTTTTCAATGGCGGCAAACTTTCCACCTTTGAACTGGTAATCAAACTGCGTGTAGCTTAAGCCAAAGCCGAAGGGATAGGCGACATTTTCCTGATACCAGGCTTCATCGGAAGCGCCTCTTGTCTCGTAATAGCGGTATCCGACATAGACGCTCTCTTCATAATCGACGAAGTAATACTTCTTATCTGCTCCATCCACGATGATCTGGTCGCCGTTGTTGCGGCAGTTGTCTCCGAAGTTCTGGAAGGATGGATCCTTGGTGAAGTCCACGGCATAGGTGTCGACGGTGTGTCCGCTTGGCGTGATGTCGCCGTTGAGGATCCTTCCCAAAGCCATGACACCGGTGGTTCCCGTGCCCGGCATGAGGAAGAGACCATCGATCTTGTCGGCGTACTGGCCTCTTCTTGCAAAGTCGAGTTCCATGGCGTTTCCGGAGTTGATGACAATGGCAACTTTCTTGAATCCTGCGGAAGTGACTTCCTTGATGAGGTCTTCTTCGTTCTTGTCTAACTCAAGATAGTGCTTGCCCTCCTCCGAGGAAGTCCTGGGAAGATCGAATCCTTCTCCGCCGATACGGGAAAGGACGATCAGGGCGAGGTCGTTGTACTGAGAATAGGAGTTCTTCACATCAGAGGTGTAGGCGCTTTGTGCGCTCTCGCCGGTGGAAAGAGAAACGGATTCTCCAGAGTCGAGGTCAGAGGGGTTCTGAGGGCGAGGCTGACCGGAAAGGGCGTCATTGGAATAGAATTCCTTCAGCTTCGGATTGGTCACAAAGCCAGCTTCCTGTAAAGAATCATAGAGAGTCTTTGCCTCTTCGGTGTTAACAGCTCCTGATCCCGATCCGCCATAGACGATGGAGACGGAGTTCTTTCCAAAGACGGAGACCTTGGCACCTTTTGCGATGGGGAAGGCGTTGTCCTTGTTCTTAAGCATGACGATTCCTTCCTCGGCCAGGGTGATGTTGAATTCATCGCCCTTCTGTTTGGCTTCGGCCTTGGAGGAAGTGGTCTTTTTGAAGTAATTGAGGTTTGCGGTTTCACCGCTGATGGGAACCTGTCCACCGGCTCCCATGGCGATATCCATGAGGTTGCTTCCGGTGTCGGTAGCCAAGAAGATATTTCCAGCAATCAGAACCGTTGCCAAAACAGCAGAGGAGATCCACCATGCCTTACCGGCAGGATGACCTAAAATTTTTCTGATTTTCATAGAATGTTTCCTTTTGGTTTATTCGAAGTGGTCAAGATTGTCTGTTCTAGGATTCCAGGAGAGAGTGGCATCTCCATATTTCTCGATGGTGATGCAGTCCACGACAGGAGCGGTGGAATACATGGTTCCACCCATGCTTTCGGTGTTGGTGGTGATCAGCTTGATGGAGTTCTCGCCTTCCTTCAGGTCGATATTGGAGATGGTATGGTTGGAGAAAGGACGCATATATTCCTCGGAGTCGGAAGTGGAGGCGCCAAGGAGGGAAATCTGATTGAATTTGACGGCCACATCGTTGACGGTGATGGTGTAGATGTCGGTGGTGAGGATGACGTCCTTGATTTCGGAAGTCAGACGAAGGATGAGGTTGGCACCCTTGACTTCCTTGTCACTCTGGAAGAAGAAGTCCAAAGAGAGGTTGTTCTTATAGAGATAGGTGACATAATAGCCATTGGAAGCGCCGGCATCATAGATGTCTTCGCCGATCATCGCCCAGCCATCTGCGCCACCGGAATATCCGGCACCGGATTTTTCATCCAGATTGGTGTATTCGGCTTCCATTAAGAAGGGAGTGGACTCATCCACTTTTGAGGAATCGCCGCCCTGCTCGGAACCGGATTCCTTTTCCGATCCGCTCTCTTTGTCAGAACCGGGACCGATCTCCGAGATGACAGTGTCATCCCCGGAGTCCTGGGTATTTCCGGAATCACTCTGTTCGGGTGTTGTCACAGCGCTATCGTCTGTTTTTGTATCTGTCTTTCCGCCCGTGGTGGTCTCCACAGTGTTGTTATCTCCGGTGGTCTTGGAAGTGTTGTCACTCTTTGTCTCACCACAGGAGACGATCAGGGGCAGAATCAGCATCGGAAGTAATTTTCTGAAATTCATGTGTATTCTCCTTTTTTAAGCAAGAACATCGCAGGGTCAAACGACCCTGCGATGCAAATTCGACTGTTCTATGAGAAAACTTATCTGTCTTCTCTTCTCTTCTTGATGGCTAAGGCAACGCCAAGAAGTGCGATGGAGCCGACGATGGAGGAAGCAACAGCGATGGATCCGCCGCAACCTTTTGCAGCTTCACCGGGATCGCCCTTGTCACCCTTTTCGCCTTTTTCACCTTTTTCGCCCTGAGGACCGGCAGGACCCTGTTGTCCATTGGCACCAGGCTGTCCATCCTGACCGTTCTGTCCAGGAGCTCCGTCCTGACCGTCTTTACCGTTCTTGATTTCGATGGTGGAACCGTCATCGAAGGTGATGATGTATCCACTTCCATCTTCTTTCTCTTCGACGGAAACGATGTTCTTCTCGTTGACGACGGGATCATCTTCGCCGATGATTTCAAGAGTGAAGGTCTCATAGAAGTGAGTGGTTCTACTTCTACGGCCGGAAGTGGTGGCAGCCACATCGACTGTGAAGACGAAGGTACCCTTTTCAGTAGGAATACCAGTGATGGTACCATCAGTGTTGAGTGTCAAACCAGCAGGGAGTGCGCCTTCATGGAGCGTGTACTTGATACCGCCGGCATAGGTGTCAGTGGTGATGTATTCAGAGGTGATGGCGCCGTTGTATTCCACGCCTTTCTCACCCTGAGGAGCGCTGAAGGCAAAGGCAGAGGCGATGTTGAGGTTGACTTTGTAGGTCTGCTTGACCCATCCGTCGACGATGACTCTGACGTTGACCTGGAACTCACCGGACTGAGTAGGTGTACCAGAGAGAGTACCATCCTGAGCAAGGACGACACCTGCGGGGAGGATATCGTCTTCTTCGTTGGCAAGTTCATAGACGACATCGTTGTGATTCTTGAGCTCAGGGAGAGCCACGCTGGTTCCTTTGGCTAGGGACTGGGTGGCAGTGCCAGTGATGTCGATCTTGGTTTTGCCGATAGCAGCGATGTCGACGCCGTTCTTGTAGCCATTGCAGTTGAGGTAGGTGTAGAGAACTCTCTTGACGGTTTCTCTAAGATTTGCCCATTCGGTGTAGGCAGGGATCTTATCGGTCTTGTCTTTATTGTCGGCTTCGGGATAGTTCTTTTCGGCATTCCAGACGCCGTTGAGGACATAGCCGTCTCTGTTGTTGCTTCCCATAGGATAAGCATGGCAGTGGATGTAGTTCTGGAGTGTCCACTTGTTGCCGCCGATATCGGTATCGGAGACGCCGGTGAATCCCCATTCGTCTTCCATGATGCTTCTGTAGAGACGATAGTTCATGGCGAAGTTGAGACCAATTCTGTTGAAGGCACCCATGGTACCATTGCACTTGGCGTTTTCAACTGCCATCTGGAAAGGTTTGAGGTAGATTTCTCTCATGGCCTGCTCATTGGCCCAGGTGATGACACCACCGGTGGTGCCTCTGTTCATTTCCTGGTCGTTGAGGGCGAAGTGCTTGAGATATACGTGCATACCCTTGGACTGGGCGCCAGCGACGACGTTCTGGCAGATGAGTCCGCCCTGAACACCGTCCTGAGAATAATATTCAAAGTTACGGCCGGCAAGAGGAGATCTGTGCGTATCGCAGGCAGGTCCATACCAACCGGTGATGCCAAGAAGCAGGGATTCGTTACCGACGAAGAGACCCTGTTTGTAGGCCATTTCCTTGTTATAAGTGGCGGCGATGTTGACTTCGCAGACCCAGGCCATACCATTTCCGAAACCGGAATGCTTGAGCTGAGCAGGACCGTCGTCATCGATTTCCTGGGCTTTTCCGACACCAGGGATGGCAACATGTTTTCTGGAGGAGCCATTCATGGAGTCGATCATCTCAGAATAGGTCAGCTTGTTGAGGATTTCGTCCCAACCAGCATCTGTGAGAGCTTTTCCTTCCATGGTGGAGAGGTCAACGCCTCTTTCAGCGGCTGTCTTTCCCTTCTCTTCCTCGGAAAGCTGTGTCCAAGTGGAGGGGATGTCCTCCTTTGCGACATACCAAGGATCAGAAGGATCATCTTCATAAGCATAGTCGGCATAGTTGGAGTCAAGATACTCAAGTGCCTCAGGAGTGAACTTCAGATCGTCTTTTGTTGGTGCGGTGGGGAAGGTGCCCTTGAAGTTGGCTCTGGAGGTGAACTGGATGGCAGTACCTTTGGCCTTGGAGCCATCGGTGTTGAACATATCATCTTTGCTGAACCAGTTCTCGATTTTCTTTCCGGTGACGTTGCTTGTTTCGACCTTGATTCCATCGGTGGCTTTCAAGTTGGTGGAGAAAACTTCATTATGAGAGTCCTTGCGGAAGGAAATCTTGTAGTTTCCAGCTTCGATTTCATATCCGGAGAAGCCATTCTCGTTGGCATCGTTGTAATCGAAGGCGGCAAGATCTCTGGCCTTGAAGGTGAGATTGAGGGTTTGACTCTCGCCAGGCTGGAGAAGCTTGGTCTTTTCGAATTGAATCAAATTGACTTCTGCTTTCTCGATTCCACCTTTGGTGTATTCAGGAGTGTAGTAAACCTGGACGACATCCTTTCCGGCGACATTGCCGGTGTTGGTGACGGTGACAGGGAAAGTGAATTCTTTCTCGGCATCGGCGACCAAATTGTCGAGAGGAGTCGTGACTTCCCAATTGAAGGTGGTGTAGCTTAAACCATATCCGAAGGGATAGACGACCTGTTTGTCATATTCAAATCCCTCATAGTTACCCTTCTTTGCTTCGGCATCGGCAGTCTCGTAATAACGATAGCCCATGTAGATGCCCTCTTCGTATTCGAGGGTGGTATAGGCTTTGTTCCATCCGCCGGCAAACTTATATTCTTTTCCATCCTTGTCAAGAACATTGGTCTTGGGAGTGAAAGTGTAATTGCCTTCGCCATCGAGAGTAGGATCGACCTGAGAGTTGTCGGAGAAGTTGAACCAGGTGGGATCTTTCTTGAAGTCTCTGGGATAAATATCGACGGTGTGACCGCTGGGGGTGACCTTTCCGTTGAGGATGTCGCCAAGTCCCAAGATGCCATTGTAACCGGTCAAACCAATCCAAAGGACGGCACCGATTTTGTCATCATCCTGAATGTCACCAAGCTCCATGGGGGAAGCGGAGTTGATGACGACGACGATTCTGTTGAAGTTCTCTTCGACGTGTTTGATCAGTTCACGTTCATTGTCTTCCAGCATCAAATAGTGGTCGAGAGGGTTTTTATGTCCTGCGACATTGTATGCCTTGTTATCGGAGAACTCGGATCCGGTTCTGGAGATAACGATGATGGCGGCATCAGAGAACATATTGTAGGATTCTTTGACACTTTCCAGTTCAGAGACGGGGAATTCTGTGCTGGAATGGTTGGCTTCATAGAAGGCAGCTAGTCTGGGGTTGACATTGAAGCCTGCATTGGCCAAGGATTTGTAGAGGGTGGCATTGGGGTCGGAAGTGGAGGATCCAGATCCGCCGCCGCCGTTGAAGATGGCTGCGGAGGTGTGTCCGAAGACGGTGATGTCACGGACTCCGTCCTTCAAAGGAAGAGTGTCTTTTTTGTTCTTGAGAAGAGTGGTGGATTCCTGGGCCAGCTCGATGTTGAATTTTGCGGCTGCTGCCTGCTCACTTTCGAAAGAGTCAAAATCACTGTAAAAACGTGTTTTGCTGCCGTAAGTGGCGGGTGCGACTTTGAAGGATGCGAGAGCTAAGAAAAGTCCGGGTGTCGTCAACAACAAACCAATAAACTTAGATTTTTTCATCTGTTTTCCTTTCTTTCTGGAAACTGTGTTCCTTTAGTCTCGGGTAAAAAAACAATCCCCTATTGTTCTTTTGCACCTAGTCTGCTTCCATTATGAAGGAAACCGCTTTCACATTAAAGTTTTTCAAGGCCTGTTTTTGTACGATAATTCACATATTCTTTTTCAGTTGTCAATTATATTCAAAGAGAAAACGACATATCTCTCCATGTTTTCCAGAAACTCTTCATCCGAAATCTTCTCGTGTCCGTATAGACTTAAGTAATAAAGGCTTGTGGCACGTAGGGCGTTGCGGATGACACATCCACTCTCTTTTTCTCGCTGTAATGCTCCAAGGCATCATCCAAACACTTGGAATAGGAGTCGATGACTTGTAGATGCATGTTAATGCTAAAGTGACATGTACAAAACTGCTAACATGAAAATGTACACTGGAGGACATGTCTTTTCTTTTCCAGCGTGAATCAAAAGAAAAAACAGCTCGTTTCCAAAAGCATCTGCAAAAAACTAGCCTTCTAGGAAGACCTGAAGAAAAGAAGTGATATGGATGTGAAAAAAGTGAATTCCTACAGAATGAAAAAAATGCACTTTGGATATCCAAGGTGCATTTTGGTTTGACTTAATAAGCTAAGGTGAAGAGTTCAGAACAATATTTCTTGATCTTCTCGATCGTGTGAGTGACTCTAGCGGGAGTGTCTTGATGGTTGCGGATGATCTTAGCTAAGAAGTGGATGTAAGAGAGACAGCTGATCTTATCTAAGATGTCTTGATATTCTTCATCATTTTTGTCGGAATAGACTTTTCTTAAGACATTGTAGAAAAGCTTGTTGCAGACTTCGCCTTTCAATCCGAAGAATCTCTCTAAGTTACCAGGATCATCTTCTTCATAAGCTACATAGGTCTGGAAGAGAGAATTGTATTCAAAGATGGCGTGTCCGACAGAGAGAGAATCCATATCGATGAGGATAGCTTCCCCGTTGAGCAAGAAGATATTCTTGACATGGCAATCCCCGTGGACAAGATAATCATCGTTAGGAATAGAGTCGATGAGCATGATGATTTTAGAATTGATTTCGGGATCGAAGAATCCTTTGATTTCATCCGCCCAGGCATAAGCAACTTTCTTTGCGCTAGGTAAGTCCGTACCGACAACTTTGGTTCTGTTTAACTGTCTTAAAAGATTGGCGATGATATTTTCGTAATCTTCTAATTTCTCTGGATTTTCTTCGATGAGACTCTTTAAGGATTTGGCATCGATACACTCATAAACGGCACCGTATCCTCCTTCCTTGATCTTGACGACATCGTAAGAAATGGCGGTAGGGATTCCTAAAAGGAAGGCAGTTTTGGCATTATTTCTTTCTCTTTCGATATCATCGACAGGATTTCCTCTGAAATAGTGTTTGACGATGGTGTCAGGAGAGAGACGATACACTTTGCCATAATAGCCTTCTCCGATGATGGGACAACCTTCGATAGAAATTTCTCTTAAGGCTTTCTCTACATCGATGATCTCGGTGAAACCGGTCATAGAGAAGATGTCATACACTTCGCTAGAGACACAGACAAGACGAAGGTTATCTTGTACTTTCTTAATCTTCAAAACTACTCTTAAACCCACAGAAGAAATATAAGTCAAATTGGAGCAGTCGATGACAAGAGGAAGACCATCCCCTTGCGTAGAGAGAATCTCATTGATTTTGACGTCTACTTCATTGGCGTTAGTCGTATCGATGCGTTCAGGAGCTAAGATGATGAGCTCTTTGTCTGTCTTATTGAATGTAATATCCATGGCTATTCTCCTTTTTTGTAATACTTTGTCATGACTAAGATATTATGTTTTTCTTGATAAGAATACTTGACATTGTCCATGATCTTCTTGACCATGAATAATCCTAATCCTCCAATCGGTCTCTCTTTGGCGGAGAGATGGATATCAGGATCCACTCTCTTGAAAGGATCGAATTTCTTTCCTTTATCGAAGAAGGTTAATGAGATTTGCTTCTCTGTGATTTCTAAGATGAGACGGACATCTTCATCCATCACTTGTCCGTGAATACAGATGTTAGAGAAGATTTCTTCGGCACAGACATCAATTTGATCGATGGTCGACGCGGGAACTTGATGTTGTTTCATGACAGTGTTGATGTCTTCAAACATCTTTTCGGCTTGCATGATTTCCGCTTTGTAGAGGAAGGTATGGTGGTCTACATGTCCCTGATAGGTGAAGGAGAGCATGGTGATATCATCGGTCTGAGGATGATTTTGAACAAAGCGAGCGATATCATCTAAGACATTTTGAATGATGACTTTATCATTGTTCTCTTTCTTGGTAGAAAGGAGCTTGATGAGACGCTGAGCGGTGTATTGTTCACCACCATCTTTTTCCGCCTCTGTTACACCATCGGTGTAGAGGAAGAATTTATCACCAGGATGGATTTGTAAGGTGTGCTTCTCGTATTTGGATTTGGCGAAGGAGCCTAAGATGAGATTGGGTTTGGTATCTAAGAAGAGATAACGGTCATTGATACGCAAGATGGGAGGATTGTGACCAGCGTTGACATATTCGACCAATCCCGTGTTCAAGTCAATGATGGCCATGAAGGAAGTGACAAACATCTCATTATCATTGTTCTTACAAAGGTTCTTATTGGCTCTAAGGAAGACTTCTTCTAGTGAAATCTTGGCTTCGGATAGAGATTTGATGGTGGATTTGGCTCTCATCATGAAGAGAGCGGCAGGAATACCTTTACCAGAGACATCCGCAATCAAGATGGCTAAGTGGGTATCATCGACGAAGAAGTAATCATAGAAGTCTCCACCCACTTCTTTGGCGGTGACCATCGTGGCATTGATATCAAATTCATGGCGGAAGAGGAAGGAAGATTTGGGCGGTAAGGAGCTCTCTTGAATCTGCTTGGCAAGCAATAGTTCCTTATCGATTCTACCCTTCTCTTGATTGATCAATCCATTCAAGGTATCCACTGTGGTATTGATGGATTGCGCAAGAGATTCAAATTCTAATGATCCTTTGATCTCTAATCGTTCATCGATATCACCGGCAGCAATCTTGGCTAACTTATCATTGACGATGACTAAGTTTTTAATCAAGAGCTTATCGATCAAGATATAGATGATCAAGAAGATGATGGCAAAGATTAAGAATTCAAAGTAAGTGGTGATATAGATGCTCATATTTTGATTGAGCTCCGATTCCGCCTTACTCATCAAAGGAATGATGTAATAACCATCGGCAATCTTAGATTCGAAGACATAGATGTTTTCTTCTCCGTCGATAGAAAGAATCACTTCATGAATGTTTCCATCACTATAATCATAGAAGCCCTTTTCAAAGCCGATATTGGTAGCAACAGATCCTTCATAGTGATTGGAAGAGATGATGACATTGTTGACATCACTGATCATGAAGAAACCATTATTTCCTACGGTTCTATGATGAGCGGCGACAGAGACAATATTGGTCATCATATGATAATAACGTTCAAAGTCATAACCGACTTGGACAAAGCCACCCTGAGAGAGAGTGACACCAGCATATTTCATATAAATGGTGCCATCTTTGGTGATCGGAGTGAACTCTTGAACATATTCTGTAACTTCTCCTTCTAAGAGAACCAAGAATTCTCTGCTCTGTTCTCCGCTGTGCATATCAAAGTTTTCAGGATAGACATAATCTATGACAGAAGAACATTCGATGAAGCCATCTTTGTTGATATAGCTGATTTCAGCGACATCATACTTGGCTGCCAAATAGGTCAAAAGCCCATTATTCAATGTTTCTTCGTTCTCTAATTCGGCTTTGACACTTCTTGTGATATCTAAGATGTTGAGGTCAGAAGATTCTTTGATGAAAGATTCAATGTCAGCAATACCGCCAACAAAACTTTCTTTCAATTGCTGTTTGCTCTTCTCCGATTGAATCTGATAAGTCAATAAAGAAGAGACCGTATAAGCGACAACCATACCCCCTAACAAAGAAAGTTCGACAAGATGATAAATATGCATCTTCTTTGTCTTGACTTTCTTTTCTTTGTTCAAGAAGAAATCGGCGATATTCATGAAAAGGATGGAAAACATGGTGATCAAGCCGACACCAATAATCATGAAGTTACCAATCTTCTCGACATAAGAGAAGGCACGGATAGAATCAGAGATATTGGTCAAGAAGATCATCAAGATATGGAATGTTTCCAAAGCCAAACCGAAACCTAAACCGTGATACCATCTCGGTTTGTTCTTGAAAACAAATTTCATCAACATAGAAGAGACTACACCAGAGAGAAGAGTGGAGATAGAACAAGCCCATTGGGTATAGAAGGATTGATTCCAATAAGTAGAAATAAATCTCTCTACACCAGCGATACCGCCAGCGATAAGACCACAAGGCCAACCAAAGCCTAGAGAGGCGATGATGACAGAAGCGTCACGGAAATTGAGGATTGCTCCTCCCATATCCACACCAAACTCGGTAGCGATGACACCTGAGCCACCAAAAAGAACACCGATGATGGTATATTGCGCCCACATAGGGATACGAGAAAAGAATTTGGTTCTTTTCAAAAAATATAAGCCAATCGTCAGAAGAAAGGGAATCAAACCCATTACATAAAACAAAATATTATTCATAACTATTATCAATTATAGCAAAAGTGCCGAAAAAACATATTCATCTTTTGATGAATATCACTAAATTTGAGCTTTTTTTTGCTCTAGGCTACAAAAATTTTCTCTACTTTTCTCCCAAGTTTCAGAGTTACAGCCCATTAAGTTGATATTCTCAAAAAATTTTTTAAGAAATCTAATATGTAAACATATTACGGGGAGAAATCCCTGTATTTTTTTGATGTCAACACCCCTAGCAAAAAAGGGTATACACTGGT
>JAFUFH010000006.1 GCA_017470005.1 Bacilli bacterium | reverse complement strand
GGAAAAACGGGCTTGAAATGACAATGGAACATTTATTCAAAAGGATATCTGGAACAAGAAAAAGCCATAATTATCGAGAATCCTTCAAAAAAACAGCGAAATGGTGAATTATTTCATCCTACATTTGCACCAATAGACGAAAAATAACGAACATATGAGTGACACTTTTGTGACAGTCTATTTTGTATAATATGCCCATTAGGAGTTTTTTATATGGAAAGCGAAAAGAAATATTTAAAGCCAAAGGTAGAAATCATCAACTTCTATGATGAAGATGTAATCCGTACTAGTTTGACAGAAACGATAAATCCTGGAAATATCTGGGATACCATGGATGGAGAAGACTACAATGGTTAAGGCTAAGATTATACTTCCCGCCATGTTATTACTTTCTGCTTTAAGCGGGTTATCTTTCCAGCAGAAAGAAGTGAAGACTTATCTTGAATTTGGTGATGCTCAAGAAGAGATTTTTGGTGAAGCACAAGGTATTGAAATTGCTCATAAAGGATTGAAAGGAAAAGTGAATGGTGCTCTTCCTACTCCTAAGGTTGGTTTCCAATCTCAAACCCATGTAAATAACGAAAAAACCTATGTGGATATTCGTTTTGTTGCCGCAATCAATGTTACGGATCTTAGCAATGTCACTGCCACTTGGAATCGTACGAATTTGGATAGCAACCTTGTTGAAGGTAAGCAATATATTAAAGAATCTACTCAAGCCTATACTGGTTTAATCATCGATGGAATGTCTTATGCTCCTAGTGTCTATGGAGACTATAATTATTTCATTGCTTATGTTATTAGAAACATTCCTCAGGAAACTGCTTCTGAGAATTATATGGATGTAACTCTTACCTTACAAGAAGGGGAAGATGGTTTCAAAAGCAATATTTATTCTGTGAAATGCGATGGAACTTCTGGCTTTTCTTATCAAAAAGGAGATGTGACATTCTTTACTAATTATCATTATCCTAGCGCGAATGATGATGGCTCCTTCACCAATGAGAGAACTAGAGTTAAGAGTGGAAGCAAGGTGCTGGCTTCTTCTCCTAAAATGGGTCGTTATGGTGGTGAAGAATTAATCGATGTCAAGGATGCTGGTCCTTCTGGCAAGAATAATGGTGTGTATCTTTTTGATAATTGGTTTACAGCAGAAAATGAAAATAAATACGCTAATGTAGTAGACAATGATGCAGTTGTTGTCGAAAACGCAGATTATTATGCAAAATATACTTGTAATAACACTTTGTTCTATTATGATGGCTCCCATCTTGTTTATACAATGCGAGATGCTGAGGATGTTGTTATTGGTGCTAATGAAGCTAAATACGGTAGAAGAATTTTAGGTTATTCTAGTTATAATGGCCAAGACGCTAATGCTGCATTTGTTGGTAAATGTACAACTATTAATTTAACATCTAGTTCTGGTGTTTATAAATTAATTAGAAACGATAACTCTGGCTGGACAATTCAAAGAAAGGTTGGAATTAAACCAAAGCCTAGTAATTGGTGGGAGTATGGGGCTAGAACTTATATCTATTGTTCAGGTTCCGCTTCTCTTAATAATTCCTATTCTTTGTTCTATTTGTCCGCTTGGGGAGATAGTATTTATGTGGATGCTTCATATACTAGTTTCTTATTCCAAAGATTTGACCCTAATGGTGATGTGCCTACTGGCAAGGATAAAAAAACTGCTTGGACAGATTCTAGTCATAGCATTACATTAAATGGATTTAACAATTATAGCAGCGCTAACATCTTTGCTATGATTAATGATAATAATAGCAATATGGCTTGGGTTGATGTTAACACTAATGATATGCCTTATTTGTGATTTTGATTATTCTAAGTAATAGACTGTTTTACTAGACGAGGAGAATTCGATATGAATGAAGAAAAGAAGTATCTAAAACCAGAGATGGAAGTCATCACTTTTTGTGATGAAGATTTGATCCGTACCAGTGGCTTACAAAACGGCATCGATGACGGCGATTGGGTCAAGGGCGATAATAACGAGAACTGGGCATAAGAAGGAGTAAGAGAATTATGAATAAGAAATTTGGATTATTGCTTCTTAGCTGCGCTTTATTATCCTCTTGTAGTTCTTTTGAACAAGCATCTATTGTTGATAATGAGTTTATAGACACAACTGATGCCAATAACGATGGTATTGGTGCTATTGGTGATGGTAAGAAATTGAAACAAGCCGCTCTTTTAGATGATCCTACACCTATTACTTTTGTTCAACCCAAGTTAGGTTATCAGTATAAGATTGATGGTGATAATATTTCTGTTCGTTATGTTGCTGCGATTTCTTCTACTAATGTAAAAGCAGTTTGGACTAGAACCATTTATACGAATACTGGTGCAGTTTATAAAGAACCTGCACAAAAAACATCTACAAAATACTATACTGGTGTTATCAATCCTAATAATGAAAACAATGTGGAATATGCAGCAGATATTGTAGTGGATGATACTAAACCCTATGTTGGTTTTGTTGTCTACACTTTGTTAAATGTTCCCCTAGCCACGTATAAAGATTACCATTTAAGTGTTTCTTTAACATTAACAGATATCAATTTTGAAAAGAATACAATTACCTCTCAAGTTGGTAATGTCTACTTCGGTAGATATACTGGCATTAGAATGATTGGTACTTTTAATGGTGGCGATTATGCTTATGATGAAGGTATGGAATCTGATCCATTAGGTGATGGAAAAAGATATCAGATTGCAAATGTTTCCCTAAATGCTGGTGATGAATTTGTCTTTAGAGATTATGATGCCACTATTGATTATGGATTTGATAAATTGCAAACTGGTGCTATACCTATGTTTGATGAAGGTACTCTTGCAAATAGCATTAAAGTATTAGAATCCGGTACATATTCTTTCTCATTGAATAATAGTAATCAATTAACAGTTAGTTCAGATTTGGGTTATTACATCTTAGGTGAATTTGGAGATGATTCTTCTAGATATTGGAAAGTCGACACTGGAGTAAAAGCAACAGGAACTTCTGGTAATTACAAAGCGAGATTTGATTATGTTAGATTAGAAGAAAATAAGTGTTACAAAATCTACAATTTAAGCGATTGCACTTCTGTAAATCATGATAGAAAAACCGAATCTGATCCTAGATATGATCTAGTAGATGGAAAATTCCGTTCAGAATTTTCGGATACACTTCATGTCATTCTTTATAATGACGGAATGAATTTTGATGGAGTTATCAATCCTGATGGTGTGAATAAATTCTTTTTCCATACTTGTAGTGCATGGAATAACTTGATTCCAACTTACTCTTATAATTTGAAAAGAAAATCAGATGACTCTATATTTAGTCTTGCATGTTACAGAGTTATTGGTACAGATTGGTGCTATTCATATGTTGATTATTCTATTTATAGTTCCATTCAAATTGTATGTAAATCTTCAGGTGAAACTAGAACAACTGCCTATTACGATATAGTCCCGGATAAAAACTTCCTTTATGTTGGTAATTTAGAAGGTGGTGTCCTCCAATACGGATTGCTTTAATTTTTGAAAGAAAATATTGTCGTGTAAATCAAAAAGGAAAGGTCACCCCCTTTCCTTTTTTATAGGTTAGTTATCGAATTCTCCGTATTCACAACCGCAGTTTCTTGCTTCAATCTCATCTATAAGGATAAGTTGTTTTCCTTTCTTTTGATAGAGTTTTACAAGACCTGTTCCACAACCACCATTATAGAGATGATGGAATCTTTGCTTTCCTAATGGATCTTCGTAATTGATGAATAAGAGGTCTTTCTTATTGGCTTCTATACAAGTATCCATCACATAGTGATGATTCTCTTGTCTGACATGCCAATAGAACTTTTCCTCATCTTCTTTGGTGTCAAATTCTGTTTTGACACCCATCCAAAATTTTGAGAAATTAAATTCCATCTCTTTTCCTTCATAATACATCACCCCTAAGAGCTTTCTAGGAAGAGAGATATGGAATACTTTTGGTTTTCCTCCACCGATATCAAAAGCGGAATTCTCTAATTCTTTCTTTAAGGTTCTAGAATAGAGATGATTGGAATTTAACCATACCCAAGGAGAAGTGTAATTGCTTCCCCAGTTCTTATCTTGATATCCGTAGCTATTCTCTTTTGAAACGATATATCTTTCTCCATCCAATATCACTTCTCCCTCATAAAGAGTCTTTAATCCTTCTACATGCCAATACATCTCAAAGGCTTTTAACGCACGGAAAAGACTTCCTGCTCCATAACCGACATTAAAGGTAAGTTTCTTTTCCATCTTTAGATGGAAAGAGATACTTCCAGAATCACTTAAATATTCTGGGTGTAGTTCACTCTCTTCTTTGGCCACATTCACTTCTCCGTAGATCTCTTCTTCGCTACAATGGCAATTACCTGCATCGATAGAATAAGGAGCTTTAGGATGAATCTTTACTTCACAAAGAGGAAAGAAACGATGTAATTGTTTCTTATTCTCTCCCCAAGTACCCACATTGACCATCAAATAGGAAGGTTTATTCTTACCTCCTTCTCCATGAACGACTTGATTAGGGGATAAGGCAATATTGGTGAGATAGAATTCGACAAAGAAAGCTTTCTCTTCCCCTGTCTTTTCATTTCTAGCAGTGAAAGAATGCCACCACCAATCATAGCCTTGTCTTTTAAATTTACCAGTCAACATCATCTGGTTACGTCTTTTATCACTCTTGTTAAACATAATATACCTCGACAAATGTATTGTATCACTTTAAGAAAAGAACGGATGAAAAAACTGCCAATCTATATGACTGGCAGTGAATATGTTTTTATGATAATTTTAAATTATTCAGCAGTTTCTTCCGTGTTAGAAGTTTCTTCCTGAACTTCTTCTGCAGGAACTTCTTCTACTTCGGCAACTTCTACTTGCTTCTCTTCTTTGGTTTCTTCTTTAGTGAAGACATCTTTGGCTTGTCCTAAAGTATCTTTGATAGAATCATAAGCTAATAAGGCGTAGCAGACTAAGAGAACAAGTTCAAAGAGAGTGACATTTCCGATGGTACCCAATCCTCCACCTTGAGGGAAAACCATCTCAAGAAGGATCATGGCTAAGAAACCTAAGATAGCAAAGTCTTTCACTTTTGCAAATAAGGCATTAGGAACAAAGGCAGCAAGGATAGCAAAGATGACAATACTTAAGGCTAAAGAGAGAATGATGATATCGATAATCCAAGATCCAACACCGATAAGTCCCGGAGCAGTGATGATGACGGAAAGGAAGGATAAGAAATAATAGAGAGGGACCGTAGAGAGAAGGAAGATATCACTGATTTTCTTGACCATTTCATTGTTAGCTAAGGATTTGCTTAACAACAAAATGGAGAAAACGATATGCCCTGCGCCAAAGAGAAGAAGGAAGACCCCGATGACAATTTGCAGAGCATCATTCATCTGGACACAATTGATGCCGTTGAAGAGGAATAGAACTCCTAAAATGACGCTTGCCATCACAGATAATAATTTAAAATTTTTCATGATGAAATAACCTCCGCTTTTATTTTCTCATAGCCAAATATTTTATGCAATTATTGCATAAGAAAACTATCTTTTCTTCTTAATAGAAGAAAGAAAAAAACGCGTGAAGAACCACGCGTTTAGTCTTGGATGTATTTGGTGTGAAGAATGGATTTGTTTTTCAATCCCTTCTTTGCTTCATAAAGAGCGGTATCGGCATCCTGAACATGATTGTGGAAAGTATAGTCCTCTTTTACCGCCCACAAAGCTCCTCCTAAGGAGATGGTAAGAATAGGATAAGGGGCCCTTTCTGGTGCTTTGATATTTAAGTCAGAGATACTCTTTCTAAACATCTCCATGATGGTGAAGGCTTCACTTTCCTGGGCATGAGAGATTAAGATTAAGAATTCTTCCCCTCCGTAACGGAAGACATGGAAGTGATGAAGATCTTTGGCATTGTTTAACGTTTCTACTAATGTCTTTAAGACACTATCTCCATTGAGATGCCCAAATTCATCATTGTAGAGTTTGAAATCATCAATATCACACATGATGACTAAGACCTTCTCATTGTTCTTTTTCCAGAGCGTAAGATGATCTTCTAAATAAAGACGAAGTCCATTTCTATTTCTTGCTCCTGTCAAAGGATCATGAATCGAACGAGAGAGAAGCTCCGTATTCTTATTCTCAATGTAATATCTTTGACATTCTACATAAGTGTAAGCCGAATAAGTACAATAACAAGCAACCAAATAGAATAAGCATAAGAGTATCAGTTCTAGGGTTGCACTAGTTTGGAAAAAGATATGTCCATAAGTGACAAGACCAAATCCGGCGAAAGCAAAGAGAGCATTGAAGATGACAGAAATCTGCCAATAACCAGGCTGACATAAGATCAACAAAGGAATCAATAACAGAGAAGTAGAGACAGAGTGAGTAGTGCTGAGCTCCCCATTGAAGATATCCGCTACATAGAAGAAACAGATGGTCAAAGCGATAGAAGCATGGAAGAGAGAATCTCCAATACCGGTAGCCCATTTATAATCTTTGTGAGAGAAAAGAGGGAAAGCGAGAAGGATACAAGAGACAAGAGAACCGATGAAGAGAGAGAATACCGCAGAATAAATATAAATATTGATTCCTCGATCTCCCCAACCCTTATTGAAAGTGAAAATGACCAAGAATAATCCCATCACAATGCCAAAGATAGAACCAACAAAAGAAAGGAACCCCATTCTTTTCGAGGTGTTCACTTGAACTCGTTTAAAATCCTCTTTGCTGATATTAAATCTCTTGAGAGCTCTCGATGGGAAGAAGAGTAATCCAATCTCATGGAAGAGATTATTTTTCTTGTTTTTGTCCTGATTTGTCATATCTTCGTAGTATAAAACGTCCTAATTTCACTAGTATTATAAACATTTATTTTACAAATATCAAAAAGATGAAGAAAACTTTTCCTGTTGATACGAATAAAGACGAGAATTACAAGAAGTTTGTGTGAAATAAGATAACATCAATCATAATACAATCACTTATCATACCTTCTTGGTCATGACCAAGAAGGTGCCTGCCCTTACTAGTATGGTAAAAATAATCCCTTCCTCTCTTCCTTAGAAAG
>JAFUFH010000084.1 GCA_017470005.1 Bacilli bacterium | reverse complement strand
AAGTGGACTGGTGAAACTTATAGAAAAACATTTCATTCACCATTTGGTCAGGTGAAAAGACAAGCTTATCTATTAAAAGAACAAACAAAATCTAATCCATGGATCAATACGATAGTTTTCTTTGCCAATGCAGATTCCGTTGAAACAACAAGTGAAAACATATGGTTCACGGATATCAAAGAATTAGTGGAGTATATAAGAAGTGATGGTTATACATCAAAAACAAAAGAACTGAAGAAGTGTTTCGATAATGCCATTGCAGCAGATTTAATTTATTCTCCACCCATATGGGGTGAAAGAAGCTTACATTGTTTGATTAGCGAAGATTCTTTAACATTCATTATTGATGGTAAAACCATCACCAAGAAAGATATGATAAGAATCTATATATACCATCATTTTACTCATGATAACGTAGTGATATTTTTAAATGATGGAAATACGGTGAGTACGGCACTTGAAAATTATGAAATTGTTGTAGAGGAGAATGGTCACTTATCTAAATACTCTTTTGCAAAAATTAATACTATCATTATTGGAAAATAAAGACATCTCAACTATAAAACAACCCCTTCAAATAAAGAAGAGGTTTTTTTTACAAATTTTGTCCTTAACAATGTTAAATCAAGTTTATCGGTTAAACAATATGTCAACATTGAAGATGTTATCTTTTACGGTGAGAGTCACTTTACCATCATATTTAGAGACAATGTTTTTCATGGATTTGACACCTAAGCCATGAGAGCTTTTGTCTTGTTTATTGGTGACAGGAAGATTGTGTTCCATGATGAATTGACCAACGAAAGGGTTCTCAATATGGATGGAAGTATATTTCTCAGTTCCTTTGACAATGAAGGTGATATATTTGGCTTTCTCATCTTCTACTTTCCTTGTCGCTTCAATCGCATTAGATAAAGCATTACCAACGAGAGAATATAAATCATATACATCTAAAAACGAAAGGCGTGAAGCGTCCACCATGGTATTGAATTCGATGTGATTTCGATAACAGATATTTCCATTTTCTGTCAATAATACATTGAGTGCTTCATTCTCTGTTTTGAATTGATTTTCAAACATGAAAACACTATCCGAGATATCTTGGATATCTTTTTCTTGAAGATTGAGTTTCCCGTTCAAGAGAGCGTTTAAACGATGCTTTAAATCATGATAAGTTGCCATCGTGGATTTGGAGATTTCATAATGTTTAATATTCTGTGAATATAGCGTTTGAATGATCTCTCTTTCTTTTCCTGTCTTTTCTTGTTTTAGCAAAATAAAGATAATAAATAAAACAAGCAAACTAGAAATGATGGAATAGATCTTAGATATCATGGAATAGAAAAATCCGAACCTAATAGGTGCAAATAGTTGATGAAATGAACACCTTGACTTATTCTATTAGTAAACAAGGAGGTGGCAATATGGCACAAGCAACTTTCAGCGTCAGAATGGACGAGAATTTGAAAATGGAATTCGAAACAATTTGCAATTATCTAGGCATGAACATGTCGACCGCGATTAATGTCTTCGCAAGAGCTGTAGTGAAGGAGAAGAGGATCCCCTTTGAACTATCTGCTAGCGAACTTTACAGCAAGGAAAACGCACTTAGGGTTTTCAATGATATCCGCAGGAAAGCCGTGGAAAACGGGACGGCGGATATGACCATTGAGGAAATCGATGAGGAGATTGCCAAGGCGAGGAAAGGAATCGAATGAGCAAAAAGTATTACGCCGTAATCGATCCCATCGTAGTGACGGCCGCTGAGTTTTTGGAAATCATCGGAGAAGCGAAGTAAAATTCGAATATAGTTAAAAGATAAGCATCTACCAGAAATGAAGTGACCCCCTCTAATTGGACCAAGGAGTAGGTCAAGGATGAATGAAGTGACATGTCACTTCATTCATCGACCGCTCCAAAGCCATAGGAGGGGCTTTTAATATGAAGTTCACGTTCGATGACAAGCTGAAGGCGGTTCTGTATTATTTGAAATATGGTTCCTATGAAATCCCAGATGACTATGTATCTGAAAACCAAAAATGCAATTACCGATGTTTCGTCCGTCATTGGGTCTCCGTATACAAGATAAAAGGAGAAGAGGGATTGCGTCATGGTCATAACAATTATTATTCTCCTGAAATGAAATATCAATGCATCGAGCCTTTGCTAAACGGAACAATAGGACGTGAGATGCAAGCCAATATTGTCGGTATTGATTCCGGCACTCTATATTCATGGGTGAGAAAGTATCGTGAAAAAGGCATTGATGGTTTAAAATGTTCTAAAAGAGGGAGGCCTCGAAAGAACATGGAACAAGAAAATAAGGAAGTGTCAACTCCAGCAGAGTCAATCCAGCCATCCGAGGATGAGCCAAAGACATTAGAAGAGGCATTAGCGGAAATAAGGAAACTGAAGGAAAAGATTCTATACCAGGAGGCAAGAGAACTCTACCTAAAAAAATTGGATGCCTTGGTGGAAGAGAGGGAAAAGCGAGAGCGGCTGAGAAAGCACGCGCGATTGCGGAAATCCTCCAAGGCAAAGAAATCAAGGTAACCCTCAAAATATTGTTGACGGTGGCAGAAATGGCCAAATCGACGTATGAATACGCTATTAAGCGTATCGATGTGGATCCGGACAAGGAACTCAAGGATAGAATCAAGCGTGTCTTTGATGAGAATTTTGGCCGATATGGATACAGAAGAGTCGGCGCCGAAATCAACAAGGAAACCAAGGTCAATCGCAAGAAGATTCAGAGGCTGATGAAGGAGATGGAATTATTTGCCTCACAACCAAGAGGAAAGTACAATTCGTTCAGAGGCGCTGTCGGCAAGACTGCTCCCAACATTCTTGACAGAAAATTTGAAGCGACAAAACCATGTGAGAAGTGGGTCACCGATGTCAGTGAGTTTCATTTTCCATGGGGCAAGGTCTACCTCTCACCAATTCTTGATTTGTTCAATCATGAGATTGTCGGCTATGACATCTCGAGGAATCCTAACTTCAGGCAGACAATGAACATGCTGGAAATGGCGTTCAATGGCAGAAAGGACTTTGGTGGAATGATTCTTCATTCCGATCAGGGATGGCAGTATCAGATGAAGAGATATCAGATAATACTGAAGGAACATAACATCGTTCAGTCGATGTCCCGAAAGGGCAACTGTCATGACAATGCTGTCATGGAGAACTTCTTCGGAAGACTCAAGACAGAGATGTTCTATGGTCATGAATATGAATTCCAGGACTATTATACCTTCAAGACTGCACTGGAAGAATACATAGTCTGGTGGAACAGTAAGAGAATCCAGGCCAAATTAAATTGGTTAGCACCTCATGAGGTGCTAACCAATTGGAATGCTAATATGGTAAGATAATTTTAAGGTCCAAGTTTAGGGGTTCACTTCAAAATGGCGGGTGCTTTTTTCTATACTTAGATCAGTGATTCGATGGCTCTTTCGATGTTCGCTTCGTTTAGGACTTCTTCGAGAAGGCTCATGCGTTTGTCATTTCCTCCTTTCCCGGCTTCTCTCGTCCGAGTAAGGTTTTTTTTGGCTTTATATGCTGGGTTTTCATGTGGGTTCACAAAGCGGCAGACTTTCACCGCAGGCACGTGACATGCCTATCACACCATAAGGTATCTTTAAAAAGACACCGTATGTTCTTGGAGAGTGGTGTTGCATTTGAAGGCGTGCGTGTTTATAATCAAAAACGAAACAAATGTAAAGAAAGGGAAAATATATGATCACCTGTCCTCATTGTCAGCATGAAGCGGAAGAAGAGATGAAATATTGTCCAAACTGTGGACAGATTCTTGTGGAAGAAAAAGTCAAACCATCGACGGTGGTAAAGGAGAAGATGAATGTGAAATATCGCTTCTCTTATCTGTGTCTTTCCATTATGTATATCTGTGTGTTCTTGGCCCTGCTCTGGGAATTGCTCGTGGAAAGGTATATTCTTACGGGAGTTGACTTGAATCTGATAGCGTTCAATATCGTGGCGTATCTTCTAAATGGAGCGGTAACTGTTGCTGCAATCTTGGTCGTTGTCTGTCGAAACGGAAGTTTCTTCAATGAAGCAGGAATGACCCTTTGTTACACAGGGACACTGTTGCTTGGAAACTTTATTTGTTTCGTTCTGTTCCCTTACATGGAGACGAGGGAGTTTTGGCTGGAATACAGATCCTACTTTCCTATGAGCCTCTGTCTGGCCTGCTTCATTCTTCTTTTGGTGTTCAGAAGAGTCTCTTTGCAGGGTCTGCTCTACTCCGTTGCGATTCTTATAGATGTCAGTCTTGAGTTTTCATTTGGTCTGATGACGAAAGGTGTCAGTGTATCAACAAGTTTAGTTGCCATCGTAACCAACGCTGTTGCTTTCGTTGACACGATACATTTGATGTTTTTGCTCCTCATGGAGGCTTCCGGAGGAGCGACATCGATGGTCTCCTTCGTCATTCAGAAAGAGTTCGTTTTCACGAAACTTTTCCGACAAA
Source organism: Bacilli bacterium (assembly GCA_017470005.1). Taxonomy (GTDB): domain Bacteria; phylum Bacillota_I; class Bacilli_A; order RFN20; family CAG-288; genus Enterosoma. Next base: position 21,526 of record JAFUFH010000084.1, on the reverse strand, counting down.
AGCGTATTAAATAATTAAGTTGTTTATCCGGTTTCCATTGTTGACTTTGGATAAACAACTTGAAATTATTTAATTTAAATTGCATAGAATCCAATCAAAAAGCCTCTCCCAAAGAAGAGGCTCCTTTCTTTATCGATTTTGAATCGCGTCTATCGGTTTCTTATTGGCAAGCCTTACGACAGGAATAAGAGCAGCTAAGATAGAAGTGAATAAGGATATCGCTAATAATAAACCATAAGTGATCAAGGATGGCTTCATGATAGCAAAGCTGACATTCGCGTTCTGTTGGAAGTTCATATTTAAGATGATAGAGAGAGCAATCGTAGCAGCTACAGATAAGACGAAATTAATCAGTGCGATGATGAAGGATTCCGAATAGAAGATTTTAAAGACATCTCCTCGCTTTGCACCAACCGCTCTTAAGATACCGATTTCTCTCTTCTTATTATTGATAGAGATAGAGATGAAATTATAGAAGAGGAACATAGAGAAGATAGCTAATCCTAAACCGACATATAAGAAGACACTGGTCATGATAGAGAGAGTAAAGGAGAGAGATTCTACTGAAGAGAGTTGTCTATCGTTAAAGGAATAATAACAGCTACCAATAGGTTGTTTTCCATAATCATAAGAATTGTATTCTTTGGTCTTATTACTCGTGTATTGGAAGACCTTTTCCATTTGACTGGCTTCCTTAGGTAAGATCATCAAATAAGTGTAATCTTTGTAATAATAGTTTTTACCCTTTTTATCTAATTCTTCTGTGGTTTCTTTGTTGAGACAGAAACGATTAGAATAATCTAAAAGAGATTCTAAATCAAAACCGACAATATCCAACTCTACATTGGCTTGATCATTTCCCGAATAATATTGGAAGACTTTCTTTTTTAATGGAGCAAGCTTTAAGGTATCTTTGACAATCGGTGTTATCTTTTGCTCCATGAAATCTAGATATTCCTTTAAAACCGGTTTAAATAATCGACGATTAAGAAGAGTTTGAAGCGTTTCTCTCTCTCTTGAAGAGTCATCACTTTTGACACTTTCATAGATTCCCTTATAGATGGGATTATCTTTATATTTATCATATATTTCCTGAGATTTGCTATCCAAAAACTGAGAATAAATCTTATCTGTGCTTCTATTGAAAGTATCTTGTAATTCCATAGGAGTGAAAGGACATTTTTGATCAAAATCTTCTTTTAACGATTCGATATCTTCCATCAATTCTGCATAATAAGGAGCATTGGATAAATAATTATCTTTGATGGTTCTTAAATAAGACATCATACAATTGTAGAGCTCTAGTTTCTCATCATAATTCAATTCATAAGTAGGATCACTCTCCCAAGGATAAAGGAATTGATCATAATTGTTTGGATCTCTAAAACGATAATTATCATAATAATCTCCATAGAGATCCCTTCTTTGATTCTCATAATAGATCTTAAATATTTCTTGATCTTTAAAGGAGAGATATCCCTCTCTAGAAAGATGATAGAGTGCACATTCTCCAAGAGAATAATCATAAACCTCAGATCTCGTATTGAAATAAATGATATAAGGATTGTTCCCATCCATATCAAAATAAACACCATCAGGAGAATAACTTCTCTGGTCATAATTATGTTTTCCATCCATAAGAAGAGAAAAATAAATATAAGGACTCACCAAAGCTTCATTATGGTTCAGAGTTGTCTTTCCTTCTTCAAAGAAGAGATTATGGGTATGAGATTTTAAATACCCATAATTGACGTTATATTCTCCTCCATTATAATCATGGTAGCTCAAATAATTGTAAGAGAGAATATCTTCACTCTTCGCTTGACCATTAGGAGAGAAAAAGAGAGTGGAATGAATGGAATCATTGCTCTCACTAGAAAGAGCACTATACGTGGAATCACTCCAATCTGGAAGAGTGGTCGCTTTACGATACTGAGAATAGAGATCGCTATTGAACTTGGTATCGATGATACCGGTCAAACGATAATAGATAGGCTCTCCTGTCTGATCATCTCTTCCCGAAAGATAATGATTGAGAAGTTTATTCGGAGTGATATTGTCAGTGGCTTCTAACTTATAATTAGAATCTAGACAATCCACAAAACCAAAATCAATAAAGGTCTCTATGGCGTGCATTGAGAGAGCGATCTCATCCTCTGCTTGAGGAAGAGATCCCTCTACTAAAGAATACCCGGTTTCATTTAAGAAGGTCGAATCTACAATCAATCCACGATTGAAGTATTTGCAGTAATAATTGTTTTGACTGTAATTTTGATAGGAAAGAGCTGAATTATAAGGAATAGAAGAACCAAGCTCTAAAGAAGCGCTATCTAACGTGTAAATCTTTGCTCCTAAGCTTTCTAAATTTGCTTTCTCCTCTTGTGTCAATTCATTCGAATTATTCTCCTCTTCTTTTTGAGTATAACGGAAGAAAGAAGTATGAATTTGATGAGCCATAGCGGAATCAGTCATCGCTTGTGCGGTATTGAATAATCCTAACGTGACAGAAGCGCCAAAGAGAGTGAAAGACATGGCGGATAAAAAGATGGTCATCACAAGTCTAAATGGTTTGACTCTTAAAGAGCGAGCACCCATCTTGATGGCGTTGTGAAGAGAGAACTTGGATTTGATGACATGGAACTTTTCATCACTATCTTTGATTTTACTAAAATCGGTAGCGACAAATTCCTGTCGATTACCGCTCTTATCAATCTTAGCGGCCTCTAAAATCGCATCGTTGACATGTTCATCCGCAGTGATATAAGTATCACTATCTTGCTTCTCTAAGGCTTGATTGATCAAGACTAAATCTTCGCTATTGATGACATGGCCTTTTTCAATGCGGATCACATTGTTTCCTAAGATAGTGACACCCTGTCTTGCCTCTTTAGAAGGGATACTTTCTTTGGTGATATCCGAGATGACTTTACCATCTTTAAGCTCGATGACACGGTCACCAAAATGCTCGGCAAAATCTCTATCGTGAGAGACAATGACGACAAGCTTTTCTTTAGATAATTTCTTTAAGGTCTCAAAGACCTGTTTACCGGTATTGCTATCTAAGGCACCAGTTGGTTCATCACCAAAGATGATCTTAGGTTCTTTCACTAACGCTCTAGCGATAGCCACTCTTTGCTTTTGACCACCAGAGAGTTCATTCGGTTTACGTTTTCCATATCCTTTTAAATCTACTTCATCTAAAATCTTATCAATCTCTTCATCTGTAGATTTCTTGTGTTGTAATTGCAATGCTAATCCAATATTCTCTTTGACCGTGAAGTCATTGAGAATATTGTATTCCTGGAAAATGAAACCTAAATATGTATTACGATAAGAGTCCATCTCACTGCCTGAGAATTCTTTGCTTGATTTCCCATTGATGATGATCTCTCCATCATCGGCTTTATCTAATCCTCCCATGACATTTAAGAGGGTGGATTTACCAGAACCAGATTTACCTAAAATAAAAACCAATCCAGTCTCTGGGAATTTTAGAGATACATCATCAAGAGCATAGACAGAGCTTCCGTTTTTGACTTTGTAAACGCGCCTTAAATGTTTTACTTCCAACATGATAGAACTCCTTTATCCAATAACTTTCCTTTAAGTAGTTTACACTACAAAAGGTGGGTTAACAACTCAAACAATGTATTTTTACCATGTAAAGTGACAAAAAATGTCAAATAATAGATCAGACAATTTGTTTCTTAATCTTTTATGAAAAGTATAAAAAAGATTCTTTTTCAAGAAAAAAGACCTTCTTGATGAATTCTTGAAGGTCATTTCCATCGAATGAATGAGATTACATCATGAAAAAATACTGCTGCTGGTTAAATCTTTTGTAATGCTTTTAAAGAAATCTACTGACCAAATATCCATGGAAGTTTTATCCTTTACAAAATCAATAACATCATCCTTGGCTTTGTCAAAATCAATACTTTCAAATCTTTCGCATAAAAGTCGTTTCACTTCTTCTAAAGTTAACTCTTCTTCCTCGTGATAAACTTGGGATTGGATGAGTTTTTGTCTTAAATTCTCTAAGTTAAAAGAAGCCCCTTTTTGTAAATAGAAAACATAATCATATAAATCTCTTCCTTTGATTCTATTTTTCCAACCCCTACAAAGTAAAGCGTGAATCTTTCCTGCAAATAAAGAAGGCAAATCATATAATGTCACTTCATAAGGTGCGGGTTTTAAAGCAAACTTATAATCAAATAGAGCGCCTTTAGGAGGATGAATATCCACTTCAAATTTAATCTTTAACACTTCATTTTTATTTAAGCCAGATGAAAAATCCTCCCCAGGATAAAATAGAAGTAAATGTTCCTTAGTGTTCCCTTTTAAAAACGCAGATTGGATATTAGAATCTACAGCTTTTTGTTTTTCTTCTACTTCAAGATGGAAACCAAAACCACGAACTTCTTTCTCTAATGCAGGGAAATAAGTAGATAAGTCAAAACTTGGATCCGCTTCTTTTAAAGAAAAATCTAAATCCTCACTAAATCGATCTAACCCATAAAAAATTCGGAGTGCTGTTCCTCCATAAAAAGCCGCCTTAGAAAAGAAACCCGCTCTAGAAAGGCCACACAACACCACTTCTTGAATGATTTCTTTGATTGCGTTCTTCCGTTCATCCAAATTCTTAGCGTCATATTTTTGAAACATTTCTTCAAGGATATTGTTCATGGTATCTCCTCCTCAAATAATTCACTAGATACTTGAGATTATTACAATGGTATTTTGGAGCAATGAAATAGATATCTTCTCGATTCAGTTTATCAAATTCATTCTCATCGATTCTCATATCTTCAAATAAGAGATATTCTAATTCCTTTTGATTTTTCACAGGAGGAAGCTCATACAGCTTATCGCATAACGCCTTTTCCTTTGTGGCTATCCTAAAAGAATATTCTCCTTCTTCTACCATCTTTATACCAAAAGGGAAAACAGAGACAGGAATATCATGGAAAGTGAAAGTTCCAAAATGATTCGTATAAGTTTTCCACTTTTTCTTTTCTGTTGTTGCACTGGTAAAAGAATATACCGCTTCTGGAATTAGGCCATAATAAGAAAGAGCACTATTAAAAGAGATATAAGAAGGTCCATAGATCGCATTTGCTAAATATAACCCAGAGGCATGAATATTATCCTCATACAAACCTTTAGTCAAAGGAATGAGCTTTCCTTCCTTGACTAAACGAGAAATCTTACCAAATGGATTGGCATATTTTTTTAACCGTTGCAAGATTATATTCGTGGTCAAAATCATCTATTTTCACCTCTAACTACTATTTTATAGCAGTTAGTGGAGGAAATAAAGCATTTCTGATTTTTTTAGTTTCAAAAAACTCCTTCTTAACTCTTTACGAGTCAACAAGAAGTATTCTACAAGCTTTTCATTGATTATTTCGTTTTCTTTTTTGGATATGAGGTAATGCTAAATTAATTGAAAGTTAATAATGAGTTAATCATAAGTTAATATGGAGTTAATCATGAAGCTATAATGGGTTAATCATAAGTCAATATTGAGTTAATCATAAGTTAATTTTGAGTTAATTAAGTTTTGACATTTTTATTAGAATGTCAGCTTATTATTAACAAAATATTAACCAAGAATTACCTTAAAATTAACACTAAAAGGCTAAAAAATTACCAACGAAAAACAATCTTAAGAATCTAATTAAGGATAAAATCTTTTTATCTCATCAAAAAAACGTCAGGTTGTTCCTGACGCGTTTTTTAGTCTTCTAAGTTTTCTATTAGTCCGTCTTTTAAAGCGACTTCTCTCGATACATCCTCTCTGAATTGTTCCATCTCTGGTTTATCTTTCTTTAAGATATCCACGGCAGTAAGAACAAGAGCAATCAACATCAAGAAGGCACCGATTCTCATGTGGTTGGTAGAATCTAAATCGATCCATTTGATTCCGAAGAGATAAGAGAGATATCCGGTTAGTGAACCTACAGAAGAGATGAGAGGGATATAGAATTTCTTTGGCTTGGCTAAGAAGAAAATGACTCCTAAGATATCGGCTAGATAGAAATATCTTTCATGCATTCTTGGTAAGACATAAGGAGCAAGTAAGACAAAGAAATAAGCGATCTCTAAGTATTTGCTATCTTTCTCATCTTTGACTCTTCCATAGAAGACAAAGACAAAGGTTAACATGATGGCGATACCAAAGTAGGGTGCTGCAGGAAGTAAGTATTGTTTCAACCAAGAGTTACCAGCGAAGTTATTGGAGATGAAGATGAAGATATTGGGAGCATTCAAGGAGAGATATTCATAAGATCCCCCTTGATTGATATAAACTTCCATGATCTCCATGAAGTTTCTTCCACAGAAGACACTAGGAAGAGCAAAGAGAACATAAACGATAGGGACATAGATTAAGAATCTCAGCTTAAATTTCTTCTTTAAGAATAGATAAGCAAGATAAGGTAGGAAGAATATGGCTTGTAATTTAAAGGCGAAGGATATGCCATACATGATCATTGCCGTTCTTTGATGATTACCGAGTAAGAAATAAATAGATAAAACAATAAAGAAGGCATAGATAGAATCACATTGTCCCCAATAAGCACCGTTGAAGATGATCGTTGGTAAGAATAAAGCAGCAGTGAAAGCAAGGATAGTGATCCACCAGGTTTTCTTTAATCTCTGTTTCGCAATCAATACGACAAAGACAGCGCTAGCGTAATCAAAGAAGATAGAGATATATTTGACCGCAGCGACAAATGCGTCACTCTTCGGTTCGAATTTGAAGAGAGAGATTCCCGCAAAGAAATAGAGATATGCGGGAGTGTAATCTCCAAAGCTTGATCCTAAGGTCTTAACAATGCCATCGTTATAGAATCTTGTATACCAAGGGATCAAGAAGGAGTTCATATCTCCACTCCTATTCCCTAATAAGTGATAACGCAAAATGAAAGCTACTACTGCTATCGCAAGCAGTGCTAAATACATCCAGCATTTAGAGAAGATTTTGCGGATGAAATCATCGATGGTATCAAAGAAGCGAACAAAGGTGTTCTTATTATCCTTTTCTTGCATCATTTCTCCTCAGGTTTCTTGACAGAATCAATCACAAAGGTAGGACGGTTTCTGGTATTGATCGTGATATTGTGTAAATAGATTCCTAATAATCCGATAAAATCGATGATTAGGAATGTCGCAAAGAAGATGGTGGATAAGATAAAGAAGAAGAAAAAGAATCCGCTAGCTTCTGCCATCAATCCAAATAACGTTAAGAAATATAACACAGAGAAGATAAAGAAGAGACCAAAAGTGATGATAGAACAGATGGCACCGATTTTGATAGGGAGATATAAGGGAGAAGTAGTAGTGGCAGAGATATTATCTAAAGCGTAAGCGACCATCTTTTTGAATTTGTATTTTGATTCACCAGCCACTCTCTCTTCTCTTTTGAAGTCGATCATACAAGACTTATGACCCACCAAAGGAATCTCGGCTAAAAGGAGTCTATCCTTTTCACTCAAAGCAACAATTTCATCGACCACTCTTCTAGAGAGACCTCTAAAACAGTTGACATTGTCAGGGATGACTTCTTTTCCTTCTAATTTGTTGACCAAACGATAGAAGATAGAAGCAGTATCCTTTTTGAATTTGGTATCGCTAGTTCTATCGACTCTATGAGGAGAGACCACTTCATATCCCTCTTCAAATTTAGCATAAATCTCAGGGATTAAAGTGACTGGATCTTGTAAGTCAGAATCCATCATGATGACATAATCCCCTTCTGCACTCTTTAAACCTGCAGAAAGAGCGGCCATCTGACCATAGTTACGAGAAAGATTGACGACCATGATATCGCCTCTCTTCTCATATAAATCATTCATGACTTCTAACGTCTTATCTTTAGAACCATCATTGACTAAAACAAATTCCATCTTCACCTTATCTTTGAGTTCTTCCACGATAGGAGTCACTGCTTCAAAATATAAGGGAAGTGCCTTTTCTTCGTTATAACAAGGTATGACAACCGATAATTTCTTCATATCGTATCTCTCCTTTTCAAAGCAAAAACTATTATACTATTTCAGGATATATGTTTCAATTTTGTTTCTATAGAATATATAGAGTATATAAAAAGAAATATAGAGATATTATAATAAAAGAGAGGTGAAAGTATTATGCCCTTTATCCAAGTAAAAAGTAATGTTGAAATCCCTTCTGAAAAAGAAGTCGCTTGCAAAGAAGCTTTAGGAAAAAGTATCTCCCTTCTTCCAGGTAAGAGCGAACAATGGTTGATGGTCAATATCGAGGGTTCTCAAGCTCTCTATTTCCAAGGAAAGAGAGATCCTGCCGCTTATGTAGAAGTGAAATTATACGGAGGAGAAAACAAAGCCGCCTTTGATAAATTCACCTCCGAAGTCACTAAGATCTTATCTTCACTTCTTGGTATTCAACCTAACAGAATCTATGTTTCTTATTTCACAACCACATCTTGGGGATACGCGGGCAGTAATTTTTAATTTTTTTGGTTGTGAATGAAGACACAATGTGTTAAAATCTTCAAGCTGGTTCCATAGCCAAGTTGGTAAGGCAAAGGACTGCAAATCCTCAACCCGCGGTTCGAATCCGCGTGGAACCTCCATCTTCTTTGCGCCCATAGCTCAGCTGGATAGAGTATTTGACTACGAATCAAAGGGTCAAGAGTTCGAATCTCTTTGGGCGTACCACTGAACACAAACCGCGAGTCCCGGTAGCAAGGACTCTTTTCTTTATACGGGAGTTAGCGCAGCTTGGTAGCGCACCTGCTTTGGGAGCAGGGGGTCATGAGTCCGAATCTCATACTCCCGACCAGAATAGTAGAACTGACTTAATACCATAAGTATTAGGTCTTTTTTATCTTTAGAATAGGTTTGAACCCTATGTTTTGAGCTTTTAGGAGCTAATTTTTACTTTTTAACAGTTAAAAACATTTAAAATGAAATTATTAGAAGACGGCTTACATGATTTACACGATTTGAGGCAAGGGTGCTAAAACTTTTGCACGATTATATGCAGGGGTGCTAAAAATTTACACGTTTTAAATTTATTGTATACTTTTAAGGCATATGACAAAATATTAACCACTTTATTAACCACATTTTTCTTCTTATAGGCAAAGTTTAAGTTTCTAAATATGATTTCATATAAGCATATCTTACACGCTTTGCATATTTCGCAATGTTAAATATTTATGATTTTAAAAATAGAAAAATCTTTTTTAGTCAAAAATAAAACCAACCTAATGCATTGAAATAAAACCAACTTTGTCTTATAATTAAGTTGGTAATAAATAGAGGTTTAACTTATGATTGATCTTATAACCCTTTTAAATGAATTAACTTCTTATGAGTTTGAAAAAGAATGGTTTGAGTTTAAATTAAACATGAAATCATCTCATGAAATTGGGGAGTATATATCAGCATTATCTAATAGTGCTGCATCAATTGGAAAGAAACAGGGATTTTTGATTTGGGGCATTGATGATGCTTGGGATGAGCAAAATCAAAAGCATAGTATTATTGGCACTAGCTTTAATCCAGATTCAAATGCTGAACATAATGAGCCTTTGAAACATTATTTAGAAAGATTATTAAAACCTAGTGTTAATTTAAGTTTTGACGAAGTTATTTATGATAATAAGAGGATTGTTGTATTATCGATAAGTGCGGCTAAAACAATACCAACCTCTTTTGATGGTAAAAGATATATACGTATTGGCTCTAGTAAAGAAGACTTGTCAAAATTTCCTGAGCACGAAGTACAATTGTTTTATGTTTTAAGAGAAGGTATACCTAGTATTACTAATGTCGAATCCAAATATCAAGATTTATCTTTTAATAAACTATTTGGATATTATGGATCTAAAGGAATAGTTTTAAAGCAAGATACTTTTAAAAAGAATCTAGAATTATTGACAGAAAATGGTAAATATAATTTATTAGCACAGTTGCTATCAGATAACTCACAACTACCTCTAAGGGTTTCAATTTTTGATGGTGTTGATAAAGCATCAAATTTATTTTCAGTAAGAGAATTTGGATATAACTGTTTATTGTATTCACTTGATGAATTATTAAGATATGGAGATGTTTTAAATATTATTCAGGCTGATGAAAGAAATAGAATAGTTGAAAGAAAAGATGTTCCTCTATTTGATAGTAAAGCCTTTAATGAAGCCATTATTAATTCGGTCTTGCACAACAAATGGGTAGATGGGAATGAACCTATGGTATCTGTATTTTCAAATAGAATAGAAATACTTTCAAGGGGAACTTTAGCTCCTACACAAACCTTAGATGGTTTTTTAAGAGGAGAATCCGTGCCTGTCAATGAAAAATTATCTGAAATATTTTTGCAACTCCATATTAGTGAAAAGTCTGGAAGAGGGGTTCCAACTATAATTTCAACATATGGTAAAGATTCCATTAAGATAAATGAAAATAGTATTGTCGTAACAATTCCATTCAATTGGATTAATGTGGTTGGTAATAAGGTTGGTAATAAGGTTGGCAATAAAGTTTCGAGTAAACTTGAAAAAGCAGGTTTGACAGAAAATAGACAGAAAGTAATAAGCGAAATTAGAAACAACCCTAACATCACAAAAGAACAATTATCGATGATTATAGGAATTAGCACAACAGCTATTGATAAGAATTTAGAATACTTAAAAGCGCATAATTATATTGAAAGAGTAGGCTCTAAGAAAACAGGATATTGGAAGGTTATAAAATAAGCATGGATAATATAAAAGATATGCATAAAGAAATATTGAAATACATTTATTCAAAAGAAATATGCGATTATATTAATATGCATAAAGAAGAATTAAACTCATTTCAATGGTGCACTTTAATTATAAATTTTTGGAAAGGCCCTAAGCTGGAGATTTTTAAGCAATTGAGAGAAATGTCAAATTCAGAATATGAAAGACAGTTATTTGATATAGCTATAAAGGATATTCGAAAATATAATGATATTTCTAACAGGACATTAAATTATTATTTAAAGAATGATCCAAGAGGCAGTAATAAACCAAATATTCCTTTTAATGAAATAATTTTATTTCCAATTCTTTTTGATTGTGGAGACATTGTATCATATGAAAATAATATGGATGAGTTTTATTTTGTGTGGAAAAAACCGCATATTGAAGAAAATGATGATTCATATTTATGCTATCTATTGAATAATGAGATTAATAACAAAGAAGATATGTTTGCTAATCATGCTCATTTAAGTGCTTTCTTAATAAACAAAGTAGATGAAGAGTCAATTCCTACAATGATTATGGAAAACAAAAGAAAATTACAAAAGTTAATCGATAAATACGGTGATGACTTATTAAAGTAATTTACTTTTTATAGGTGCTAAATTTTTACACGATTACAAGTAGGGGTGCTAAAATTGTATTAAAACATTTCTACTTTGACATCTAAGCAATATCACACAGATAGAAATATCCGTGTTTTCTTTGTAAAAACATAAGCATTTTCTTTCTTATATCTTCTCTTTCGTTTTATAATTTTTAGTAGTAAGGAGAAAGAAGTATGAATCGAGATAAAGTAATCATCAGAACATCGATCATCGGTATCTGTGGAAATATCGTTTTAGTAGGTATTAAAGCCTTCATCGGATTTTTAGTTGGTAGTATTGCTATCATCTTAGATGCCGTGAATAACTTAAGTGATGCTCTCTCCTCTATCATCACCATCATCGGTACCAAACTCTCTTCTAAAAAACCAGATAAGAAACATCCTTTCGGTTATGGAAGAATCGAATATATCACCTCCATGGTCATCTCTATCATTGTCATGTTTGCAGGTGTCTCCGCCTTAAGAGAATCTATCACTACTCTAATTGATCTCTATCAAAACGGAACCATGCCCTCTTATAACAATGTTGCCTTGATCATCATCTCTATCGGTGTCGTGGTGAAAGTAGGTTTAGGTCTATACTTCATGAAGATGGGTAAGAAAGTACAATCTGAAAACTTAAAAGCTTCTGGTAAGGATGCTTTGATGGATTCGATACTCTCTTTATCTACTCTAGTCGGTGCTATCATCTGTATGTTTACCAAAGTATCTATCGAAGGATACTTAGGTATTGTGATTTCTCTCTTCATCTTGAAGGCAGGTATGGAAATCTTAAGAGATGCCCTCTCTGAAATCATTGGTAAGAGAAGTGATCCTGAACTGACCAAAGAAATCAAAGCGATGGTCAATCGCTATGATATCGTCAAAGGAAGCTATGATTTGATCTTAAATAGTTATGGACCAGAAAAGATCATCGGATCCATCCATGTCGAAGTCAAAGATGATACCACAGCCAAAGAGATTCATCAGCTCACTCGTCAAATCCAAATCGATTGTAAGATGAAATACAATATCATCATGACTGTAGGTGTCTATGCTTCAAATGAGAGCAATCCCGAAATCTTTAAGATTAAGACAGATCTCAATAAGATTCTTCACAATTACAAAGAAGTTCTTCAGATGCATGGATTCTATGTAGAAGAACAAAATCATATCATCACCTTTGACCTCATCTTTGATTTGAGTGTCAAAGAACCTGAAAAATTAAAACAAGAGATTGTTAGACAAATCTCTGAACTCTATCCTTCCTATCACTTTGATGCCATATTAGATGCAGACTTCACGGATTAAATATATGAAAAAGAAATCGATTTATGATTTCATCGTCAAAGATAATCAAGGAAAAGAAGTTTCCTTATCCCTTTATCAAGGAAAGATACTTTTGATTGTAAATACTGCCATACATTGTGGTTTTACCCCGCAATATCGAGAACTAGAAACCTTATATAAGATATATCAAAAAGAAGGATTAATCATCCTAGATTTTCCTTGCAATCAATTCCATGGGCAAGCACCAGAAAGTGATGAAGAAATAAATCATTTCTGCCAAGTCAATTATCAAACAACTTTTCCAAGATTTCAAAAGATAGATGTTAAAGGAGACAAGGCAGAGCCTCTCTTTACTTACCTCTGTAAGAAAAAGAAATTCATAGGATTTGATAAAGGTCATCCCTTAACGAATGTTTTAGCTACGATACATTTAAAAGAAGATCCTCTCTATGAAGATAATCCTGAAGTGAAGTGGAACTTCACCAAGTTTTTAGTGGATAGAAGTGGAAAAGTCGTGCGTCGTTTTGAACCTACCTGCGATTTTAAAGTCATCATCAAAGCGATCGATAGAATTATCGATACCCAAAGGGAGGAAGATTATGTCTTTCGCGGATAAAGTGATGGAAGGAAAAGCTCACATCGGAAATTTCAATTACCGAATCATGGGTAAACTCTTTCGTGTGTTAACAGGCAGGATGGATAAAAAGAGACTGAAAACGCAAGATTATGATTATTCCGATATTGAAACAAAGACTTATTCCTATATGGAAGATAAGAATCCTTATCATCAATTTGATATCCATCAAAGAAAGGATGGATATCATCACAAAGGTATCATCATTTCTATTCATGGTGGAGGGCTTATCTACGGCGATAAAGACTTAAACCGTAATAGTATCAAAGATTTAGCAAGAATGGGATACATCGTTCTATCTCCTTCCTATTCATTAGCCCCGAAAAAGAGCCTTTATGAACAGATTCATGAACTGTTCACATTCTTTCAATATATCATTGACAATAGAAACAAACTTTCTTTGATTTTAGAAAATGTCTTTCTTATTGGAGATAGCGCAGGTGGACTTCTCTCCCTTTATTGTGTTTCTATTTCAAATTCTCCTTCTCTTCAACAAGCCTTTGATATCACTCAAGGAATGATGCTTCCTTTTAGAGCAATCACTTTAATCTCTACGATGTCTAAGTTAGAGAACACTTTTATCAAAAGACTCGCTTTAAAGAAAGCAGATAAGAAAAGAGATTGTTTTCCCTATCTTTTAGATGCCACGAAGATGATCGATTCTCATTTTCCTCCTACTTTGATGGTGACATCGGATAAAGATTTTATCCGTTCTAATTCTTTAGAAGTCAGAGATAGATTCCAAGAAGAAGGTGTAGAGCTTTCCTTCTATGATTACACCTCTAAAGAAAGAAGCTTAGAACACGTTTTCCCCATCACTTATCCTAGGTATGAAGAAAGTCTAGAAGTCTATCAAAACGTCAATTCTTTCTTTGAAAAGTATACTTTTCATTTGAGCAAAGTGCTTTCATAGCTAGAAGTTATATATATAACTTGTTTTATTTAAGAAAACTTCATAGAATAAATAGCTACTTTATTTTATAAAGTATTTTTTATGAGGTGAGTTATGAACATTGGTATTGTTTCCTTAGGCTGTGCCAAAAACCAAGTAGACTTAGAAGAGATCTTAGCTTATTTGAAGATGAACGGTTTTGAGACCGTTTCGAATCCCGAATTAGCCGATATGATCATCATCAATACTTGTGGATTTATCGATGCTGCCAAAAGAGAGAGCATCGATGCCATTTTAGACATGGCTAAATATGACAAACCTCTCATCGTCACCGGATGTTTAGCGACTCGTTACTTAGAGGAATTAAAGAAAGAGATGCCTGAAGTTGCTCTCTGGATTCCTTTACAAGACTATCCTCGTTTTGGAGAACTCTTCCAAACCTTAGTCAAAGATAGAACCTTACAAGGAAGCATCGATCCTTTAAGAAGAAGTTTCATCTCCCCTCAAAGAGAAGCGTATCTTAGAATCTCGGATGGTTGTGATAACTTCTGTAACTTCTGCGCTATCCCTCATATCCGAGGTAGATTCAAGTCTGTTCCCTTTGAAACCTTGAAAGAAGAATTAGACATGATGGATGAAAACGATATCCGTTCTCTCACTGTCATTTCTCAAGATACTTCCATGTACGGAAGAGATATCGGAACCTCTTTGACAGAGCTTACCAAAGAGATCATGAAACATAAAAACTTTGATTTCATCAAGCTCATGTATCTCTATCCTGGAGAAGTTCCCGATGAACTCATCGATCTCTTTGCTTCCAATCAAGGTTTGACTCCTTATTTTGATTTACCCGTCCAACACTTTTCTAACCATGTCTTAAAGAGAATGGGTAGAAGAGGTACACAACAAGATATCTTAGATCTCATCGAAAAATTTAGAAAGAAAGTTCCTAATGCCATCATCCGTACTACCGTGATGGTCGGTTTCCCTGGTGAGACCGAAGAAGATTTCCAAGAGCTTCTCTCTTGCATCAAGAAGGTCAAATTTGACCATCTTGGATGCTTCATGTTCTGCCCAGAAGAGGGAACTCCTGCCGCCAAATTTAAAGACCAAGTTCCCGAAGAGGTCAAACTCGCTCGTTATAAAGCGGTCATGAAAGAACAAAAGAAAATCTCTTACGCCCTCAACAAAAAGAGAATCGGACAAGAATATGATTGCCTTGTCACCGGAGTGGATGAAGAGGGATTCTCATATGATTGTGTCTGTAACATCTTTGCCCCCGATGATATCGATGGCAAGATGAGATTATATTCGAAACTCCCCATCAAACCCGGAGATTTAGTCAAAGCCAAAGTAGTCAATGCGTTAGTTTACGATTTAGATGCCGAAGTCACTTCTATACTCAGAGAGGCATAATGATTTTTGGAAAACACATCAACCGATATTATGTGAAGTATTGGTATTATTTCATCGCGGTCTTCCTCATCGATACCACCGTGGATATCGTACAGCTTTTGGTACCCCTTCTCATCGGTAATGTCATCACCGCTTTCGATAAGAAAGACACACTCCCTGTCGGACACTCTAACAATATCTTTAGAGCCCTGACGGGTTTTGAATACCAGTTCACCATCTTTGAAGAAGGCGTTCCTATCTATCAAAGCGATTTGTTTGTCGTCCTTCTCACTCTTGCCACCATCGCTTTAATCATCTTCTCAGGAAGAGTTGGATGGAGAGCACTCTCTGCTCGAATCGGAGCCAAGATTGAACGAGATTTGAGAAGAGATATGTTTGCTCATATCCAAAAGATGTCCTTAGCTTATTACAATCAAAATAAGGTCGGTTCCCTTCTTTCCTTCTTCACCAATGATTTGATCACCATCAAACTCTGTTTCACCGATGGTCTCATCTTTGAAACCGACTTGTTGGTCTTAGGTACACTCTCTATTGTCTTGATGACCATGATGTCTTGGCAAATCACCCTTTATACCGTCATTCCTTTGCTTTTATTCATCATCTTTGGTGGTGTTGTCGGTAAGGAAGAGAGCAAGAGATTTAAGATTTCTAGCGATGCTTTTGATCATGTCTCCGATTACACAGAAGAGAACTTACAAGGCTTCTCAGTGGTCAAATCTTTCTTGAAAGAAAAAGAGACATTAAAGACCTTTAGAAAACTCACCCAAGATGCTGCCACGAAAAACTTCTCTTACATGAAATTCTCTTCTCTCATCGAGCAAGGAATTCAAATCTTCTTAGCCATCACCTTCGCGGTATTGTTTGTCTTAGGTAGTGTCTCTATCATCAACAAAGATGTTCCCTTTGCAGGATCTTTGACCGATATCGGTAAATTCTCTACCTTCATCGGTTATTACGACGCTCTCATCTGGCCCATGATCGCTGGTGGTATGATCATCGATTACATCTCTAGAGGTAACGGGGCTCAAAAGAGAATCGCCGAGATTTTAGATTCCAAACCCGATATCGTCGATGACGATAATCCTGTAAGAGATACGCTAGTTGGTGATGTGGTTTATAACCATGTCATCTTCCAATATCCCGATGGCGATCACAATATCATCAAAGATGTCTCCTTCCACATCACTCCTGGTATGAGTGTGGGAATTTTAGGAAGAACCGGTAGTGGTAAATCCACTCTCGTCTCTTTGATGACCAAGCTCTACAACTTACCTAGAGGCATGTTACTCATCGATGGCGTGGATATCAACGATTGGAGAAAGAGAGATTTAAGAACCCAGATCGGTTATGTCTTACAAGAGGGATTCCTTTTCTCTGGCACCATCAAAGATAACATCGCTTTCTCCGAAGATATCCCTGGTGTCTACGACATGGAAAAAGTCAAAGAAAGTGCCCGCTTTGCTGCCATTGAAGAGGATATCCTCTCCTTTAGAGATGGCTATGACACCATCGTCGGGGAAAAGGGAGCTACCCTCTCTGGTGGTCAAAGACAGAGAGTCTCTATCGCTAGAGCCATTTATAAGCAACCTAAGATGCTCATTTTAGATGATTCCTTATCGGCAGTGGATGCCGATACAGAAAAATCCATCTTGAGCCACTTGCAAGGTAGAGAGAACAAAATCACCTCTTTCATCATCGCCCACAGAGTCTCTGCCATACAAAACTGTGACCTCATCTTGGTCATGAAGAAAGGTGTTCTCATCGGTATGGGTAAACACGATGAGCTTTTAGAGACTTGTCCTTTCTACCGTGATATCTGTGAATTACAGAAACTAGAAAAGGAGGTGAACTGATATGGATGAAGAAGAAATCATCGATCGTCACTTATCCTTAAAGGATGCTAGCGCCTTAAAGACGCTCTGGACGTTCATCAAACCCTACAAGGTAAAAGTCATCGTTCTCTTGCTTCTCTCCCTTCTTGTCACTACCGCCTTCTCTATGGAGCCATTGATTGTCAAATACTTCATTGACTTCTTAACAGATTACACTCATGGAGAAAGTGAAGTCAGTGATCCCTACTTTGTCATCACTTGGCTTGTCATTCTAGACACTTTGGTCTGGATTGTGGCCGCCTTAGGTTCTTACTTTACCAATCTCGCCTTTAAAAAGATCGGCCAAAATGTCATCAAAGACATGAGAGATGACATGTTCCATCATGTCTTATCTCTGCCTCTTGCCGATTTGAGAAGATTAAAGATTGGCTCTTATGTCACTCGTATCACCAATGATTCCCAAACCCTCTCCTCTCTCTTCTCGGATATCCTTCCTCAAATCTTAAAAGCAAGTTTGACATTAGTGGTCATCATCTCTACCACCTTTGTGGTCACGGGATTATACGGGTTCATCTTCTTAGCCTATGTCCCTATCGTCTTCACCATCTCTCTCTTCTTTAGAAGAAAATCTAAGAAGTATTACAAATTAGAAAAGAACAATGTCTCCAAGATGAACTCCTTCCTCTCTGAGACCTTCCAAGGCATCAAGGTGGTCAAAACATATGAGAGAGGAGATAAGAAACTTCTCGAATTCGAAAAGCACAATGACGATATCTATAACGCTTACTTAAAGACGCAGAACATCTTCGCTATCTTCTATCCTTCTATGTATCTTCTCTCCGTCTCTTGTATCATTGTCGTCTTGCTCTTTGGTCTTCCTGCGGTAGTAAGAGGAGCCATCACTCTTGGTACGTTCAACCTTCTTTATTCTTATTCTGGTCAATTCTTCCAACCCATTCAAACCATCACTTCTCTTCTCAACCAAGTTCAGAATATCATCACTTCCGCAGAGCGCATTCAATTTGTCTATTCTCTTCCGGAAGAGGTCATCAAAAACAAAGATTCTATCGATGTTCCTTCCTTCAAAGGTAAGATTGAATTCCGTCATGTCTATTTCGCTTATGTCGAGGATGATTATGTCTTAAAAGATGTCTCCTTTATCATTGAGCCAGGACAAACCGCCGCCTTTGTGGGACCTACAGGAGCGGGAAAGAGCACCATCATCTCTCTGTTATCCAGAACCTATGATATCCAAGAGGGAGAGATTCTAATCGATGATGTTCCCATTCAAAATTATTCTCTCACCTGTCTGAGAAGGAATATCGGTGTCATGCTACAAGATGTCTTTATCTTCTCTGGCAACATCAAAGATAACATCTCGTTAAAAGATGAGAACGTCAGTCAAGAACAAGTCATTCAAGGCGCTCAATTTGTCGGAGCAGACCGCTTCATTGAATCTCTTCCGGATAAATATGACACCGTAGTCAAAGAGAGAGGCGCCAACTATTCTGCCGGAGAGAGACAACTCATCTCCTTTGCAAGAACCGTCGTCTATTCTCCTTCTCTTGTCTTGCTCGATGAGGCTACCGCCAACATCGATACCGAGACAGAAAATATCATTCAATCTTCTCTCGAAAAGATGAGAAGCATCGGTACGATGCTCATTGTCGCACACCGTCTAAGCACCATCAAACATGCCGATATCATCTTCGTCATCCAAAAAGGATGTCTCATCGAAGAAGGAAATCATTTCTCTCTTCTCGCTCAAAAGGGAGTCTATTATAATTTATATCGACTTCAAAATATGGAAAAACAATTGTCGACACAAGGAGGTCAGTTATGAGAAGTATCAAACTCTATGATACCTATGAAGGTAAATTAAGAGAATTCGTTCCCTTAGAAGAAGGAAAGGTAGATATCTACTATTGTGGACCTACCGTCTATAACTATGTTCATTTAGGAAACTTCCGTCCCACGGTCACTTTTGACTTATTGACTCGTTTCTTAAGAGAATGTGGATACAAGGTCAGATGTGTCTCTAACTACACCGATATCGACGATAAGATCATCAAGCAAGCCAAGGTGGAAGGAAAGAGTGAAAAAGAGCTCTCCGAATTCTATATCCAGGCTTATGAAGATTGCTTAAACAAATTGAACATCCTTCCTTTGTTTGCTCATCCGAAAGCGAGCGAATACATCGATAAGATGGCTTCTTTCATCAAAGATTTAGAAGATAAAGGAGCCGCATATCAGGGTGGAGATGATATCTATTTTAGAGTCAATAGCGATGAGAAGTACGGTGCTCTTTCCAAACAGAACATCGATGACCTCATCTCTGGCGCTAGAATTGATATCAACACCAAAAAAGAGAACCCTCTCGATTTTGCTTTGTGGAAACTCACCGATGATGATGGCATCAAATTTGATACCGTGATCGGAAGAGGAAGACCGGGCTGGCACACCGAGTGTGTGGTCATGGTCAATTCTGTCTTCAACAAACCTCTTATCGATATTCACGGTGGCGGATTCGATTTGAAATTCCCTCACCATGAAAATGAGATCGCTCAAAGCGAAGCCTATCATCACACGCAACTTGCCAATTACTGGATGCATGTCGGCTTCCTTCTCACCAATGGTGTGAAGATGTCCAAGTCCTTAGGTAACTCCACTCTTGCCAAAGATGTCTTAGAAAGACATTCTGGCAATGGGGTTAGACTCTTCTTCCTTTCCACGCATTATAGAGCTCCTGTCAATTACACCGAAGAGAACCTCATCGCTGCCGATAAGTTATCTCAGCGTTATCTCAACTCCTTCAAGAAAGCCTATTACCGTCTCTCTTTAGAGAATATCGCTTTAGAAGGATTAATTACAGAAGACTATGAAGAATTCATGAACGCTCTTGCTAGCGACTTGAATGTCTCTAATGCCATGACCGTCTTAGATAGAGAAGTCAAAGAGATCAATTCTCTCTCCATCAAGAAAGACGCAGACTTCACTCGTCTCTCTTCTCTTCTTTTCACCTTCTCTAAGCTCAGCACTATCTTAGGCTTAGACTTCCATGTGGAAGAATTATCTAATGAAGATAAAGCCATGGTCAAAGCCTACAATGAAGCGAGAGAAAACAAAGATTATGCCAAGAGCGATGAGCTTCGTCCTCTCTTGATGGAAAAAGGAATCTTATAATATGGTTCCTTTATCTAACGCCCTAGAATTCTTAAAAGAGGAGATGAGCAAATGCAATAACTCTCCTTTAAAAATGGTCAAACGCTTCTTAGAAATCTTTAAAAATGATGAGATCTCTTCTGAAGATATGTATCCTACTCTCTCTGTCTATTCTCAAAATGAGATGAGAGACAACCAAGAAGTCTATGTCATCTATTTCTCTATCCGCTTTGTCGAACACACAGATTTAGAAGATGATGCGATAGATTTAGCGACTTCCTCTACCACGCTCTCATTAAAAATCTGCGCTCATAATCGAATCCCAAGTGCCACCATCGATTTGATCTCTTTCCAAAAGAGTCACACCGATATGGATGATTATCATCTTGAGAATCTCGATAATATCCTTTACCGCGTAGAAGAGTTGGCCAAACAATACCAGCTCACCTACGGGGGATACGAAGTACAATTGAGTAAATAAGGTCACAATTTGTGGCCTTTTTCCTTTCTCTAGGAATTTACTTTTTTGAATCTTAGTTCTTTCTTTTTAACAGGACTATCTAGGGGGCTTATTTCCTTTACAAATGCTTTTCTAAATAAGCCGTTTTATTAGCGATTGAATAGTCTTCCCTTCCCCTCATTTTGAGACACTTTTATGAGAATGTACGAAATAAAATGACAGAATGTTAACATTCAATAAGAAGCTATGGATTTTCCTTTCATAAACGACTAAAATACAGTTAAGCAAGAACATATTTCAGCGAATATAGATTATACTTCAATCTTTCTTCTTCTCTCTTCCCTTACATACAGTCATTTTGTCCCGGTGACGGAACGACGTTTGCTATGGAAGAAAACACTGTAAAGTCATACCGATCCATCCGATTCCACTTCAAGGGGAATGAGTCTCAACTGAGACTCCTCTCCTTCCTTT
>JAFUFH010000083.1 GCA_017470005.1 Bacilli bacterium | reverse complement strand
AAGGAAAGCAAAAAATAGGAAACTGTCGATGACAGAACCTTTCACAACAGAAAAAGACAGGACAATCTGAGTTCTGTCTTTTTTCGATGCGAACTAAAAGCGAAAATGGGGGATTTTTAAGGTTTATGAGTAATGACTAGAAAGTTTCTTTATTTTGGACTCTTTTCTTCCAAAATCTTGCTGTAAGAGCGGAAACCTTCCAAAGTGACTTCTAAAGGTTTATCGGCGAGGCGAACAGGGATAGAGAGAAGGTTTTGTAAATAATCTCTCATGCCAGAAAGAAGCGCACCACCGCCAGAGAGAATGAGACCGCTGCTCTTTAAATCGGCAATTAATTCTTCCGGTAAAGAAGCGATGACATCGCTGATTTTTAAGGAGATGAAATTCGCTAAAGGAATCAAGGCATTCTTGATTTCTCCCGAAGAGACAACGATAGAGGAAGGAAGAGAAGTCATGGTATCTTTTCCTTTGACTTCCGCGAGTCGATTCTCGGGAAGTGAAGCGACACTTCCGACTCTCATCTTCAAATATTCCGCGCTCTTTAATCCGATAGAGAGATGCTGATTTTGAATCATGTATCGACGGATGGCTTCATCAAAAGTAAGACCCGCAATGAAGGTAGAAGAAGCATAAACAATCTCTCCTAAAGAGAGACAACAGACATCGCTAACCCCTGCTCCGATTTGACAGAGAAGAGTAGCCGTAGGAGCAAAGACACTATCTCCGCATCCTAAAGCAGCAATCTTAGCTTGAGATTCGATGATGACTTCTTTGGCTCCTAACTTCTTTCCCAGTTGAAGAAGAGTTCTTTTATTGGCTTTTCCGGTGTTAGAAGGAGCGGTGAAGATGATGGTGTCATGACCTTTTCTTCTGTCGAGTTTTAAGCTCTTTAAAACGGTATCTAAGTATAAGAAAGCTGCCTCATCATCTTCGACAATTCCGTGTTCGACAGGATAGATGACCGAATAATGATAAGGAGTCTTTCCCGCTAACTTAGAGGCTAAGAAACCAATCTCTTTGACTTCTTTGCTGACCAAGTCTAACGCGATACAAGTGGGCTCATGATAGACGATGCTATCCTTGAAAGAGGAGTAGATGAGGGTGTTTGCGGAACCTAAATCAATACCGATATAATCTTTTTTCATAGCATCTATTTTACTTCTTTTTCTCTTCTAACACAAATGCTCTCTATCAGGGCTTATCGAAGAAGAGTTTCTTGGCTAATTCGGTGTATTGGGTTAAGACAATCTCCATGCTTCCTTCATATTTTCCTGTATCTAAGGATTTGGTGTAGAATTCAAACGTAACAGAAGGATAGCCATCTTCATCAAAGAGATCAAACCCGATACCGTTAGGCATTTGCTTGATGGAGAGAGAATCATAATCTTCAAATCCGATACGGATAGCAAAACCTAATTGTTTTAAGTTGCTGATGAAGGTATCTAAAGTAGAACAGAGATAATCTTCTTCTTTAGAGACAAGATACAAAGAGAAATATTCTTCAAAGACAGGACCAGGTTCTAATCCCTTCTCTTTTAACATCTCGATGAAATCGGGAGAAGACATAAAAGCATCATTTTGAGAATCTTTATAAGAGATCTCATAGATTCTTTCTAACTTCGAATCATCTAATCCTAGGGCAGGATAATGGAAAGAGAGAAGTTGAGCATCTAAGTCTTCGCTAGTGTAATCTTTTTCACTCGGCGCATAAGAATAGGAGACTTGCATATATCCATAAGGATAAGCGATAGCATCATTAGCGCTCACCTCACTCACATCCACAAAACGGAAGGAGACAAATAAGTCCATGTCATTGTTATAAGGCTTCGTGTAGACATAGATACCCCCTTGTTTAGAAGAGCTATGTTCTTTGTATCCGAAACGATTCTCTAATTCGGAAGCGATAGATGTTTCACTATCTTTAGAAGAGAGATAATCGTAACAGATACAAGCAGTGAGAGATAAACCATTGAGATTGATGGTCTGGAAATAAAGTTGTAATCCTAAGGTGTAACTAGAAAAGAAAGGAATGTCCCAGAATCCATAATAGGAGATGGCTTTCTTTTGATAATCATTCCATTCTGTTTGTTTCTCTTTCTTTGTAGAAGCAAACGTATCCATCTTTTTAGACTTGGTCTTTCCGATATCGGTGATCGTGATATAGACGGTGGAAGCATCCTCATACACGCTTTCAAAGAGATAACCGTTGCTATTTTGATAGAGATTGGCTTCTTTGATATTGTCTATATCTGTGAGCAATCCTAAGTAAGAGAAGACGCTTTTTGCTTTATCATTCGCTTCTAAATGATAGAATCCCTTCTCTTGTACAAAAGAGAATAAATCGCTATCTAAATCTAAGATTTGAGAAAAACAATAAGCGAAGCGGAATAAAGGAAGCTCGCTGTTAGGAGAGAGCATGCCGTGGACTTCATAATCTCCATCCTCTTTGACATGGAATTCAAAGATTCCTTGCTCTTCGACTTTGACAAAGCCATAGCTTTCTTCTTCATTTTCCATTAAGATTCCCTTCTCTCCATAGAAGGTTTGTTTGCTCACGCCATTATCGGCGACATAGGAACCAAATTCAATGTCTTGGTAAAATTCATCGATAAAAGGAGTGATGACTTTGGAAGAAGTCGTGCTCTCATCACTTTGAGAATCTAGAGGAGTGGTCTCTACAAAATACGGAGAAGTAGAATCCCAATGGGATGTATTTTCTCCACAAGAGGTTAAAAGAAGAAAAGAGGAGAGTAATAATAAGGATTTATGTTTCATTTGTGTTCCTCCATGAGTAAATTACTTCCATCGCTTCCTAAAAGGTGAACAGAGACAGAAGAATCTTCTTTGATGGCCGCTAATTTATAAGTGACACCTTCTTTGATGATTCCCTCTTTTCCTTCAATTTGACAGTTATAAGAGAGAATTCCTTGATTCTGTTCACATTCAAAGAGCTCTTCTTTAGAGAAGTCACCTTCTTCTATCTTCACCCAACGTCGGATCGCTCCGATTGGAGTCTTTAAGGTGAGCTTTAAGTCTTGATAAGTGAAGTAAGTGTTATTGGGAAGATTGGAAAGAGAGAAATAACCTTCTTCATATTCATAACTATCATCGATATGAACAAAGAGAGAATAGGTGTGATTGTTAACTACGGCTTTCTTTTGGTTGCTCTCATCGACAGTGAAAAGAATCTCATCTCCTACTTTTAACGTAGCACCATCCTTTTCTCCGACTAAGGTCGCTGTGCTTCCTTTTTCGGAATGAGTGAGAGTGGTGGTGAAACAAACATCTCCTTCTTGAATTCTAATGATCGGTTGATAGGAGACCATTTGGATATCCGCAAAGAAGAGAAGGTCATCCTCTTCTTTCTCTTTGATATCCCATAATCCGACAAGAGACGGGTTGAAATAATATTTTCTTTCCACTTCTTTTGTGCTTAAAGTGTAAAGGATATCTTTTCCAGTTAAAGAGAAGGATGAATTTTCTTTTTGATAAGTGAGAGTATAAACTTCACTTTTCTCTAACGGGAAAAGAAGAGATTTCTCTACTCCTTTAAAAGAAAGAGAGAACGTATCAGAAGAGAGAGTACATCCGTATCCTCTGATATCATCCCCTAAAGAATAATCGGTCAAGAAGAGATTGTATCCACCCTCCTTGTCATAATAGAGCTCTAACATAAAGCTTTCATGATATAAGGAGAAAGCTTCTTCACTATCTAATTTTAAGAAAGGAGAATCTTGCTCGATCTCTAAGCTTTCACTATCTTTGCTATCGGAATTTGTTGTAGTCTCACTCACGCTTTCCTGGCTTTGATTTGTGGTGGAGACTTCTCCTCCACAAGAAGAGAGAAGAGCGAGAGAGAGAAGGGAACAAAAGATGATTTTTTTCATAAGTTTTTCCTCTAATTCATACAATATTTAAAAAGATAGAGATTAGAAGTGTCAAGATAAATGATGTTAAATTTTATCTTATAGATAAAAAGGACTCATTTTTAGACATAAGTTAAAAAACAACAAAGATAAAAAGGAGAAGCTTTTTTACCTTTTCTTTTTGTGAAAGCGTTATTATTCACAAAATTATCTCATAGTGTTAGACTTTTGCTTTTCAAAGTGATATATTCTTGTGGTATGGAAAACGAAAAGTACTTAACAGAAGCGTTCGAATTCTTATCTTTGCTCACACCGAAGAAGAATATTGGCATCGAAAAGATGACCTCTCTTTTTGGAGAGAGAAGAGTTCTTCACTATCTCTCTTTCAAAGAAGAGGCTCTCTCTTCCGGAAAGCTCTGTGAAGAATTAGATATCAAGACTTCCCGTATGGCTGCGATCTTAAAAAGCTTAGAGAAGAAAGAATGGATTCTTCGCTCTCACCCTTCTTTTGATAAGAGAATCACAAAAGTCTCTTTGACAGAACAAGGAAGAGAATGCGTAAAGAAAGATAAAGAGATCATCACCTCTATCGTGAAAAAGGTTCACGAAGAGATCGGTGAGGAAGATATGAGCAAGTTTAAAGAGATTGTCAAGAAGATCTGTTGTTTATTGGAGGACTTTCAAACATGTTAAGATTAGATCAAATCAAAAAAGATTATTTGATGAAAGACAATGTGGTTCACGCCATCAAAGGTCTTTCTATCTGCTTTAGAAAGAGTGAATTTGTTTCTATCCTTGGTCCTTCTGGATGCGGTAAGACAACTCTTTTAAACATCATCGGTGGCTTAGATCACGCCACGAGTGGAGATTTGCTCATCAATGGAAAATCCACAAAGAATTTTAAAGATCACGATTGGGATATCTACCGCAATCACTCTATCGGCTTCATCTTCCAATCTTACAATTTGATTCCTCATCAAAATATTCTCTCTAATGTTGAGCTCTCCTTAACCATCGGTGGTGTCTCCAAAGAAGAGAGAACAAGAAGAGCAAAGCAAGCCTTAGATAGAGTTGGATTACATGGTTTATACAACAAGAAACCGAATCAACTCTCTGGCGGTCAGTGTCAAAGAGTCGCTATCGCTAGAGCTCTTGTCAATGAACCCGAGATCTTGTTAGCGGATGAACCTACCGGTGCTCTAGATAGTGAGACTTCTGTTCAAATCATGGATTTGATCAAAGAGATCTCCAAAGATAAGTTGGTCATCATGGTCACTCACAATCCGGACCTTGCCATGAAGTATTCTACTCGTATCGTCAAACTATTAGATGGTGAACTACTCGAAGATAGCGCTCCTTATTCTATCGAAGAAGAAGAGAAGGAAAGAAAAGTTATTCCTGTTCAAGAAAGTGTGAATCATGAACTTCTCACTTCTGGCTTAGAAAAGAAAGTGGAGAAGAAAGAATTTGCCAAGATGTCTTGGTGGACTGCCTTCAAGCTCTCTGCGAAAAACTTGGTCTCTAAGATGAAGAGAACGGTGATGACCGTTATCGCTTCCTCTGTCGGTATCGTGGGTGTCTCCGCGGTCTTATCCGTCTCTTATGGTGTCAACGGCTACATTGAATCTATCCAGGATGAACTTCTCTCTGGTAACCCCGTCTATGTCGCTACTCAGTCTATGGACCTCTCCTCTTTGATGAATAGCATGGGTGTGCAAGAACAAGCCCAAGCAGTCAAAGAGAGTGTAGAGGACGGTTATGTCAATGTTGACTTCTTGACCGAGACACTCATCAAGAGAGCCAAAGAAGCAGGCTCAGCCATGATCTCTAACGATATCACGAAGGATTATGAAGCCTTCATCGACAATATGCCAGATTCTTTCTATCAGGATATCGTCAAGAGCTATTCCATCAACATTACCAACAATATTTATACCGAAGATGATATCACAGGACAAACAAAGAGTGCATTTTCTCTCAGCGCGATTCGTTCCTTTGCGACTTCTATCTTAGAAAAGAAATTGTCTCAAGCGGGATACTCTGCTTACTCCTCTCTTGTCTCCTCTTATGGAAGCACCTTCTCTCAATCCTTAAACAATGCCGATTACCTTCTCTCTCAATATGATGTCGTCAAAGGAAGTGTGGCACAAAAAGAAGATGAAATGATGATCGTTCTCTCTTCTAATCAAGAATTACAAGACTTCCAATTGACCCTTCTTGGCTATTATGGACAAGAAGACTTCCTCAATATTGTCCGTCGCTTCAACGATGAAGAATATGATAAAGATGCCTTTGAAGAAAAGAGGAGATTCACTCTCGATTCCTTGATGAATAAGAGATTTACATACTATCCTAATGATACTGTCTTTACCAAAGTGGAAGACCCTATGGAGAGTATGACTCGTCCTTATTATTATTCCTATTATGAAGATTCCTCTTGGAACAGTGGATTTAACTTCAAAATCACGGGTATCTTAAAGCCGAAGAAAGATCGTCAATACTCTTCCTTAGAACCAGGATTCTATTACACTCCCGCCTTTGCTAAACGCTTCATCAAAGATAATTTGAAATCTTCTATCTCTACTTATATCTCCGATTTTATCGCTGCACAAAAAGAAGAAGGGAATGAAGTGGATGGATATAGCTCCTATATCTTAACCACTATGGGTACCACCCAAGCCATGGGTATCTATTATCAATATGATTATGAATTAGAAGGTACGACATATCTTGGTAACTACGCTCTTGTGGGAAGCAGCAATTCTCTCTCTTCTATTCTCTCTTCCTTCATTGGCTCTTCTTCTGGAAACTCTATGTCTACAGCAAATCTCTCCTTAAATGCGGTTGGGGGAAGTGATCATCCGACAAGAATCACCATCTATCCTAACGACTTTAAGAACAAATATTTGGTCACAGATTATTTAGACAAATGGAACAACAAAGAGGATATTGTTCTTCCCGATAGAACAATCAAAGCGGAAGAAAGAGATAAAGTCACTTACAATGATAATCTCGAAGTCATCATTTCTATCATCAAGACCATGATCGACATTGTCACTATCGCCTTGATTGCCTTCACTGCTCTCTCTCTTGTCGTCTCTACCGTCATGATTGCTATCATCATCTATGTCTCTGTCATGGAACGTATCAAGGAAATCGGTGTCATTCGTGCTATGGGTGGACGAAAGAAGGATGTCTCTCGTCTATTCAATGCGGAAGCGTGGATGCTTGGTCTCTTCTCTGGTGTGTTTGGTATTGCCATCACTTATGTGATTCAAACCGTGCTCAACTTCATCATCGGATTGAATTTTGCCAATATCGGTATGATCGCTAACCTTCCTATCCTTGCCGCTTTGATTGTCATCTTGATTTCTATTCTACTCACGGCAATCGCTGGTATCATCCCTGCCGCTAGCGCCGCAAGAAAAGATCCTGTCGTTGCACTGAGAACAGAATAAACCATATCTTAAACGAAACAATTGTGGTTTAATAACAAAAGAAAGGAAAACACTTATGAAAACATTTAATAGTCTCCCTCGTTTGGTTCAGTTCTTACTTCTATTGATTCCTGGTGTGAACTGGATCACAGAAATTATCGTTCGTATCACTGCCGTCATCGAAAAACCATCTTTAGGCAATATCCTCGGTTTGATTATTGCCATTATTGTCGGTTTTGCCTTCGGTTGGGTTGATCTTGTCTGGGTACTTTTGTTTAAGCATCTGATCCTAGCAAAGTAAATTAAGAGCCTTATGCTTGTGTGGCATAAGGCTCTTTTAACACTCTCATGACTGAAGTCAGTTCAGTCACAGCCGTTTTGATGCTATATGTCTATGAGCAAGGAAAGAGGGTGAAGGGAGTCTTTTCTCTTATCCGTTTTTTTGTTTATTTCAACAGCGCATATCCATCTGCTGTCTTGTAGTAGACTTTGGTGTCGGGATGGATGTTTTTGATGCAGGCAAAGGAGGAGACTTTCTCTTGGTCCATGTCAAAATAGATTTCCTTGAGTCCGTATCTTTCCTCTGTGAACTTCACATAGTGTGAGAAGGTGGTCTTGCCTAGGATGTCTGTAACACAAGAGGGGACGGATATGGATTCCAAAACCGGAAGGGGATTGAGGTAATCATAGTCCATGTCAGGATGCAAGGACGCGGCAAAGCAATAGTGATAGAAACAGGCAATTCCGATGACGTATTTTGTGAACGTCTTGTCCTTGTATGTCACCTGCTGAGGAAGAGTGAGTGTCTTCTCTTCTCCCAAATAGGTGAGCATGGTCAGTTCATTTTCCACATATCCATAATAATATCCATCCAAAGCGAAGATGTCGCCTTTGTCGTTGTTATCCGTTGTAATTTGGATGGAGGCAAAGGTAGGAGTTACTTCACTGGAATGGTTGAGGAAACGGTAGATCTTTGTACAGGCTGCAAATGCTTGGGCAAGGCTTCCTTTGGTAAGGGTGAGACCTTCCTCGACCTCCACGGAAAGAAGATTCTCTCCTCCAAATGCCGTGGAAGAAAGCTTCTTCAGAGAGGAGGGAAGAGAGAGGGAGAGAAGTCTGTTGCATTGCTCAAAGGAGGCAATGCCCACTTCTTCCAGGCCTGGATTGAGTTCAATCGTGTTGAGATATCCGCAATAAGCAAAGGCACCTCCTTTGATGACTTTGACAGATGAGGGAAGCTTTAGGGTCTCTATGCTTGTGTAAGCAAAGGCAAAGGCGGGAATCTCTTCTGTGCCTTCCTCAATGACAAGGTCCTTGACCAGGGTGAATTCCTTGCCTTCCAGGAAATAGAGGTCGGCAATTCCTTCCATTTTTCTATTGAGACCTAGTCCGGAAGAGAGCCAGTCCTGTTGATTTCCGCAATAGAGAATGCTCCAACAGGGAACGACAGGAATGTAGATGCTTTGAAGTGTCTTTGGGATGACGACCTTGACTTTGGTGTTGAGCTTCTCCACTTCGGCAGGATCGCTTATACTCACCTGGGTCACTGTCTTTCCGTTGACTTCCTCGGGAATGACAAAGAAATCAATGTTGTCCACATTTCCAAAACCAGTCATGGTAAGGCCGTTGTCATTCTCCACGAAGATTCCAAACAGTTCTTCGTTGGGGTAGGAGAACGTCTCGCCCTGGAAAAGAAGAGTGGAGACAAGGGTTTCCTTCGGTGTGTCCGAGGAATTGCTGGTGCTACCACTTTCTCTGGTATCGGAAGCAGAGCCTGAGTCCACGCTCTCCTTGGTGCTTTCCTCATTCTGAATGGAGACTTGACTGTCATCTGTCGATTCCTCTTTGAGGCTGACTTCTGGGACAGTTGTGGCAGGAGTCTTCTCGTCAAGAGCTCCTCCGCAGGAAGCCAAAAGAAGAGACAATAGAACAAACATGCATTTCCTTTTTCTCATAAAAACTCCTCCATTTGTTCTAATATGTTTCCTTTACATTATTATAAATACTCTAAAAGCCAACCAAGGACAATCATAAAGTTAATCTACATTTGTGTAACAATTTAAAATATACAGTTTGCTATTGGAAACATACTGAAAATATTGAACGAATAAATGCGTAAAATTTGGATGAAACAATCTAAATAGATTATTCAAACATTTTTATTGCATATAAAAGAACAAATGTGAAATGCGTATTAATTCAAATTTACATCCGTATACAAATGTAAAACTTCAGCAGAATTGTTGATAGAGCATATTGATGCTGCGCTCAAAGTCATCATTACCGATACCGACGATGATATTGATTTCTTCTCTGGATTGGTCGATGAGTTTGATGTTGACTTTCTCTTGTCCAAAGACCGATAAGATCTTTCCAGAGATACCAGGCTTAGTGACCATGTTTCTACCCACGACAGCGATAAGAGCGATATCATCATATTCTTTTACCGATAAGACATCATCAATCTTTTTGATCTCCGCTATCAAATCGAAATACTTGTGCTCCATCTTATCCTTTTCAATGATGACAGAAAAAGAATCAATAGAAGAGGGGATATGTTCGACAGAGATTTGAAGGTGATCAAAGACTTTTAAGACTTGCAACATCACTTTCAATTTATCGGAAGTTCTAGATTTAACAAAGGTTAAAGAGATGAATCCTTTCTTTCCTGTGATACCAGTGATGAGAGTATCTTTATCCTGACATTCTGAAGAGATCATGGTTCCACTCTCTTCGGGATGATTGGTATTTAATACCATCAAAGGAATATCACTTCCTAAAAGAGGTATGATGGTTTCTTCGTGAAGGACAGAAGCTCCCATATAGGAGAGTTCTCTTAGTTCATCGTAAGAGACTTCTTTGATCGGTTGTGCGTTTTTGACAATCTTAGGATCAGCTTTGAAGAATCCAGAGACATCCGTCCAGTTTTCATACATGGTGACATCTAAGGCTTTGGCAAAGTAAGAGGCGGTGACATCACTGCCTCCTCTTGAAAACAAAGAGATAGAGCCATCCGGATAACATCCGTAGAATCCAGGAATAACAATTTTGTTATTTAAAGCATAGATTGCTTTGATGGAACTCTCCGTTTTCTCGACATTGACTCTGCCATCAAAGTTGAAGAAGATGACATCTTTGGCATCGACAAAAGCATAGCCTAAATAGGCGGCCATCAATTTTGCGTTGAAATATTCGCCTCTAGAAACCAATTCTTCTTCGCTGATTTTGTTGCTTCTCATTCTCTCTTCTAAAGAGGCGAATTCACTCTCTAAATCCACATTCAAATGAAGGTTATCTCTGATCTCAAGATATCTTTCTTTGACCAAATCAAAGACGCGAGCAAAATCAACTTTGTATTTGATGTGGAAATAAGTCAAATACAAGAGATCGGTAATTTTATTGTCATCAGAACTTCTTTTTCCTGGAGCAGAGACAATCACGACATTTCTTTGATTGTCTTTTTGGATGATGTTTTTTACTTTCTCAAATTGAAGGGAACAGCTCAAAGAGGAGCCACCAAATTTACATACTTTCATAACTATCTCCCTTCGATGATCTTCTTTACGATTTGAACGGCGTTAGCGGCAGCACCTTTTCTTACATTATCTCCTACGCAATAAAGGATTAACCCATTTTCACAAGATAAATCTTTTCTGATTCTACCGACATAAACAAAATCATTATCTTTGGCTAAAGTAGAGACAGGATAGATATGATTCTTTAAATCATCTACTACCTTGATGCCTTCCATAGAAGATAAGACTTCTCTTGCTCTTTCTACACTCACTTCATTTTCAAATTCACACTGCATCACCACGCCATGAGCAACTTCGACAGGAACTCTGATACAAGTGGCGGCGACTTTTAAGTTCGGGCGGTGAAGAATCTTTCTTGTCTCATTGACCATCTTCATCTCTTCTTTGGTATAGAGATTATCCATTGCGACATCAATCTCTGGGATACAAGTTTGAGAGATATCATAAGGATAGAATTGATTCTTTTCTCCTTTTTGACATCTTCTTAAATCTTCAATTCCTTTCATTCCAGAACCAGAGACGGCTTGATAGGTAGTATATACGACTCTCTTGAGATGGAATTCTTCATCTAAAGCTTTTAAAGGAAGAACGCTTTGAATGGTAGAACAATTCGGGTTAGCAATGATCTTTCTTTTCTCATGATAATCTTCAATATTGATCTCAGGAACAATCAAGGAGACACTCTCATCCATTCTCCAACAAGAGGAATTATCCACAACAATCGCCCCTTCTTTTTCCGCAACAGGTGCCCATTCTTTAGAGACTGTAGCTCCTGCACTAAACAAGGCAAAATCCATGCCTTGAAAACAGGTGGGGGAGAGAGCTTCTACTTCGATCTCTTTTCCTTGAAAAAGAATCTTTTTTCCTTTGGATTTTTCGGAGGCAAATAAATGAAGAGAAGCGATAGGTAAGTCATATTCTTCTAATACTTTTAAGAAGGTTCTACCGACAAGGCCAGTAGCACCAACGATAGCAAAATGATATTGTTTCATAGGGTATACCTCATAGAATTTTCGCAACAAATGGATAACTAGATAGCGTATTGAAGGAAGGAGAAGAGAGAATCTTGCTCTCTTTTCCATCATAGACATAATAATCTCCGCTCATATCGACTTCATTCTTTAAAAGAGATACTTTCTCTCTTCTAAAAGGAGCAGCTCCTTCTAAGATGTGATTTAAGTCTTGTAAGATCGCACTAGCGGTAGGATATCTACCCGCTCCTTTTCCAGAGAGAGTGACCAAAGAATTATTCTTGCAATAGAGTGTGACTCCATTGTATTCCTCTTGGATTTGAGAGAGAGGATGAGAGGGAGAAAGAAGAGCAGGAATCACTTGAAGAGAGAGCTTCTCTTGATAAGAGGATAACATCAAGAAACGTAATACTTTTCCTCTCTTTTGAATATCGTGAATGAGATCTAAATCGATATGTTCGATTCCAAAATGAATCACATCTTCATTATGAATCTCTTTGTGGTAACAAAGAGAAGAGAGAATCACTCCTTTTCTTACCATATCTAAGCCTTGTAAGTCCGCGCTAGGATCTCTTTCGGCAAAGCCTTTCTCTTGAGCAAGCTTTAAGCTTTCTTGGAAAGAGAGATTTTCCTTCTGCATCTTAGAGAGAATGAAGTTGGTCGTTCCATTTAAGATACCTTCGATTCTCTCTACTTGGTCAAAACAAGAGATTTGATAAGCGGGATCTAGAAGTGGAATTCCTCCACCTACCGATGCTTCAAAGCGGAAACAACAGTGATGCTCTTGAGCAAGAGAGAGATATTCTTCAAAATGAAGAGAGACAGTCTCTTTATTAGAGGTGATGACATTCTTACCTCTTGTTAATCCTTCTTTGATGATTTCATAAGCGAGAGTATCTCCGCCCATGCATTCAATGATAGTCGAGATATTTTCATCTTGGAGAATCTCTTCTTTTGTCGAATATAAACTTCCTAATTCTTCTTTTTTTGTAGGGAGATCTAAAACTCTTGTAATAGAGACATCTCTTCTATCTTTTAATAGTTCAAAAACTCCTTTTCCTACCGTTCCAAAACCTAAGAGAGCGATATTATTCATGAGAGATCACCTCCACTTGATAGATCCCTTTCTCTTTTGAGAATTCTTTTAATAACTTCTCTAAAGGAAGAGTCAATAAATGAATATCGATGGTCAAAGAGATGAAGGCGACATGATTGATCGGCATGTTTTGAGAGATGGTTAAGATATTACAATTATTCTTAGAAAAGACTTCTAAGATTTGAATCAAGATACCAGGGATATCTTTCACTCGAAAAGTGATGGTCGCTCTTCTCATCTCTCCATTGGAAGGAAAGAAAACCAAATCTTTATATTTGTAATACGTAGAACGAGAAATATTTAACTTTTTACAAACTTCGGAGATCGAACCATTCTTACTTTCTATCTCTTCTTTGGCTTTTAAGATGACCTCATAATATTTGGGTAAACAGTCCTTATGGACCAATAAATATTCTTCACTCATGATAGTTCTCCTCTATCTTTGTGCTACCTCTTTCTACCTTTAAAGGTAGGAAGAGAGCATCTTTGTTGTCCTTCATTTTTTGATATTCTTTCTCTAAATCCTTATTCTTAGAAATGAGTAATAGAGTAGATCCAGAACCGGAGATACAAATGGCAGCATCATGAGAGAGAGCAAACTCTCTCATCTTATCTGCTCCCTCAATCAAAGGATAACGATAAGGTTGATGGATCAAATCATGGAACACTTCTTGAAGAAGAGAGAGATCCTCTTTTTCTAAAGCGTAAGGAAGTAAAGAGGCGTGAGAGAGAGAAGAGATAACGACATCTTTAGGATATGAGAGAGGGAGTAATCCTCTGGCTTTCTTAGTAGAGACTCTAGAAGAAGGGATATAAGCGTAGAAGTTCCATTCTGGATTCACTTCTCTTTCTATGGCTCTATACGTATTTCCTTGTTTTATCAAGGTTTGATATCCGCCTAAAAAGCTAGGAGCGACATTATCTCCATGCCCTTCTAATTCGATCATCATCTCTAATAATTCCTGCTTAGAGGCTTTTTGATTAGAGATTTCATTGGCTCCTAAAATCCCCGCGACAATACAAGCCGAAGATGATCCTAGTCCTCTAGAGATTGGGATATTCTCTTCTATGGCTTCAATTCGTACAGGAATCTCTTTCATCTGAAGCTTTTTAAAATAATAGTGATATGCTTTTAAGACAAGATTGTGGTCTACATCATATCCTTTTTGGAAATGGATGACTTCATCTTTATCACTTCTTGAAAAACGATATCTATTATATAAGGATAGAGATAAGCCAGCGATATCAAAGCAAGAGCCAAGATTGGCGCTGCTTGCTCTGGCATAGATATCGATATCTTTCTTTAAGGATAATTCTTTTTTGAAAGTATCTTTATCTATCACATATTTGGGAGTGTGACACTCTTTGATGTCATCTAAAATCTTAGGATGTTTAACTTTGGTGAGTCTCTCGGCTTCTTTTAAGATGCCTTCATCACTATCTTGTTGTAATTGCAAGGCATCTTTGACCGCCTTGGGGAATTTATAAAAGGATGCTGTCGCTGCAATTAAGACATGATGAGAGAATTCTTTCTTTCTTTTTAAATACGCGTGATAAGCAACCGCGGTATGAGGATCAATCAAGTAATGATCTTTTTCAAAAGAGTCTCTCATAGCAAGAAGAGTCTCTTCTTCACTGGCAGAACAAGAAAGGAAATCTTTTAAAGATTCTCTGTATTCTTCTTCGATAGAGAAGACTTTCTTTTCTTTTAAATCTCTCATCTTTTCTAATAACTTCTCTTGAGGAAGGATAAGAGAAAGAAGTCGTTCTAAATTAGAAGATACCAATATATCCATCGAAGGAGAATTGGTCACATATAATTCTCTTCTAGCATCATAAACACCTGTCTTAAAGAATTGATCTAAGACATCGTTTTTATTCGAAGCACAAACAAGATGAGAGATCGGTAATCCCATCTTCTTAGAAAGATAGAGAGCAAAGATATTACCAAAATTACCCGTAGGAACAATGACATCGATCTCTTCTCCTAAAGAGATCACTTGATTTCTCACCAATTCAAAATAAGCATAGAAATAATAGATGGTTTGAGGAAGTAATCTTCCGATATTGATGGAATTTGCACTTGAGAGATTCTCTTTATCCAAAGAGAGACACTCTTTGGCAAGACTTTGACAATCATCAAAATCTCCTCCTTTTAGAGCGTAAGCGCGAGAAGAAGGAGAAGTGAAATATAACATCTGCTTCTCTTGGATAGGAGAGATACCTTTCTCTGGATATAAGACCTTGATTTGAATCTTATCACTTTTAGAGAAAGCAGAAAGTGCTGCACTACCTGTGTCTCCACTAGTCGCAGTAACAATGCTCAGTTTCTCTTTCTTTAAGTGTTTCATCGCTACTTCCATCAAGAAAGGAAGCAAAGTTAAAGCCATATCTTTAAAGGCGAGAGTAGGCCCTTTAAAGAGCTCTAAAAAAGAGTGAGAAGCAAAAGTTTTTACTTCCACCATTCCATCGGCAAAATTACTTTTGTTATAGGCTTTATCTATACAGTATTGAATCTCTTCTTTGCTGAAATCATCAAAGAGAGGAGATAAGATTTCATAAGCTAATTCTGGATAAGAGAGAGGATAGAGTTTCTCTAAAGAGAAGTGAGGAATCTCTTCCATCAAGAATAATCCAGAATCACTTGCTAGTCCATGTAAGAGAGCGAAAGAGGAGCTGACTTTATTTTGTTTATTTCTAGAGCTGTAGTACATAGGTGTGCCTCCATGGACATTATTTTAAATTGTCTTTGTATGAAATACAAGTGTTCGTGAAACAAAAACAAAAGAAATGCTTTATCTTTAGAAAAGGGGCGGATTTTTCTGCCCCTTGGGTTATATGATTTAAGGATTAACAGGTATTGTAATTGTAATTGTGATGGCTTGGTTAACAGCAGTTATTATTGTTGAATTGAGTGTAAATGTTAAAGTAACCGTTGCAGAATCACCATTATTATCTAATATTGTTACTTGAGGATTAAATACTTTTACAACAGATTCCCCATTAATAGTGACAACATTACCATTTGAATCTACATAAGAGATGGAAATATCATAGCCAGTCAAACCATGTACATGAGTGTTTCCATTGATATTTGTTGTTGGGGTAAAAGTAATAGCGACAACATTTCCTGGTGTTGCTCCGTATAGGTTAGTATCTAATTGAATCGCAATAGTTCCGTTTGATAATGTTGTAGCGGAATAAGACGAGTAAGATTGGGTTCTTGCTACATCAAAATATAGACTATCAAAATAAGTACTTAAATCTGTGACTTTCTTACCACTTTGATTTCCGTTACCCCACATTTCATCATAATAGAGAACTAAATCATCTTTTTCTTCCCATACCCCATTTTTCAAGATGTAACCCTGTGCTGTTGTATTTGCATTTTCGGTGTCATTATTGATTGTTGTTTTGGTTACCACCATCATTGTCGTAGTGTTGTTTGACGGGTGATATTCAATATAAGTTGCACGTTCTATCAGTGTTTCTGTTGCTGTTGAAACTACGCTATATTTATTATTTATTTGCGCATCTTTTGTTACGGTAAGATCACTTGAAGCATAAGAGAGTGTGATATTCGCATTTTCAGGTGTTTGTCTTGCAATAGCTTGTTTTCCTTCTGATATGTCTCCTAAAGAGAGAGTCCCATCATAAGAATTTTTGATTGAGATGCAGTATGAATTTTTATCAGAGGATGTTCCAGCTGCACGGATGATGAAAACACCAGTAGGATAGGATTGCATTTCTTCAGATATTTTAATGATATCTATTATTGCTGATCTCTTCATTTTCTCAGCATTTGCACCGATATCTAGATACATCAAATAAGCGCCAACACCACCAGGAACAGAACCTAAAGCGTATTCTCCAGCGTTCATAGAGATATCAAAATAATAAGCAAAACCTGTTGTGTCATCGTTTTCCATTTTTAAAGTATTGATTCCAATCCATCTCGAGTCGAAAACAACAGTGTCATATCCTGAATAGAGGCTCTCCATCCTTGAATAGGGGTGATAGGTTCTATCAGGTGCTTCTTCATCCAAGATAACTTTATTACCTTCGTTATCAAAAGTGAATGGAACGGAATAAATGCCACTTCCATTATTTGTTGCATATTCATAAACATAGGAATCGGTTTCCTTGTTGTTTGTGTAAATTCGAACAATTTCGCTGATATTTGTGATGGGAGTAGGATTACTACTATTAGAAGGGTTAGATCCACGTTGAATTTCGTGAAGGGTAAAGAAAGAATCATTTTTGCCTGAAGTTTGATTTTGGAAATAAGAGCCTGCAAAGAAGTTAATATAGCCTTTTTCTTTTAGATTAAAGTCGATGCAGTCGTTTGGGACCTCGAAATTAGAATATGTAGTACCATTAACGATAGCCTTTGGAATAATTGTAGTACTATTTTTGTTAATTGTTGCTGACATAAAGTGAAGACCAGAAATAAAAGATGTTTTATCCAAATTATCTTGCATATATTTTTTGGATTTTTCGAACACTTGTTTTCTGTTACTGTCTTCATATAGGTCACTAGTTGAAATTTCAATACTGTTGTTTGAATTGCCTGGATTAGGACTTTGAATTGTATATATGGTATCTAGAGAATGAGGCAAATAAGTTGTTTTAGCAAATTGACCAAAGCGAATATCCCCAAATTGATCTACCCAGTAATTGCCCCCACTAACGACATAACCAGTGTTGGTTGACAAAGGGACACCAGTACCACCAGAAACATCAATCGTTTTTGTGCTTCTATTAATTGTAGATGTAGTGGTAGACATTGACCAGCCGTTTGAAAAAGTTAAATAATAATTGCGATTATAATATGCCGAAACTCTATTATTATTAAATGTCATTCGGATTATATTATTTTGAGTTGATGTATAAAAAATGGGTTGTGCGTTGTAATAGTAATACAAACATAGATAATATTCGGGATGATCTACTGGCCTAATATATCCATTATTATCAACCATCATTAAGGTAGCAGTTTCTGGAATTTCATTAGTAGTACTACTGACATAAGTGGGATAAAT
Source organism: Bacilli bacterium (assembly GCA_017470005.1). Lineage (GTDB taxonomy): Bacteria > Bacillota_I > Bacilli_A > RFN20 > CAG-288 > Enterosoma. Next base: position 24,451 of record JAFUFH010000083.1, on the reverse strand, counting down.
AGTTCCATCAAAGCATAAATAATATCTAGTATTGCCATTGGTATAATAGAAGACATATCTTTGTTCCTGCCCGTATTCTTCATTCCCTTGTTTTAATGGGAAGAAAGTGGGAATCAATTCAAGAGGGGCGTCTTCTGTGATTTCTTCCGTAGTGTATTTCTTTGCACTAGAGGCAGCAGGACAAGATAAATTCTGGTCATTGGCTAAGGTGATATTAAACCGAGATGCATAGTCTCTGGATCTAGTCCATCCACTGCTGTAATAAATGTAATAATATCTACTGTTATAATATTGCAAATATGTGTTGCTAGCTTCACCGAATTCGTTTGCACTAGTAGAAGTAAAAAGATTAGTAGTACCAGTGGATAGATTGACACTTCTATTGCTATATCTAAGATAGTATTTTGTGCTATCACTTAAAACGTAATATCCAGTACCATCATAAAGGAAATTCCTATCTGTGCCACCAGTATTTAGAGTTGTTCCAGTATGTGTCATAATAGTGCCATCAGTGGTACTAATGTTTACATAGTATGGATTTAATACCCAGTTTGTTCCATTAAAGTATATTTTATACCTATTATTTAGGAAATATGTGCGAGAATTATTACTAGTCCAAGTGCTAGCTTGATCAATAGATCCCGTAGAAAGCGTGTTACTATAATTTCTTAAATAAGTTATACTTTGAGAAGAGGTGTGATTGTTTGCATCAAATGTGTAAAGTCGGTTATTCGTATCAAAGCACCAAGCTGTTGCATCTGCAGGAGGTGTATTTCCTGTTGTACTGACATCTGAAATAGTAGTGCCATTTAAACTTAAATAATGGGTAGTTTCAGCATCAGAGTAAGTGATATAAAAACGTTCCGTATCCTTGAAATAATTCTTTGTGGTTGTCAATTCATTTGTTACGTAAACGGTTTTTTTACCAGTTAAACAAGTAAATAGACTTGAATTATAGTTTGTAATTGAGTAAGAGGCTGTAACCTCTCCTCCATCTGTTTGCTCATAAGTGAAATAATTATAGTCTCTGTCTGTATCAGGGTTAGAAAAACGGCTTTGGTTTTCTTTCCCTTGCATATTTGTTGTAGAAGTATAGCTGCTTGGATCATAAGTTTCTGTTTCAATTGTACCGTCATATCTATAGTTAACGGTTTTAGCAGTAGGATATTGCGGAGCTCCACTTTCAACAGCACTTTTTTTAACCTTTGCAAGATTATCAAATATTTCACTCATTGGGATAGATCCACCCCAGCCTTGGTTTTCGCCATCTTCTTGAACGATGACATCACTAGAAACAGGGGTTGTAGGTTGATACATTGTGGTTACGGAATGATTTACTTTATCTTTATAAGCGTCAGTACAATACCCAATAACAGAATAATCTGAGATGTTGGACCAAGTTGCACCGGTTGGAGAGTACACTGTTGCATTAGATAAAGAAAGAGAAGAATTAGAAATACCACAGTTTTCGATGGGGCCATTAACATATCCAGCTAAAACACCCATCAAACTATCACTGACTCCTGTCTTGATAGTAGCACCATTGATATTGAAAGCATAAATAGCATTAGCGCTAGTGCCATAAATGTTTGAAGTGTATTCGGTATTATTAATGTTGTTATAAGATCCTACCACACCAAATAAACCGACGATGTGAGGAGCAGGATTGTTGGCATCAAAACCGCTGATGGCTGTGGGATGCTGCGACTTATAGTCATTGAAAGCATTGCTGACAGTGAGATTGGAAATGGTGTGGTTTTTACCATTGACAATACCAAAGAAGGGATCTTTTTCTGTGCCGATAGGGGGAATGACCCAACCACTCATATTCAAATCATCCGCTAATTCAAAATAGGTGATTTTATTTTCACCAGCACCGATGGTTCCATCGTTGATAAAGCCTAAATATTGAAGCCAAGCTAAGTTATATAAATGGACAGGGTGTTTGATTCCATAAGCAGTACCAGCAGATTTTCCATCGCCATAGGCAAAATAGGCACCTTTTGTGCCACCATCTAACAAATTGTTCTTTTCCACCATAGTAGTGGAAGTAAACCAAGCGATGGATGCAGTCAAGCTAGCAACGAGAGAGAATGCCACCATGAGTGCGGGAAGAAACATTTTTAATTTTTTCATCATTTAAATCGTTAAAGTAAAATCACAGCAATAATTCATGACAAAATCCGGATCGGACATGCATTGGACACCCAAATAATTACCGTAAATCATATCGATAGCTGTATCAAAATAATCCACAATAATCGGAATAAAACGACTCCATGTTCCCGAATAAAGAGGGATTTCATTTTTGTTGACTGCGTAAGGGATACTGGTTGTAACAAGCATGGAATCATAAGATTGAGGAATGGCGTAGGTATAAGTGGCAGCATTCATTCCTGTAAGGACCTTATATTGGATGATAGAAGATAAAGGGAATTTACCATTGTTATTAAGAGAAGTAGAGTTTCCTTGTAAGACGTTATTTTCATCATAGATTTGATGATTTACCCTTTTATCCCCTAAAAACTCACAAGAATATCCATCATTAATCTCTTGTTCTGAATAAGTTTTGATTTGAGAACGGATAGAAACGTTTTCGTTGCTATCATTCAGTTCAATCAAGACTAGCAATGGATGTCTACGGTCTAATAAGTCATAAGCGGAATTATTCAAGTGAACACTGCTTTGATCCACAATCTGGTTTCCAGAATTATCATAAAAGAGAGCGTTGTTATTACCATCGTTTTTTAAGATGATATCTGGAGTAGAATTGAAAACATAATTTTCAGAAGTGCTACTTTCTTTAATCCATTTATGAATGGTTAATTGTTTAAAAACACCAGTAGGGTTGACTACCTTCATCGAATCAGAATCGGGATCCTGGACTCTTCTAGCAGTGAACCAAGCTAAGACACCGGAAAACACACTTATGGTAGAGAACACACATAAGGAAATGGAAGCGATGATCTTTAATTTGTTTCTCAAGCTATTTTCCATATTAATCAAAAAAGACCAACTGCCGAACATCTTTTAGGCAACTGGCTATCCTTATTGGACCCTATAGCTTTGCGTCACTGAATTACTTCAGCTTTGCTTTTAACTAGACTAATTTTAAAACATAAAAACCATTTTTGCAAGTCATTTATATTTATATAAATATAATTTTTTACTTTTTCAAAATGTTAGACAAAAATGAAAAAGTGACTAAACATGAGACGTTTTCTTTTAAGAAAACAATTAAATGATGGAAAAACACAAAAAGAAATAAAAAAGAATTTTTTTTAACGGATATGTTATATAATCACTTTGGAAGTAGACGAGCAATATGAATTTTTCGAGAAATTTTCGTAAATACACAGGAATACAAAGAAATAGTAAATATGTATACCAATATTTGAACGATGCTAATGTTCGTTCTTCTCTTTTGATGTCCTTAGTTGTCATCTCCTTAGAGGCTTGGATGATCATTAGACAGACGGTGAAATATTGGATACCACGATGTCAAGATGGTAGAGAAGTATGGGGAATTGTTTCCTACTTCCAATTTACCTCTTATTTCTGGTTACTATTCTTTGTAGCTCTATCCTTATTCTTCTTCTGTTTGACTTATCTAAGCAAGAAGATGTCACCATTAAAGAAATGGCTTCTAAATCTGATTCCCTCTAGTATCACCTTCTTCTATGGCTTCTTAGTCTTCGGTCAAATAGCTCTACCTTCCTTTTCCAAATTCGTTTTAGTTCCTCAGATACTCTTAGTGATGCTATATATAGTTTCTTCTACCTTTGCTGCTTGTATCCTAGTTTATAGCACATTAGAGATGTTTAAAAAGAAAAGCTTTGTCGCTATCGCTGTAGCAGCCATTGCCTTATTTGCTCTCATCTGTCTCGTCTTTGGCACTTTTGTTTCCTACACAGATTTGATCAAAGTGGAAAAGAATCAAGCGATTTGTTTCCTCACTATGGTCATATATGTCGCTTGTCTCTTGATTTGGAAGCCTTATATTTCTCTATCTATATTAGGAGTTATCTTCTTTGGCTTCTATTATCTTGTCACTTCCTTGAATCCCGATAAAGTTACCTTTACAGAAGGCGATTTTGTTAACTTTTTGACCTTCTTTATCTCCTTAGCGATGATTTCTGTCTCTATTTATGTACAACGTGTCTCAGAAGGCGAAAAAGATGAAGAATTAGAATATATCGCTAATTATGATGATTTGACCGGATTAGATTCTTTCCAACACTTCTTAAATATCTCTCATCAAATCTCATTAGAGAATAAAGATGAACAATATTATTACATCTATGTCGATATTCGTGAATTTAAAGTCTTGAACGATCAAAAAGGGTTTGCGACAGGTAATGAATACTTAAGACAGTTTGCAAAACTATTAAGAAAACACTTTGAAAATTGTCATATCACTAGAGCTAACGATGATCACTTTGTCATCTTTACTTCTTATAAAGATTATGAGAAACGTTTAGAGGCGTTAAGAGAAGATGTGCGAATTCCCTTTGATGGAGTCAGCTTAGATATCTGTTGTGGTATCTATGAATTGTATGATACAAAAGAAGAACCTCGCCACAGTCTTGACAAGGCAAGATATATTTGCAACTTTATCAAGATGGATAGAAATGTCTTCTATAAACTCTATGATGATAAAGCACTTCAAGTATTAAGAAATATGAGATTTGTCTCTAATAATATCGATAAAGCAATACAAGAAGGTTACATCAAAGTTTATTATCAGCCAGTGGTCTGGTCTGAGGATGGAAATCTCTGCGGTGTCGAAGCTCTTGCCCGTTGGATTGATCCAGAAAAAGGTTTTATGAATCCTGGTCAATTTGTCCCCGCTTTAGAGACGATGCATCTCATTCATAAATTAGATATTTGTATCTTAGAGCAAGTGTGTAGAGACTTAAGAATCGCTATCGATAGTCACCGTCCTATCATCCCTGTCTCTGTCAACTTCTCTCGTTTAGATTTTGAATTGATGGATCCTGTTTCTGTCTTAGAAGAGATGACTAGCAAATATCAGATTCCTAAAGATTATCTCCATGTGGAAATCACAGAATCTGCTTTGGTTGGAAATATCGCTGTATTAGATCAAACCATCAAATCGTTGAAAGAAAAAGGATATGCGATTTGGTTAGATGATTTCGGAAGCGGATATTCTTCTTTAAATGTCTTAAAAGATTACAGTTTCGATGTCTTAAAGATTGATATGAAGTTCTTATCCGGATTCTCTTCCAATCCGAAAGCTAAATCCATTCTTCGTTCTATTGTGGATTTAGCTTCTAAGATTTCTATGCGTACTTTAACAGAAGGCGTAGAAACCGACGAAGAGAAAGAATTCTTAAAAGAGATCGGATGTGAAAGATTACAAGGATATCTCTTTGGTAAACCGATGCCCAAAGAAGAGTTAGCAGCTAAGATTGCCGATGGCACCAACATTGTTTCCACGCATTTTGGAATTATGACAGAAGGTCTCTAATATCTCTTTATTACTTTGATACGCTTCTTTAGTAAGTGAGTATTTATTAGATCACATTCTTTTATTACCACGGATAGAAGGAAGCAAGAAAAGAGTGGAAGAACATATCAAAAGAAGTTTAAAAGCGAATGGCACGAACAACACCTATAAGAGGACATAGGAATCGTTCGTGCTTTTTAAATTTTGCAGACTTAATTATATTCGTGTTTTAGCATGAATTTGAGGAGTCTAGGACGCCGTTTTTTAGCTGTGTTAAAATGGTGTAGGAGAAGCCTTTTTTACAAAAATGTGTAAAAGAGGTTCTAAAAAGGATTGATTTTCGTGTAAAAAGTAGAGAAAAAAGGATTGATTTTCGTGTAAAACTCTATTGATAAAGGGTTGAATTTCGTGTAAGATATGATTGGAGATAGTATCTTATGTTTAAAAGAAAGATAATGAATGAAATATTAAGATGGGAGGATTCGCTTAAAATAAAAAAGCGAGCTTTAGTCATCAAAGGTTTAAGACAGGTTGGAAAAACTACGATTGTTAAGCAATATTGTAAAGAAAAATATAAAAATGTTGTTTATATCAATTTCATGGAGAATACATCCTTAAAAAAAATATTCGATCATGATTTGGTAGTGAATGATATCGTAAGGGACTTATCGGCTGCACTTCCGAATTCTAAATTTGTTCCGAATGAAACGGTTATTATTTTTGATGAACTTCAAGAATGCTCCAATGCAAGATCTGCAATTAAGCCATTTATGATTGATGGAAGATATGATATTATCGCCACAGGTTCTTTGATAGGATTAAGGGGATACAATAAAAAGAAATCCAAGGGAGTACCAACAGGTTTTGAATATACCATAACAATGTATCCCATGGATTTTGAGGAATATTTGTTAGCAAAAGGTATCAGTGAAGATTTATTGGAATATGTAAAAAACTGCTTTTTAAACAAAGAAAAAGTCAGTGATTCTTTAAATATCTTTTTTATGAACTATTTTAAAGAGTATTTATGTGTGGGTGGAATGCCAGATGTAGTGGATTTATTCTTACAAACAAATGATTTAAATCAAGTCTATGATTTACAAAGAACTATATTAGAACAATATAAAGATGATTTTGGAAAACATTTAGATGAGAATGAAGAAGAGACAATTAATAGAATAGAATTAACAAGGATTATGGAAGTATATAATTCTATTCCAAATCAATTAGCGAAAGAAAACAAGAAATTTAAGTATAGTGAAATTGATAAAAATGCTAGAGCAAGAGAGTATTATGATTCGATAATGTGGTTAAAAGAATTTGGCTTAATCAATATATGCCATAATCTTTCTCATCTTGAGTTACCATTAGATGCCTATAAAAAAGAGGATGAATTTAAGATTTATTTTGCCGATACCGGTTTATTTGTCGCCATGCTAGAAAAAGGGACAACAAATCATATTTTAAATGGGAATTTAAAAATCTATAAGGGAGCCATATTTGAAAATATCATTGCTGATGCTTTTTCAAAATTAGGGAAAAACTTATATTATTACAGTGAATCTGTAGGATTAGAAATAGATTTTGTATCTAAATTTAATGATGAAATAACTTTAATAGAGGTTAAATCTAGAAATGGTAACGCAAGATCTTTGGAAAAAGTATTAACTAGTGATAAATATGATGTACATAAGGCTATTAAACTAATTGATGGTAATATATCTGTTAAAGATAAAACTGTCACGATACCATTATATATGGCTTATTTATTAAATTAGTTGGATTGTTAGCTAATGTGGTTTTAAAGAGCAAAGTATAAAAATTGAGATTCCATAAGAAAGGCTATTGTTACAATAATACACCTTTGGTGAAGTCATTAAAAATGGCTTTGATTTTGGCATGATTTTAAAGAATCAAATGCTTTTCTAGTGACCGAGATTTGTAGTCACTTTTCTTTTGGGAAAAGACAAAAGAATCAAGAAATAGGATTTATTTACAATCACAATATAAAGAGTGAGAAAAAAAAGAACGTAGCATAAAGAAAGTAAATCCATCGAATGGGATGAAAATCCTTATGTTTGAGCATTTATCGAGACTTTTCCGTTTTTACATTTCGTCTTTTTTGTTTGTTTTTTTCCAAATAGTTTTAAATTCAAACAATATGATATTAAACAAAAAAGAATCGTTTGTCTTACAAAACTATTGTTGTTTTTCAAATAGTTTTTAGGAATAACTGTTTGAACAAATAATATTTTACATGTGTATTTTTATCTTTATACTTTTACAAAGTATAACGGACAAAATTACCAAAACATGGCTGAAAATGTAATACAACACGGTCCTAGAAAAGCGGAACGTATCAATACTTATCGGAAAACACCAAAACAGATTGTCTCTCTGTCTCTTGTCATTGTTCTCTCTTTGGGAATAGGAGCAGGAGCAGGATATTTCTTGTATTCTTTGTTTGGTATCTCTGGGAAAGAAAATGATTATTCTCTCTACTTCAAAGGATACGATTATCTCTCTTGTTCAGAGATTGAAGATATGAATGATGTCAATTTGAAGACAAGAGATGTCAAAGCAAGAGCCGCTCTTGCCATTAACACCTCTTATTACAAACTGTATCAGTCACCTTACACTTACGCTTACACTCAGCAAGTAGTCAATGTCAAAGCGGGTGTCAATGTCAAACAAGATGTAGAAGCTCTTCTCTATTTTGGACCAGATATGTACTTCTCTCAGAACATCTCTAACTCTTCTATGGTTCACACTTCAGATCGATATTACGATTACAAAGATGGAAGCATTCACAATTATAACGGGCAATATCCGAAAGATTGGGAAGGCAAAGAAGATGATTCTAAAACTTATGATGAAATGATTCAGCTGAGAGGAAAACTCTGTTCTCCTTTCTACAAGCTTCACACCGAAAAAGATGGATCGAACCGAAAATTTGCTTCCTATGATGTCAACGAAAAAGACTATTCCATTCAAGAGATGGGATTTACGGGATTCAACTTCGATGCATCCACTATGGAAGAAGCATCCATCCAGAAAGAAGGGGATGGATATCTCATACAGGTTCACATGTCTAGCGAGAATGTCGCAGGATTCAGAGAGATGGCTGCTCAGATGCAAATGACAGGTTCACTCTCTGCTCTACCCGCCTTCCAAAGTGCGGACTTTGAATACCATATGAGCGAGAATCTAGAACTGAATTATGTTCGTTCTATCTCCAAATACATCGCCAAAACCATGGGCGTGAAAGCGCAGTGTACGGGAGATGATTACACCTATTACTTCACTTCCTCTACTCCTTTCCTAGATGAACAAGGAAGAGAAGTCAAACCTCCAAAACCCAATGAAGAGTTTGGAGAAAGGCACAGTTTAGACGAGACGAAGATGGCAACATACCTAAGGGGGAAATGTAACTTATGAAAATGAAAAGAAATTTATTCACTACCGCAGCAAAGGTGGGAGCTACTGGTGGTGTTAAGACATCTATTACCACTATTGCGACACTTGCATTATTATCTCTTTCTATCTCTACAGGAACGAGTTATAGTGTCTCTTTTGCCCTCAATCACGATGAAGGAGCTACACCCACACAAGAAGATCCTTATGTGGAAAGCAAACAAGAGAGATTCTTAGGAAATATCTTAGGCTCCGCTTCTTTGAAATTGAATTCTTTGAATGCGGAGATCTCCGGCTTCCAAGAAGGCAAAGGTATCGGAATCTATTCCGATTACCTTGCCATCAATTATTTGGATTCCACTCTTGTTGAGGGAAATGTGGATCTCTCTTCTAAATTTGCCGGAAATATCTCCGTTCGTTACGGAGATTTAGAGCAAGGAAGTGCTCATATCTCCGCTAGCGCTCCTATCGTTGCTGAAAATGCTACGATTTATGCTTCTAATGAAAGAGCGATTGTCAAATATAGAGACGGCTATTATTTCTTAGATATGGATACTTTAGGAGATATGGTTGCTGTCATCACCAATAATTTTGATTTAGGTGCATTGATGAACACCTTCTCTAGCAAAGAAGAGACAGAAAATCCCAATAAGAAATCCACCAAAGATACCGTCTCGGATATCTTAGGAGAGATGGAAAATGCCATCACCAACGCCGAAGAGAAAGTGTTAGATGATGGTTATTCTTACACCTTTGCTACTACCTATGGAGATATCACTCTCTATGCGACTCCAGAATTAACTTTCAAAGGGGTGGAAGCAGAATTATCCATCAAAGTCAGTGATGATATGACATTAAAAATCTTGCTCAACGCTACAGGTGAACAAGACTTAAATAACAATCTTGTCACGAATACCTTACAAGACTTTGATGCCTCTACTGCCGCAAACTTAGATGGCTTAGATCCTCTTCTTATCACCATCTTTGATATCGCTAAGACCAAGAAATTTGACGGTTATGTCAACTTAGGAATTCAAAGAGGAGAGGAAGAAGAAAAGAACGCTTCTATCCGTCTCAGCGCCGACTTCGATGATTTGAAGAATAAAGGTGATTCCATGGTGGTTCAAGCTGCCATCAACGAAAATGGAAATGATAGCTATGTCAAAGGAAATGTCATGGCTACCTTCACCGGAAATAGAACCTATATCGATGTCAACGGACATGAGAAAGGATATCTTGATTACACTTCTGTCAGCGATTTGATGGATATCTTAGGAAGTGAATCTGGCGCAAGCGATGCCATCAATGTCGCCGAAGTCGCTGCTAAGTTCTTAGGAGACAGCGCTCTTTCTAAGATGTTACAAGGCGATTACAGCGTCTATGATCAATTCTTAAAAGGATTAGAGACCAACACCGATGGAAGCCATGTCACTTTATATATCTCTAATGTCGCTTTAGGACTCAACAAGTTAGAAGAAGGACAAGAAGAGAGCAAAGAAGATTGCATCAAAGTCGAACTCTTCTATTCTCCTGAAACTCCTCTTCAATTCTACAAAGCAAAAGTGAGCAATATCCTCTTTGGTAACAACAAGTTCTCTGTCGAAATCGGCTTACAAAATAATGATGGTCACTCCTTCAAAGAGATCAACCAAGACAATTATTCTTACACTTACAATGGTGCTTTAGGATTTATCGGATCCCTGATGAAGATTGTCAACGAGAAGAAATTTGCTCTCTCCTATGACATCACCATCGGAAACAACAAGCTTGCTTATTCTCACTCCTTAGATGGCACTATCGCTGCGGATTTATCCTCTATCAAAGATATTTCCTTAGAAGAGAATAACTTACCCTTAGATGCCGTTTTCACCGCACATACTAAGGTAGAGAATGTTGACCACTATATCGATGCTAGAAAGATCGATGGCACTACCTATGTCGCTTATGACGATGTCTTAAAAGAGAGCATGAAAGATGAAGAATTAGGTTCTATCATCAACGCCGTCATGACGGGTGTGGCTCAGATGAATGATAAGGGCGCACAAAGCGATGAGAGTAGTGAATCTACTGCCTTAAATACCGTCTTAAATAAGATCTCCACCATCTTCTCTGTCTCTGACGGACTTAACATTGAAAACTTAGAAAAGTTCTTCTCTGTCTCTCCCTCAAGCGATGAAGATACTCTCATCTTAAAGGTCAACACCTCCATCATCGATTTAGGCTTTGGTACCATTGAATTGGCTTTGGATTCTAGCGAAGAGAAGTTCTTAAGCGTCTCTATCACTGGTGTCGAATATAAAGATTATGTCTTCTCCATGAATCTTAACTATGACAAGACTTCTTATCACAGCTATTATGAGATTCCTTACTTTGGTCAAAGCAAGAGCGCAGAAGAATATAAGAGCGAATTTGAAGGAACCGAAGTTACAGACTTCCACTATATGGCCTCTGGAATCTTCAATCTCATCACCAGCGAAAAACAACAATACGCGATCTCCTTAAAGGCCAATATGAGCGATGCTTTAGATAAATCCAAATACGGTATCTCTATCGATGGTAAAGCTCAATTCGATATCAAGAATTCTATCTATCAAGGTAAGATTGTCGCCGATATCGATGAGAACAATTATGATCCTGTCATCGAATTCGCTTATAACGATAAGAGTGTCCAAGGAGAAGAGAGTGCTCCTAGACTCTATGCTCTCTACACTCACGAAAATAGCGATGGAACGCCTGTCAATGCTGCAGTCAATAAGATCGGTGTGGCCTTATATGGTTCTACTATCTCCTCCACCATCGATACGGTCACTTCTATCAATGAAACCAACCTTCTCTATAGACTCATCCATTCTCTCTCTAACGCCACCTCTTCTCTCCCTCTCTCTGACATGATCTCTGGCGATTATGATTACTTCAAGATTCTCAATCTCGATTTGATCAACAAGATCGATATCACCAATCAATCTTTGGATATCTATCTCAATACCGATGCTTTAGGACTCACCGAAAACGGTGGGGAAGTGAAAATCTCTGTCGCTTATGGATATGAGGTCGTCGAAGAAGAAAAGAAGGGTGTCATCAAAGGACTCTCTGTCACTGGCTTAGAATTGTTAGGAAAAGAATTCTCCTTAGAAGCTTCTCTTGTCGATTATGAAGAGGAATTCCACGGTGTGGAATACCCGATGAATGAAGTGGGATACATCTCTATGGATGATCTCCCTCTCTTCATCAAATTGGGTCTTAATTCCACCGATAAACAAACCTTCACCATGGATGGTCACTTGCGTGTCTCTATCCCTGTCATCGATGACTTCTACACCAATATCTACTTCGGTTTGAATGTCAATCCTGGCGAGAATGGAGAGAAGACAACTTTCGATGTCTATCTCCGCTTGAGCGATTATCATCAAACCTATAGCACTGAATTCTTCTATGATTCTGTGGATAAAGACTTCTTGATTGTCAAACATAACTTAGCAAAAGTGAAGACTACCATGAAGTATGTCACTAGCGATGAACTCATCAAGCACATCGGTTATTACTTATTAGGTGAAGGTCTTAACTTCTCTGCCGATATCGCTTCTAGCAAGATCATCCCTGTCAAGACTCTCCTTGTCTCCGCTTTAGATAATTTAGACTTATCCGCTTTAGGTTCTACCTCTAGCGAAGAAGAGAGTGAAGAAGTCAAAGAAGATAAGGGTGGTATCTTAGGAAGCGCGATTCTTCCTGAGAATCTCATCAATGTCAAAGAGAGTGGTCACACCTATTTAGATGAGCAACAAAAGAAGGGTATCTTCTCTCTTGCCCTCGACTTATCTAGCATCGATGTGGGTGTCAAAGGTATCCATCTTGGAAATCTCTTGAAAGCCTATGTCACACATGATGAAAACTCTCTCACTGGCTTTGGTATCACGGGTAAAGTAGTTTCTGTCGCTTCTCTTGCTTCTATCTCTGTGGATATCGCTATGGAAAAGAGTGAGCCATTCGCTCTCTTAGAAACCAAACAAGCCTACAAAGCCTACTATGACTCTCAAATGGAGAATAAGAACTACTATGTCATTGACAAGGTAGAACAACTCTATCATCAAGAATTCATGGGACACGGTTCTTATTACTATATCTCTGTTGAAGATAACAACACTTTAGAGAATCCTAGCGAAATCAGCATCGATGATGTTGTGGTTCCTGAAGTGAACATCAATAAAGAAAACGACTAAAAATAAAAAAATATGAAAGCAAAAAAGCTCTTCCTTCCTCTTCTTCTCCTCTCGCTCTCTTTGTCCTCTTGCTCTTCTATCTCTACGCAAAGAGAGCAATATGAAGGGGATATCTTCATCGATGAAAAACAATCGACTTCCGATAAGGAAGAGCTTTTTGCTAACCTTTTTGACTCCGCTTCCATCTGTTTTGATCACTTCTATTTAACTTTAGATGGTCTTGGAGATAAACCTTTATCCCTTCACGCAAGCAATCTTGCCGTCAATTATATTGAAGCCTATGAAGGAAATCATCCTATCTCTCGTCTCTCTGGTGCTTTTGACCTTCAATATGATACGGTGCAAGGATCCTTTTTGATGTCTGTAGATGAAGAGAGAGTCTCTGTCCATTATGACAACAAAATCTATTATTGTCATATGGATACACTAGGGGATATCTTTTACATCTTATCCTCTCTTCCTACGTTCTCCACTAGCGCAATGGCGAATGAAGATTTACTTTCCACCGTCAACGATATTTTAGGAGAAGTCGAAAACAGCGTAGAGACGGCCATTGAAAAGAAGATCGAAGATAGTTATCAATTTGATTTCACCACCAAGTACGGAAATGTTGTCTTAGAAAGTGATTCTCACTTTGATTTAACTTCGATTAATACTCCGACTCCTTTGGTGATGGAAAGAGAAGGAAAAGAACCTCTTTCCCTCTCTTTGGATGGGGATGCTAAGGTGAGTCATGTCTCTTCTCTTGCTACCTCGATTTTAGAGACACAAAACGATATCAATTTAGATGGTTTAGATCCTTTCCTTCTCACCTTGGTCAATATGGCCAAAGAGAAGAAATTTGATGTCGCTGTCGATGTCTCTATCCGCGGGGAAGATTTCCGTGAAGGGAATAAGAAAGTAGGATTAGATATCTCTGCTGATTTGAGTGAAGATACTCCTTTTGTTCAAGCTTCTCTTTCCGAAGAAAGAAGTGATTATGTCAAAGGTTCTGCTCTTGTCACTTACGATAATGAGAGAATCTATGTCAATGTCAATGAAGGAATCAAAGGCTTCATCGATCAAGCAAATATCTCGGATCTCATCTCCACTTTAGGAAAAGAGACATCTACAATAGAAGCTACTACCGCACTAGAAAAGGTCGGTTCTTTCTTTGATAGTGATACTTCCATTTATAAAATCTTACATGGAGATTATTCTGTTTATGGAGATTTTATCACCGCGATTCATGCTAATGAAGATGGAACAGAATTAGGCATCTCTTTATCGAGCAAGGCTTTTGGTCTTACAAGCGAAGAGAAAGAGATGCAAGTGAAGATCTCTTTTGTCGATCAAGAAAAGATTCAAATTGAAAAGATAGAAGTCTTATCTCTTCCTATCGCTAACGATGTTATCAATATCACTTTGACTTTGGAAGATTTGACCGCAGAAAAGAGAATCGCTATCGACAAAGAGAATTACGGAAATTACAACGGAATCCTTCCTGTAGTCTCCGAGATTTATCCTTATTTGGATAGCAAGAAAGGATCTTTTGATTTCAGTGTCGATATCTATGAAAAAGATAATGATGTCAACACCTCCTTTATGGGAGAAGCTACTCTAGATCTCTCTCAAGTCTCTTCCAAAGAAGATTTGACTTCTTTAGAATTTGCGGCTTCTGTCTCTACTATTGTCAACAATCATAATCACTATATCGATATTAGAAGAATCGGGAATAATAACTATCTCTCTTTAGATCATATCTTAAAAGAATATGTCTCCTCGGATGAGACAGGCGCAATCTATCATGCTATCTTAGATGGCATGGAAGCATGGAAAGGAAAGGATGCAGTTGACACCAGTGATTTCACTGGGGCTTTAGATTCTCTTTCTTCTCTTTTCACTATCGCTGGTGGAATTGACTTAGATTCGATTACGAATTTGATTTCTACCGATAACGTTTTATGCAGTGATGACAAATTTGTCGCTATCTTAAACACCGCTTCTCTCTCTTTAGATAGTCACTTTGGAACCATCGCTATCGCTTTTGATACCAGCGGAGAATTCCTCTCCTTAGATGTGTCTGGTTTCTCTTATAAGAACTTGACCATCTCTTTAACCTTAAACTTAAAAGATTATGTCTCCCCATTGGATATGAGCTATATGGGTGGAGATTTTGATCTTTCTTCTTTTGATGGAAAAGAAGTGAAAGATTTAAATATCTTCATCACCGGTTTATTCGATATCCTTTCTTCTTCTTTACAATATCAAGTCGATTTGGATATGAGAATTGAGGATTTAGAGAATGCTTCTAAATATATTGACATTGATGGTAAAGTCCAATTCGATTATCCCAATTCCATGTATATGGGATCTATTGTCATCGATATCGATAGAAACTCTTATGATCCTATCTTAGACTTTGTTCACAACAATCCTTCTTATAACGGAATGGATATGTCCAACAAGACTTATGCGATGTACCGCTCTAAGAATTCTTCCAATTATTTAGGATTAGAGATGGGTTCCGCTACCATCGGTGAAGCCTTAAGTTCTCTCCTTCATATCCAAGAGAGCAATCTCTTATATCAGTATTTACAACCCATTTTAGAGATTTTAAGACTTGCCAATACCGGAGATGTCAAAGTAGAGGATTACACCAAATTCTTTGATGATTATATGGAATCGATTCTTCTATCTACTCCCAATCAAATCTCTTTATCTATCTATAATCACGCGATTGGATTAAAAGGAGATGGTGCTTTTACTCTCACCGTCAATTACGATGAAAACAATGGCATCACCGGAGCAGATATTTCCAACTTAAGTCTTTCCAGTACAAAGATCTTATCAGGAAGTATCACTCTCAATGATTATGATCCCGACTATAAACCCTCCACTTTATTCACTTCTAGCTTCTCTTACATCAACTTTGATTTCTTACCTTTGATGGTAGATTTAACCTTGAATACCACTGAAAATACGGACTTTAATATCAGCGGTAATCTTGAAGTAGATTTACCGGTCCTCAGCGATGTTACTGCTGATTTACAAGCTTCGATTCATGTCGTTCCTGGAGATAAGAATAAGAAAGCCGATGTCACCGCTTATATCAAGATTACTCCTACCGATGGAGAAGGAACTTATACGCAGTTCTTTATTAGACCTCAAGATGAGGATTGCTTGATTTATAAGCATTATAGCAATAGCAATAATGTCATTCTTCACGTCAGAGCTAGCGAATTACTGAAGCACTTTGGTTACTATATCTTAGGCATGGCCCTCAATTTTGAAAAAGAAGAAAGTCTTTTAAAGGGAGTGGGTGCCGTTAAGAATTATGCAGTCGCTCAAATTGAAGGAGCCATCAATTCTTCTGCTACCAGTGAAGAGAAAGAAGACAAAGGTGGCATCATGGGTACTGCCATCTATCCAGAAAAACTCATCAAAACGATGGCTTATAATGAAGGAAATAAGACCTTCCATCTTGGCGTAGATCTATCTAGTATCGATTTAGGTATTGCTATCATCTCTTTAGGAAATGATGTCTCTGTGGATATCACTCACACCGATAACAGTGAAAACCAAGGTGAATTAAAATCCATTGCTATCTCTGGTCAGGTCTTAGAAATCATCGGTATCATCACCATCGATTTGACTCTGAATGCTTCTGTCATCTCTACTTCTATCGAATTCCAAGATATGATGGATAAGGTAGAAAATAAATATTTCTCCACTTATTCCGAATCCGATTTCTATGAGATTTCTAAGGTCGAGCAAACTTATAAGAACAAGACTTGGTTTATCGAAACAGGATCTAAGCTTGCTGTCAGCGATAACGGAAAGAAGATTACGACCTCTTCCTTGTATTAAAAAGATTATCACTATCTTATAGTGACTCAGATTTCATTTTCTAGGGGATAATAAAGTCTAAGCGAGAAAACTTTAGCACTCCATTTTTAGTGACGTTTTTAGGTAATATATGTATTTCATTAGAGCAAAATTTCTTATTGATGTTGCAAATATGCATGTTTTTATGTGTCAGAGTATTGCAAATATGCACATTTTTGGTCTCTGGAGCATTGCAAATATGCACATTTTTTGGTTGTGAAGCATTGCAAAAATGCATTTTTCATATATAATATACTCAAAGAGGTGATGAAATGTTTAAACGAAAAGCAACCGATAAACTGAAATGGTGGAAAGAAAACTATGGCGGAAAATACGCTGTACTATTGCAAGGTGCAAGACGTGTTGGTAAAAGCACCATTGCGGAAAATTTCGCCAAAGAAAATTATAAAAGCTACATCATGATTGATTTTTCGAATATTTCTAGTGAGTTAAACGAGGTATTTGATGATATTTCTAATTTAGCCATTTTCTTTCTAAAACTCCAAGCATTGACATCAACAGAATTATATGAGAGAAATTCTGTGATTATTTTTGATGAAATTCAGTTGGCTCCAAAGGTTCGCCAGGCAATTAAGCATTTAGTTAAAGATGGTAGGTATGATTATATTGAAACAGGATCACTTATCAGCATCAAAAAGAATGTTAAGAACATATTGATACCATCTGAAGAAATTAAAATAGATATATACCCAATGGATTATGAAGAATTTAATTGGGCATGTAATAAAGATTATTCGATTTACGAAAAGGTATATTCTAGTAAGAAAGCTGTTGGTTCATCTACGAATAGGATATTGATGAGAGATTTCAGGACTTATATGGCTGTTGGTGGTATGCCTCAAGCTGTTGAAGCGTATATAAATAAAAAATCGTTCCGAGAAATTGATTTGATAAAAAAAGAGATTATCAATTTGTATAAAGATGACTTTAGAAAAATTGATCCAAGTGGAAGAATCTCAGCTATTTTCGAATCCATTCCGAGTCAGCTTGCCTTGCAAAAAAATAGATTCTTTATTAGTAAAGCAACAAATAGCAGAAAAAGAGTCAAAGATGAAGAGTTCCTTGCGGATTTAATTGATTCTAAGACCGTCTTACTATGCAGAAATGTGAAAGATCCCTCTATCGCTTTAAATCTAACAACAGATTTTGACACTTATAAACTGTATTTTGCAGATATTGGTTTGTTTATTACTCAAATATTTAATAGTAAATCATTGGTGGATGAAAACATCTATCTTAAGCTTTTGGGTGATAAACTGGAAGCCAATTTGGGCTATATATATGAAAATGCAGTAGCACAAATCATAAATTCATATGGCAGGGAATTGCTTTATCACACTTGGAAAAATGAGAATCAAACGCACCCCTATGAAATAGATTTTCTCATTGATAATCAATCAAAACTCATTCCTATTGAGGTAAAGTCTTCAGAGGTAAATAATCATAAATCAATCAATGAGTTTTCAAAAAAGTATTCTTCAAGGATTTCAAGAAGAGTATTGTTTTCTCAAAGCGATATTTCCCATGACGAAATGTTGGAGTTAAAGCCACTTTATTTATTGCCTCAATTCTTAAAAGAATTGGAAAATTAAATCTATCATCTTATAGATATTTTTACATCTTTCTTTTTAAAACATTTTTGGAAAGGTGAAATGTTGTTTTGTAAAGAACGAAAAAATGGTTCTTCTGTAATAAGTCTCAAAAAAGGCAAGCTTGATGTGAGCTTGCCATTTGTTTGTAAATGAAATAGATTAACGATAAGTTTCGACGTTCTTCAAGATAAAGTTCTTTAAGGAAGCGGTGAAGTCTTCCTTCTTATAACGATAGGTCCAGTTGATGCCGTTAAGCTCAGCAGGAGTGTTGATTCTTGCTTCTTTTCCTAAGGCTAAAAGGTCAGCCATCGGAAGGATAGCAAGACGGCAAGGAGTAGCGTAGCAAAGAGAGACTACCGTCTTTACTAAGGACTTTAAGTCTTTATCCTGATAAGGGACAGCGAAGAGCTTACACTCTTTCTTGACATCCTTCTTGAAGACTTCTAAGCCTTTCTCATCTAAGTTCTCTAAGTACGAGAGAAGAGGTTCATTATCGTGAGTGCCGGTGTAGGCGATGAAGTTATATTTGGCATTGGAAGGTTTATGATCGTTTTTAGGATCACCATCGAAAGCAAATTCCAAAATCTTCATTCCCGGATATCCGGTCTCTTGTAAGAGATATCTCACTTTATCATCGATGAAACCTAAATCTTCGGCGACGATAGGTAAGTCCTTCTTGTCCTCAAATAAGGAGACGCTAGGACCATCTCTCCATTCTCCGTTCTTCGCATTCTCTGCTCCGAAAGGAATGACATAATACGCGGCGATACCTCTGAAGTGATCGATTCTGACGATGTCAAAGAGTTCAAAGTTAGAACGGATTCTCTCATTCCACCAAGCAAAGTTATCTTCTCTCATCTTCTCCCAGTTGTAGATCGGATTTCCCCACAATTGACCATTCTCATTGAAATAATCCGGAGGAACACCAGCGACAACGGTGGGATTGTGTTTCTCATCAAAGAGGAACATCTCAGGATATTTATACGCTTCCACACTATCTCTTGCTAAATATAAGGGAAGGTCGCCCATGATAGAGATACCATTTCTATTGGCATAGCTCTTTAAGGCTTTAAATTGTTGTAAGAACTCATACTGAGTCCAAAGATAGAAGAGATAAGTCTCTTTATATTCTTTCTTGATTCTCTCTTCTAAGATAGGAGAATAGAATCTTTCTTTTTCTTCCCACTCATACCAAGGAGAGAAATGATTCTTTTCCTTCATGGTCATGAAGAAAGCAAAATCAGAATATTTTCCTTTCTTGACAAATTCTAAGAAACTGCGGTTGTTTTTGTTGTAACGAGAGAAGGCAATCTTTAATACTTTGGCTCTATTATCAAATAAAAGACCATAGTTGACTCTGCTCTCATCGCTTCCAAAATCAAAAGATTCCACTTCTTTTCTAGTGAGAAGTTTCTTTTCAATCAAAGTATCTAAATCGATGAGATAGTAATTCAAACCGGTGGAAGAAGGAGATTGATAAGGAGAATCTCCATAAGAAGTCAAATTCAATGGCAGCAATTGCCAGATGTTCACTTTGCAAGAAGTTAAAAAATCTACAAAACGGTAAGCTTCTTTTCCCATGGTACCAATTCCATATTTTCCAGGAAGGGCACTGATGTGGAATAAAATTCCGTTTTCTCTACTGATACGTTCCATAAATACAGCCTTTCTATTTACTTTATTTTAGAGAATAAAAGATAGGATAAGAAAGAAAAGAATTTATCCTTTTCCATAAGCAATGACAAAGAAGTAGGATTGTAAAAAATGTAATAATGATTTATAGATATTTTTCAATTGTTGGAATAATGTCTTTCATCTCTATCTCTTCATATTGCCCCTTGGCTTTTTCGGAATAGATGATAAAACCTTTGACCAAATAAGTTTTAATTCCTACGGAAGATGCACAATCTCCATCCTCAATTTGATTGTTACCAAAGAGAAGACATTCCTCTGGTTTGAGAGAGAATCTCTTCATGATTTCTAAGAAATAATGAGGATTCGGTTTGCAGTAATTGAAGTTTTCATAATCCGAGACAAAATCAAAATCTTCATAATTTAAACCGATGAAAGAGAGTCTCGTCTTCTGTGCAGGAAGAGGGAAGATAGGATTGGTGGTAAGGATAAGCTTCTCCACATGTTTTTTGCAGAAATCCACAATCTCTCTTGCTAAAGGATTCTCTTTACAAATCGCTTTGGCTTTTGCAAATTCTGTGGCGTAGAAATGATCGAATACTTCTCGATGAAGTCTACTTTCTTCTCCGTAAACTTTGGCAAAAGCATCCCAGAAGATTTCATCATTATTTCTTTTGCCATCATTTTGATACATGGCGTAAACTCCAGCCCAAACGGTCTTATATAGAAGGTCTTTATCCTGGTATCCTAAATCCTTAACCGTCGGATGAAGGATGTTGAAATAATATGGGACAAACACTTTTTCATCCATGGGAAGAAGAGTGCCATCTAAATCAAAGAAAACCGCTTTTAACATAATGAAATCTCCTATCGATGAAGTATAGCAAAAAAAGAAAAAATGAGCCAGTAAAACTGGCTCATTTGCACGTAAATTTAGATTAATCGTCTCCGCCTAAGGCTTCAATACCCACCTTGACTTCATCTTTGGTCTTATTGAGACGGACGTTCTTGACGAATAAGAATAAGACGAAGGAGATGATGACACAGACAAGGGCGTAAAGAGGAAGTAAACCGAAGTCGAAATTAGGAGTGAGAAGGAGTAAGCCTAAAGTGCAAGGAGTGATGGTTTGAGCAAGCATGGAAGAAGCGTAATAATATCCGGTGAATAAACCGATTTTCTTTGCGGAGCAGAGCTCGACAACCATCGGGAAGGAGTTGACATGGACGAGAGCCATACCGAATCCTTTGAAGGCGAAGATGATGTAGATATAGAAGGGGAAGTTGCCAGAGGGTTGGATGACAAAGGAGAGAATGAGCCAGACAGCATAGGCTAAGATGGTGAGACCTAAGCCACCAGTAAGAGTCCATTTACGACCGAACTTCTTGACGACGAAACCGGCGATAGCAAAGCCAGCGACAGACATCAAACCACCGATGATGGTGTTTAAAGAATTAGAACCAGTAGAAGCACCTAAGTGATAGATGGTGTAGTTACTCATGAAGGTAGAGATACCGTTATCGGCCATGAACCAGAAGAATTCCGCAATCAAGATTAAGAAGAGCATGGTCTTATTGGCTTTAGACATAGGCTTTTCATCATCATGTTCAACAGAGTCTTGGATTTCGGCTTCTTGTTCACCGCGGATGAGGTCATCTTTGATCTCTTCTTTGATCTTTTTTTCTTTGATGAGCAAGAATAAGACAACAACAGAGACAACCATCAAGACAGAGGCGAGAAGGAAGGGAACTTCAATGACCCAAAGCTGATGGAATTGACCAGGAAATTTGGGTTCAGCACTTGTTCCTAAATAGTCAGATAAGACTAAGAACATACCTAAGAGAGTAGGGACAGCACCACCGACATAACCCATGATGTTGATGATACCATTGGCTTTACTTCTCAAAGGCTTAGGAGTGAGGTCAGGCATCAAAGCGACAGCAGGGTTACGGTACATCATGGCAAAGAAGACTGTGATGACCATCAAGACAATGAGAGCGGCGAGGTTGTTGTAGTGGAAGGCAAGAGGGATGAAGGGGAAGACCACGGCACAAACAAAGGTACCAATCAAGATATAAGGCATTCTCTTACCAATCTTGGTGTTGGTCTTATCGGAGAGTCTACCAAAGATAGGCATCATGATGAGAGCGGCTAAGTTATCAATGGCCATCATGATACCGACAAGCCATTGCACTTGCTCCGCTTGCTGCTTGTGAGTGAGAGTGCTAGAGCTATCAAAGAAGGCTTTGATAAAAGATTCTGATAGGAAAGAGGAACAATAAGAGTCCCAAACTTGCCACATCAAAAGAATGCCAAAAAAGGCGAAACCGATGATAAAGGTTCGCTTATAATTCAGCTTGAGAGGTTGGTTGTTCATTTTGGAAACGTCCTTTCGCTTTATTATGTATTATTAGTTTACTACTTTTGTAAGAAGTTTCGAGACTTTTTTACCAATTTGAAGAAAGAAAATAAGTGAGTATTTGCTTTTTACTAACTTTGGACTATGATAGAGATATGCTAGATAAGTCACCTTTCTATTTTAAAAACTATACAAACGTTGTTGATTATGTGCACGAATACGGAAATCTTTCCTTTCAAGAAGAGGATTTCAATGATATTGATGCGCTAGTCTTTTCTATCTTTGCTTATTTCCCTTTAGAAGAGACTGGTGTTCCCTTTGAGGAGATGAGCGTACAAGATTGTTGTATTAATTTCCTCTCATGGGTGAGAAGTGAATATATCAGTCTAGAGATGGCCGCATGGTTCCGTAAGTTCTTGCTTTTAGGCATGGCGCTTTTAAATAAGAAAAGATATAAAGATTTGTTGGTAAAACGCTTTGAATATACCTTTTCCAAAGAGAAAGAAACACAGTTTGCTGCTTTAGAAATAGAACTGGACGAAAAGAGAAGTCTCATCGCCTATAGAGGTACGGATAGAACCTTGGTAGGATGGAAAGAAAACTTGAATTTAGCTGCTAACACTAAAGTTGGAAGCTACGTAAAATCTAAGGAGTTCTTATTAAAAGCAATCGAAACAAATGAGAACAAATCGTTTTATGTTGTCGGCCATTCTAAAGGCGGACATTTAGCCGCTTATGCTGCTTCTTGTATCCCTTCAAAAGACACAGATAAAATCCTTTGTATCTATAATTTAGATGGACCAGGATTCGGAAAAGAAATCTTTGAAAGCGATGGATACAAACAAATCCAAGACAAGATCAAATTATTGGTTCCCCAATTTGATGTGATTGGAACTCTTCTCTATCACAATGAACCCGCTTATATCATTGATGCCCAAGGGTATTTTGATTTCTTCATCCAACACGATCCTTTTACCTGGAAAGTGGAAGGAAAAGAGTTTGTCAAAGTCAAAGAGAGAACTCCCCAATCCAAATATATCGAAAAGGTCTTACAAGAATTCGTTTTAGAAAAAGTAGATCCCAAAGATTTGAAACCAGCAATCGATGTCATTTTTGCAGTCATTGATACTTCTGGATTTACGGACGCTTTACAAATTGAAAGAAATGTCGGAGACGCTATTGCAAAATTCCTTTCTTTCTCACAAAAACAGAGCAAACAAAACAGAAAGATTCTCACTCGTCTCTCTAATTTATTCATTTCTTGTGCGATGCATCACATCCCTTCTTATAACAAGGATGTTAGAATCCAACGAGAAGAGATCAAAAAAGGTAAAGAAGAAGAGAGAAACTTCAAAAAAGATTACGATAAAGTTCGAATTAAATAAGTTTAATTTTCTTTTTGATAGGATTAAAATATTAGCCATGGCCCTATAGCTCAGCCCGGATCAGAGCATCGGTCTTCGAAATCGAGTGTCGAGTGTTCAAATCACTCTAGGGTCACCATATATTTATCACACGTGTTGGCTTAACACGTGTTTTCTTTTCTCTAGGAATTTACTTTTTCACATCCGTATCCGTTCTTTTCTTCGGGTCTACCTAGGGGGCTTCTTTTCTTTGTAAATGCTTTTCGGAACGAGCTGTTCTTCCCCGCAGTATGGGCAGAACATGGCGTAGTCTTCATCTCCGGTCATTTCCTGGCACTCCAAAACTTCATCCAGTTCCAGTTCGTCTTCGAAATCACAGTTTAAACACTTCATTTCGACACTGGAATCATAGATTTCCTCTTTTGCAAATTCCTCAGGATCGACAAGTCTTTCACCATAGAAATCATTGTAATCCTCTGCTCTTTCTATCTTCTCTTCATACGTCAGCAGTCTGCTT
>JAFUFH010000005.1 GCA_017470005.1 Bacilli bacterium | reverse complement strand
ATACTAAATTTTAAATGTTATCTAATATATTAGATAGAAAGAGAAGTTTCTTCTACTTCTAGCTATTTTCTATATGTGGTATAATGTCTTTATTAGAGGTATATATTATGGAATATAATCGTTTGATTGATCACACATTGCTCGCACCCGATGCCACCAAGGAACAGATTGAAAAACTTTGTTTTGAAGCAAAGGAACATCATTTTGCTTCAGTCTGCGTCAATCCTTGCTGGATTCCTACGGCGAGCAAGATTTTAAAAGGTAGTGATGTCAAAGTCTGCACCGTTATCGGTTTCCCTTTAGGCGCTACTTTAACTGCTGCCAAAGTTGCGGAATGTAAAGAAGCCATCAAAGAAGGTGCCACCGAATTAGACATGGTCATCAATATCGGCAAATTGAAAGATAAAGATGACGAATATGTCTATGATGAAATCAAGGCTTTGAAGGAAGCTTGTGGAAAGCTCGTCTTAAAAGTCATCATTGAAACTTGTCTTTTAACCGATGAAGAAAAAGTCAGAGTTTGCCGTTTAGCTAAGAAAGCTAATGCCGACTTTGTTAAGACTTCTACCGGCTTCTCTAAATGGGGTGCCAAGGTGGAAGATGTCCGCCTCATGAGAGAGACTGTTGGTCCTGAGATGGGTGTGAAAGCTTCTGGCGGTGTCAGAACCAAGCAAGACCTTTTAGATATGATCGAAGCGGGTGCTACTCGTATCGGTACTTCTAGAGGTTTAGATTTAATCAAGTAAGAAAGAATTCGGACTGCACTTCTTTGTGTAGTCCTTTTTTGAAAAAAGGAATTTAGTTATGGAACAGAATCTTTTAAAAGAAGGACTCCTTTTAAATGAAGAAGGAGATTTAAATGAAGCAGGCTATGCTTTTTCTTTGGTGAAAGAATACCGAAGAAACGATATCAAAGCCAGAGGAATTCGTATCAAAGAGTGGGATTATTATTATATCGGTGACCACAAAAAAGCGATTGCTCTCACCATTGATGATAATTCTTATATGGATTTATGCACGGTATCTATCTTTGATTATGAAAACAATACTTATGTAGAAAAAATGGCTTTGCATCCTTTCTCTTTTGGCAAAAGAAATCTTCCTGCTTCTTCTGCAGTTGGTAATACACAATACGTGGATAAAACGGTCGATCTTCACTTCGATCATGAAGAGGGAAGAAGACATATCTATGGAAGCATGAAAGAGGTGGAGAAAGGAAAAGATTTCCAAGTGGATCTCTACCTAGAAGAGACCTGCCCGAAAAGCATGGTGATCGCGACTCCTTTCTTGAAGAAGAAACACTTCTATTACAATCAAAAGATCAACAATATGTGCGCCTACGGTTATTTCATTTATGATGGAAAACGATATGAGTTCTCTAAAGAAGACGCTTGCGCTGTTCTAGATTGGGGAAGAGGCGTCTGGACAAGAAAGAACACTTGGTATTGGTCTTCTTTAAATGATGTTCAAGAGGGACACCATATCGGTTTCAATCTCGGTTATGGATTTGGAGATACTTCTAAGGCGAGTGAAAACATGTTGTTCTATGATGAAGAAGCGTATAAATTAGATGATGTCACTTTCCATATCCCTCAAGATGAGAAAGGAAATGACCTTTATGAACAAGATTGGACTTTCACTTCTGAAAAAGGAGATATTGCGTTAACCTTCCATCCCTTGATTGTCAGAAAAGGTGGGGCCAATGTCCTTATCATCAACTCTAGACAAAGACAAGTCTTCGGTCTCTTCAACGGAACCATAGTTGCCCAAGGAAAGACCTTTGAAATCAAAAACTTATTAGGATTTGCGGAAAAAGTCTACAATAAATGGTAAGAATAAAAGGCGCGAAATTCGCGCCTTTATAACTATCTAGGGTCTAATACTTCTAAGCGATCAATATCTAACACTTGAACGAGAACAAGGGGTTCTTTTCCAGTGTTCTTAGCGATGAATTTATAGATCTTATCGGAACATTTCTTTCCGATTTCTTCCGTGTTCATCGCTTTTTCAGATTCCAAAGCAGCATTGACATTGGAAGTGAGAATAGAAGTAATCTGTGTGATGATGGGCTCGCTATCGGTGAGATACATGAAGCCTTTCATCTGGATGTCAGGAGTGGAGATGATTTCTTTCTTTTTGGAAGAGACGGTGATACCGACTAAGACCACACCGCCATCAGCCATCTTTTGTCTCTCTTCAATCGTGCTCTCTTTGACATCGCCGACAGAGTTGTTATCGACAAGGACGTCTCCGTTTTTGACCACGATGTTTTTGCGGACGACTCTACCATTATCATCAAAGGCTAAAGCCATGCCGTTATCATAGACGAAAGTGTTCATGTGATTTAAACCAACTCCTAAGTCAATCGCTAACTTGGCATTGGCCATTAATAGTCTGAAATCGCCTTTGACAGGGAAGTAATAACGTGGACGGAAGAGAGAAATCATCATCTTTAAGTCCTCTTTGTGAGCGTGCATAGAAGGAGTTTCTTTTCTGTTGAGAGTCAAGACGTGGCAATCGGTTCTAAAGACGGTATCGGCAGCGTCGGTGTAAGCGACTTCCGTTCCCGGAACAGAAGGAGCACAATCAATCCAAGTATCGTTGGTTTCCACTTTGAGGTTAGGAACATTTCCATAGCAGATCTCTTTGATCAAAGAGAAGAGCTTTTCACCGCTTCCAGAGACTAAGATGATGACATCTTTGTTGGCGGTGATTCTCAAATTGATGGAAGGGATGATCATATCATCGGGAATTTGAAGAGAATTGATCTTTTTGAGTCTTTCAATCAAAGGAATTTGATCGGTATTGGCAATGACCAATTTCTTCTTGAATTTCTTGGCGAGATTGATGACTTCCTGGATGTTATATAAATTTTGAGAATAGATGGAGATAAAGGTTTTTCCTGTAGGTTCTTCAATGCGGTCACGGATCTTTTCGGTGATCTTGTGATTGGGGGAAGCAATACCTTCTTTATCGGCAGCTTCACTCTCGGTCATGAGAAGGAAAGTCTTTTCTACTTCGGAGAGTCTAGCAACTTTGGGAAGATCAAATTTGTAACCGTTCATAGGAGAATAGTCGGTGATGAAGTCAGAAGTATAAACGATATTACCGAACTTGGTACGGAGAGCAAATCCGAAAGATTCTGTGATAGAGTGAGTGGTCTGGAATAATTCAAAGACATGTCCCGCAATCACTAAGGTTTCACTAGGTTGAACTGGGATAAAGTCGATCTCTTTGAATCTCTTATAAGACTTCTCATATTGTTCGGAGATGATTTGAATGGTGGTATCGGTAGCGTAGACAGGGCATCTGCAGTTAGAGAGAAGGAAAGGAAGAGCTCCGTATTGATCATCGTGACCATGAGTGATGATGATGGCTTTGACACGATGAGAAATGTTTTTGATATAGTCAAAATCCGGAATGATGATATCCACACCAGGGATATTGGCACTCGGGTATTTTAATCCCGCCTCGATGATGAAGGCGTCTTCATTGACTTCGATGACATAGCAGTTTTTACCCATCTCATCTAAACCACCTAAGGCGGTCACTTTGATAGGGTAATTGCCGATTTCGGATTGAAATGGTACAAGATCAGAATAACTTTCCATAGATAAATCACCTCGAAAAATAAGTAGGATGCGTAAATATTGCCAAGACTAATTATTTGCTTTCTATAAGTTACTAAATTATTTTAGTAAATGCAAATGAAAGTGCTACAAATCGATATCTAATAACACAGGGCAATGATCGCTTCCATAGCAATCGTTGAGAATCTCACTTCTTCTCACTTTAGGGAAGATCTCTTTGCTGACTAACATATAGTCGATTCTCCAACCTGCATTGGTTGCTCTTGCATTTCGGATATAAGACCACCAAGAATATTTTTTCTCTTCGGGATGAAGGGCACGGAAGGTATCCACAAGTCCGATATCGAGAAGCTTAGAGAATTCTCTTCTCTCTTCATCGGTGAAACCAGCAGACATGTGGTTAGAATAAGGGTTCTTTAAGTCGATATTCTCATGGGCGACATTTAAATCCCCCGTGACAATGATCGGTTTCTTTTTCATGAGAGAAGAAAGATAATCTCTTAAATCTTGCTCGTATTTCACACGATAAGAAAGACGCTTTAATCCATCACCAGAATTCGGGCAATAAAGAGTGACAAAATAGAAATGATCAAACTCTAATGTGGTTGCTCTACCCTCATCATCATATTTTCCATCTAACAAGCCATAATGGACAGAGAGAGGTTTGATGCGAGTGACAATAGCAGTTCCTGCATATCCTTTCTTTGTCTTAGAGATGGTCCAATAAGGCTCATAGCCTTCCGGAAGGAAAGGAAAAGAAGTGTGATCGGAGAGCTTTGTTTCTTCAAAGCCGATCACATCGGGTTGATAAGCCATGAACTCATGAGTGAGTTCTTTCTTTAAATATGCTCGGATTGAGTTGACATTAAAAGACATTAAAATCATTTTTCTTTCTCCTTTGTCAGTAGATGATACATCTCAGGGTGACGGTCATCAAAGATAGACCAGTCCTCTCTTCTCTTTTTGATCTGTTCTAAATCGAAGTCGTGGAAGAGAATTCTCTCTTCATCTCTTGAAGCTTCTTCCACTACCTCTCCAATCTCATCCGCAATGAAAGAGGAACCGTAGAAGGTGATAGAAGTATCCTTCTCTTCTTCTTTGCCGACTCGATTTGCGGCTAAAACAGGAAGGATATTTAAAGCAGCTTGTCCTTTCATGACATTCTGCCAATGTGTCTTTGAATCATAACCATCGGGTTCAGAGCCGATAGCGGTAGGGAAGAGAAGATAATCCGCGCCAAGAAGCGCTAAGCTTCGCCCTGTCTCTAAAAACCATTGATCCCAACAGATTCCGATTCCGATATTCCCAGCAGAGCTAGGAAAGACTTGAAAGCCAGTGTCTCCGCTAGAGAAATAATATTTCTCTTCATATAAGTTTCCACTCGGGATATGTGTCTTTCGATACTTCCCTAAATTTCTCCCGTCTTTATCAAAGACAACGATGGAATTATAGAATTTATCTTTGTCTTTTTCAAAGAAGGAGATAGGTAAAACGATTTCTTCTTGTTTTGCTAAATTGGAAAAAATGGATAAGGTTTGACTATTCTCTTCTTCCTCGGCATAAGCAAAGCGAGCAAGATCCATTTTTTGACAGAAATAATTCCGTTCAAACAGTTCAGGAAGCAAAAGTAATGAAGCACCTAGCTTCTTTGCTTCTTTGACATAATAGATCGCTTTATCGATATTTTCTTGATAATGATTCGAGCAAGAGAATTGAGCGAGAGCAAGGCGTGTCATTTCACTTCTTCCTTTGGCTCAATCTCATAGTGATCATAGAAGGGAACATTCTTGGTGATGCAGTGGATATTTCCACCACCCAAAAGAATCTCTCTGCTATAGATGGGGTGAATGGTCTTAGTACCCTGATAATAATCCTTTAAAATCTTAACGGCGACTTCATCTTTTTCATCGTGGAACTGAGGGAGGATGATGAAATCCTTGCCCATGTAGAAATTCACATAACTTGCTGCGAGTCTATGAATCTTCTTTTGAGGAAGAGAAGGATCACAAGAGAGGGTATCACACTCTTCTTGCGTAGAATATTGCACCTTCGGAAGAGGCATGTGAATGATACTGAATTCTCTACCTTTGGCATCTCTTTGTCCTTTTAAATAGGCTTCGTTAGCAAGGCAGCGTTCATACTGAGGATCATTTTCCTCCTCACACCAAGCCAAAAGGATGACGCTAGGAGCAAGGAAGCAAGCCATGTTATCGACATGGCCATCGGTTTCATCCTCTACGATGCCATAAGGAAGGAATAATACTTTCTCCACACAGAGATCTTTTTTCAATTCTTCTTCAATCTCTTCTAAAGATAAAGAAGGATTTCTTCCTTTCGAAAGAAGACATTCTTTGGTGGTAAGAAGAGTCCCTTCGCCATCACTATGGACGGAACCACCTTCTAACACAAAATGCTTTCTAGGGTAACGATGAAGCATCAAATCTAAGCAAGTAAACTTTCCTAATGCATCATCATTGTCATAAGGAGAATATAATCCATTGAATTCTCCTCCCCAGGCATTGAAGGCAAAATCTACCCCGCAAACTAACTTCTCTTTATCGTTCTTTAAGAAGATAGGAAGCGTATCTCTAGCCCAGCAATCTTCGTATTCTAAGCGAAGAATATGGGTATTTTTCATCTGAAATCTCTTGACGATAGAATAGTCAAGTTTGGGATTGACGATGATGGTGACCATCTCATATTGGGCGATGGCTTTCACGACTTCTAAGAATTCTTCATAAGCGGGAAGCGCCTTACTTCTCCAGGTATCTTCTCGATAAGGAAGAATCATAATCGTAGTCAAATGTTCTTCTCCTTCAAAAGGAAAGATATAGTCTTGAATATCTGTAATTTCTTTTAATATGGAATGCATAAATACTTCTCTTTTAATTATCGGCAATATTATATAAAATATATTTATAAAAAAATATATCGAGGGTAAAAAAATGAAAATATTGATGGTGGTCACCGACGGGTTTGAAGATATTGAAGCAATTGGTACTTTAGCGATTTTAAGAAGAGCAAAATTAGATGTTACTTTCGCCGCAATCGATAACAATAAAGCGACAGGAAGATATGGTGTCGTCTCTTCCGAGATGGTCAATCTTTCTAGTGTCAACACCGATGAATACGATGTCCTTGTCATCCCGGGAGGACCGGAATACATCGCCGAAGAAAAGAACCCCAAGTTCTTAAACATGGTCATGAATTTTGCTACTCATGATAAATTTATCGCCGCTATCTGTGCTGGTCCTACGATCTTAGGACACTTAGGACTTCTCAAAGGAAAGAATTACACTTGTTTCACTTCCATGAACGAAGACTTCGGCGGCAATTATGTCGATCAATATGTTGTAAGAGATGGAAAGATCATCACCGCTAGAAGTGCTGCTGCTACCATCGACTTTGGATTTGAAATCGTTGAAGCTCTCTGTGGTGTAGAATATACTAAGAAAGTAAAGGAGTCCATTTATTACTGATGCAATTCTCAATCATTGACCTGATCATTATCATCATCTTAGTTCTGTTGACGGTCTTTGGGATCATCCGTGGGTTCCCAAAGAAAAGGTTGATTTCTTTTGCGTTGAGTTTAGGTTTTTCTGTCGCTTATTTAGGTGGTATCCCTCTCTCTCGTGCTTTGATGAACACGGATATGAATATCCAGATCTTAAAAGCTCTCTCTTCCACCTTCCCTACCACTTCCACTTTTACCGATGCGTTTAGTAACGATCCAAGTGTTGCGACACATCAAATCGAGATGGCTTTAGCGGAATTTAAGATTCCAACTTTCTTCCAAGGTTTCTTTGTCAACCGTATCACCTTCGCTTCTTCTACTGTCGGTGATGCTCTTGCTTCCGCTTTCACCTTCTATATCTTCACTGTCGCAAGTTTCTTAATTGTCTTGATCGCGGTGTTCTGCCTTGTCTATTTCCTCCTCCGTCCTCTCTGGGGAGATGGAAGATTATTTGATGAAAACGGAAAGAGCGCTTTTGGAAGAGTGTGCGGTGCTATCATGGGCCTTACAAAAGGTATCGGTTCTGTTTTGACTTTATTGATTATCGCCGTACTAGTCGAACAATTGATGTTAAAATTTGGCAACAGTGCCTTTCACGATTTCTTCGTATCCGATTTGAGATTAGATGATCCTAGTTACTTCTCTATCGGTCGTATCTTCTACAATACAATCTCGTCCTTGCTGAATTGGATCAGTTTGCCATCTTTGCCTTAGGAGTTTAGAAATGTCTTTTCAGTATCATCATTTAGATAAATGGCTTCTTGCTAACAGCGACCTCATTGAAGAAGCTTTAGAAAATAATAAGAAGGCCGTGGTATTAATCTCTGGTGCTTCTTCTTCTGGCAAGAGTTATTGCGCGGATTCGTTAAAAGGATTTTTAAGAAGAAATGGTCATAAAGCGTGTATCATCTCTTTAGACCAATACAACTTTGGTATCTCAGGCATCATACCGAACAAAGTCAATCTTCATTATTTTGATGATTCCTTAGAGAACATGGATGAGATTCGAAAGAGAATTAAGAAAGTGATTTATTCTCTTCCTTTCGATCAAAAATATTCTCCTTCTGCTCTCAAAGAAATCCGAAGTGTTCTCTCTCCTCTTTTGGATGAGAAGAAATTAGATACTTTCCTTTTAGGGCTTTCCAAAGAATGGAAGAATCTCAACTTCGATGAAGCGTCTGTTTATGATTTAAGAGAAGCTTGTCACGATGTGAAGATGCTCTTAAAAGAGAAACGTGTGACCATGAAGAAGTATTCGAAAGTCACATCGGAGAGAGAAATCAATCACTCTTATTTGGATGGCAAAGATTATGATGTCATCATCGTGGAAGGAATCTACGCTTTAGATGAGACGATGCTAAGCCACCTCACTCATGTCAATTACATCTCTAACTTCATCGCTTCTAACCCGAAATCGTTGTTCTTAAGACGTATCATTCGAGATTCTAAATCCACTTCCGCTTCTAATGCCTTCACGATCTCTATCTACTTTAAATATATTGTTCCTGCTTATAATGAGACCATCCTTCCTTGTAAAGAGAATGCGGATGTGGTCTTCAACAATGAGATGTCTTTCTCCGAGATGAGAAACGGAGATCTCTATACCACCAAGATGGAATTCTTCACCAAAGATAAGAGAGTTATTGAAGAATTGATTCGTGATTCTCAAGCGGAGAAACCCTCTTATCAAAGAGATACTTACTTTGTCGCTCCTAATGAGGACGGAAAGAATAACAATGTCCTTCGTTTGAGAGCAATCTCTAATGATAAAGGAAAGACTTATGTTCCTTCTTCTTTGGTTCATAAAGGTGTTCCTAAAGTGAGAAAAGATAACAAAGTGATCCGTCCGATCAACATCCTTCTTCAAGATGGAGAAGCGACTCAAATCTGGGAGAATGAATCCGAATGTATGAGAGACTTCATCTATGCGGGTTTCTCTATCGGTCCCATCCAGAAAAAGAAAAAGATGAGACTGACTTATAAAGGACAAAAAATCACCTTAAGAGAAGTCGATAACAAAGGATATTTCATCGAATTCTCACTTCCTTATCAACAGGAAGTTGTCGAAGAAATCACCCGTAAGATTGAACACTCTCATGACTGAAGTCATAAGATTCTAGGCTCATCGATTACTGGACAATAGATGCCTCTTACACAATCTCCCCTAGCGTAACTTTCGATAGTTCCTACCGTAGTTATCTTCACGAATTAGGATTTTCTTTGAACCAATCTACCTTGATGAAATATATTGATGGAAGCATTGATATCTCGGTCTATCACTAATCCGCAGTTCGGAAAAGAGATTCCATTTGAAAAGCCGATTCCCAAGGAATCGGCACTTTTTCCTCCTTTGGACATTGTCACTTTGCCTTTGCAAAGGTCTCGATTTGCTCTTGTAGAGCAATCCCGTCTTCTTGTTCTATTTGGTAATACCTGGCATATTCCAGTTTTCCGCTTTTGCTTTCGTCATAGGCAGGAAAGGATTCAACCACCAGGACCGTATTGTCTTTGCTGAACCCGAGGGAATGTGTTCTTTTCTTTCCTTTGTAGATCCAGAACGCGGCGTTACTTGTGTACTGATATTCTTCTGCTCCTGTGATTTCGGGAACACCATATTGATACAGGGAAAGTTCTTTGGCATCCAATGATCTTAGAGAAGAAAGGAACTCTTTCCATGTATCCTCATTCGCCTCTTTATTCGAAAAATGAACTGATGTTTCCGTCGATTCTGAGTAGTGAAAGACACAGCCTTTTCCTTCTCTTTGCTCCACCATATCGGAAAAGCCTGTCAAAGAAACAGAGTCATATCTTTCCTGATCAAAACAGGTCAGGTAATGTTCTTCCACCAGTGCTTTCTCCTGACGGAACAGCTTTCTTCCTGCCTCAACATCGATGGAATAATACGTATAAGCATCATGGGCTCCCGGAGGAATCCAGTCTTTCTCCCCGTAATACAGCAACAACTGAGAAAAATCCATCGACAGTCCCAGCTGCCAAAACAATGCCTGAGTGCCTTCCTGTCGGCTTCTGCGAATGCGTTGTTGGCAATATGTTCTGCCATCTCCTTTCACTTTCTCCACCTTAATTTCCTTAAGGTAAGAATAAAGATCGTCTGAGACAGCAAAACTGGACGACGCAGCCTCCAGCTCATACTTATTATCAAAAGATGAATGAAAAGATTCCTCTGTTGTTTCCGCCAGGAATTCCTCCAATGTATTATGGATTTGCGCCTGGTAAGGGGTTGTATTGCCAGCTTGGCAGGAGCAAAGCAAGGACGCAGAAACAGCCATGGCAAACAATATATTATTCTTCATATAGGATACCTTCCAAATAATCGATGAAAGCTTGTGCAAATTTTGCCCTGTCATTCACATATCCATGACGATAATCCAGTCGCATATTCGGATCTGGGTTTTCAAGGGTCATCAAATAATACTTGATCATTTTTTCACCGTCTCCAAACTCAATCAGTGTACCATTTTCATCAAGTTTGACTCCCATAAAGCTATATATTTTATCTTTATAGATTTGATCAAATTCATCATGTGATGTCAGATTTTCATAATTGAATCTTTCAAGTTCGCAGGTAAATGAACCGACAGTTTCCAAATATGTATCATGCCAATAATTGTTGTTAAACAGCCCTTGATATAAAGTGTCTCCACTCCCGGTTTTCATGGAAAATGCCACTTCTGTAGCAATCATATCGGCAACAAAATCTTCATAAGGGAAATAAGAGTCTTGGTCATTTAGCAAGCTTTCAAAAGAAAAGTCGTCAGGAACTGATCCGTTCGTTTTCATATAGTTGGCATACCCGGTCTGCAAATCTCCAGCCCAAGAAAAAATATCGTCAAACACGCCATACATATATCGATTGTCATAAGCATCCACACCAAAAAAATCCGGCCAAGAACTGATTCCGTCAATAGACGCTATCAAGTGACAGACATCTATTGTTTTATCGGAATGATATGGAGAGACTACATTGAATTTCTCTTGATCTGTTGGTGAGTGATGGAAAGAATTCCCATTCTTATCGCATTGTGTACAACCTTTAAAATATGTCTCAAATGTCAGAGAATCTTGATTAAGAGTTCTCACGGATGCAACAAAATCCGAATTCACACTCCCTGCCAACGTATTCCATGCTCTACTTTGATAACTGGTTCTAAAAGACCTAAAATAGCCGCAAACATCATCAAAGGGACTTTGAGAATGATAAATATTTTCGGAATAATTATAAAGTTGTCCAATCATATAGATAAAGGAATCATAATCATTGAAAATTTCTCGATACCCTGTTATTTTCCCTAAATCAGGGGTTGCCAAATAAGATAAAGAGGGAATGTTATTGATGTAGTCAACTCGGATCTGTCGTCCTACCTCATCCGCAATCCGTAAAGTATCCTGATCACTTGGATCGATCCGAATCCATGTGTTTGTTGCAACAGGTTGTGTCTCAATGAAAAATCCAATAGAATTGGATGCGGAGGGGGAAAGCAAAGGGGTCGGTGCCGAAGAATTCAATAAACCGGCAGATAATGATAATAAGGATAAAATGGTATTCATAGCTCAAGTATTATATAAAATCAAAATCCAAAAGCAACAACAAAAGCCATTTTTATAAGACAAAAGTATAATATCATGGGCTTGCTACTACCGTGTTCCTCATGGTTTGGATACAGATAAGAATATCCTAATCTAAGTATAGAAAAGACTGCGTGTTTCATGGTTCATATATTAAAAATATTGTTATCAAAAGGAAAAAAGACTACAATATATAAGACTTTTAGAAAAGCGAGGTTTTAAAAAAGTATGATTGTTAATGCAGCTAGAATGCTCCGTGCCGCCAAAGAAGGACACTATGCCGTCGGTCATTTCAACACCAACAACTTGGAATGGACTAAGGCGATTCTCCTCACTGCCCAGAAGATGAACGCTCCTGTCATCATCTCTTGCTCTGAGGGTGCTGGAAAATATATGGGCGGATTCAAAGTTGTCGCCGCTATGGTGAGAGCTTTAGACGAATCTTTAGGAATCACTGTTCCTGTCGCCATCCATCTCGATCACGGTACCTATGAAGGTGCCAAGAA
This sequence comes from Bacilli bacterium, assembly GCA_017470005.1. Classification (GTDB taxonomy): domain Bacteria; phylum Bacillota_I; class Bacilli_A; order RFN20; family CAG-288; genus Enterosoma. Next base: position 10,006 of record JAFUFH010000005.1, on the reverse strand, counting down.
GTGCATCGAAGCTGGTTTCTCTTCCATCATGTTTGATGGTTCTTCTCTTCCTTTCGAAGAGAACTTAGCTAAGACCAAAGAATTGGTCAACTTAGCTCACGATAAGGGTCTTTCCATCGAAGCCGAAGTCGGTGCTATCGGTGGTACTGAAGATGGCATCACCGCTGATGGTGAAGTCGCTGATCCGGAAGAATGCAGAAAGATTGTCGATTTAGGTGTCGACTTCTTAGCTGCTGGTATCGGTAACATCCATGGTATCTATCCTGAAAATTGGACTGGTTTACACTTCGATGCCTTAGAGAAAATCAATAAAGCCACTGGCAACATTCCTCTCGTCTTACACGGCGGAACTGGTATCCCCGATGATCAGATTGTCAAGGCCATCAAGGGTGGTATCTCCAAGATCAATGTCAACACCGATTGCCAATTGGTCTTCGCTGAAGCTACTCAAGAATACTGCAAAGCTGGCAAAGCTGATCCTAGCGCAGCCAACAAAGAAAAAGGCTACGATCCTAGAAAGCTTCTCAAGCCCGGCTATGAAGCGATCTGCAAGAAGGTCGAAGAAAAGATTAGACTCTTCGGTTCTGAAGGCAAAGCCAACTATTAAATCAAGCATTCGCTATCTAGACTACACAGGTGACTGTGTAGTCTATTTTTGATTTTTTAAAAAACTATCCAGCTTTCACTAGATAGTTTGGATGTTGATCAGTCTCTTTATTTTAAGATGATGAAGGAACGAGGATAGAGAGAGAATTTGTCTTCTTTGATCTTGTTCTGTCCATAGGAGAAGAGAACTTGTCCCGCAAATTTTCCTAAGGAGATCGAATATATCTTCTTGCTAGGATTGAGAGCAATCATGAGTCTCTCATTTCCTTTCTTTCGAATGTAGACAATCGGAGAAGAATTCTTTGTCTCTATTCTCTGATAAGAAGCGTCATTATCTAAAGCGGCATGGTCTTTCTTAAACGCTAAGAGAGATTTTAAGAAAGAGAGAAGAGAATTCTCATCCTTTTCTTGAACCGAGACAGGTCTTACACTCTCATCCATATTGACTTGGATATAGGTGTTAGGATTAGAGGAAAAACCTTTCTGTTCACTCTCATCCCACTGCATCGGGGTTCGGCTCCCCGTTCTTTGATATCCGCCTTCTACCGAAGTCAGTCCTTCTAAATACTTCATGCCGATCTCATCTCCATAATAAAGGAAAGGAACGCTAGGCATGGTGAACATGAAGGTGAAATAGAATTTCAATTCTTCTTCGTTCAAGCTCTTACCGACACGGACGGTATCGTGGTTACCAGAGATGAGAGAAAGGAATCGTTTCTGTTTCTTAGCAAATTCATATAAAGAATCAAAGCGAGTGAAATATTCATTGGCATTTTTATCTAAATCATCAAAAGCAAAATAAGGATGTTCTCCTCTACAAAGACTAGCTTGAATCGAATCTAAATCTTGAAGCAAGAAATCACAATCAAATCCAGCTTTTAAGGATTTAAGAGGATTGTTCCATTCGCTGATAAAAGCAGCTTCTGGATAATCTTCTCTGAACTGAGAGAAGATCTGTTTCCACAATTTGACATTTCCGTCTCCTTCGGGATCTCTTTTAACTAGCCAGCCTGCCATATCCACACGGAAACCATCGCATCCTTTCTTCAGATAGAAGGTGATGACATCCACCATGGCTTGAATGGTCTTTTGAGGACCTTCTCCACGAATCTCTTCTTCAAATTCGGGGTGATGAACTTCATAGAATCCGTAATTGAGAGCGGGTTGAATGGAGAAGAAGTTGGTCAAGACAGAACCGTTTCTTGCAGAGATACCTCTAAGGGTAGGATAATCCTCCTCTCCTTTCCAGACACTATCGGTCCAGATGTAGCGGTCAGAATATTCGTTCTTTTCCGGCTGGCAAGATTTCTTGAACCATTCACAATCGGTAGAAGTGTGACCAGGGACCAAATCTAAAAGGACATGCATGCCTCTCTTGTGAGCTTCTTTAAAGAGTTTAGTTAAGTCTTTCATGGTTCCATAACGAGGAGCGATAGCGTAGAAATCTCTGACATCATAGCCAGCATCAAAGAAGGGAGAATCGAAGATAGGATTGATCCATAAGGCGTTGAATCCTAAGTCCTTGATATAATCTAGTTTCTTAATGATACCGGGTAAATCTCCGATACCATCTTCATTCGTATCTAAAAAAGATTGTGGATAAATTTCATAAAATAACGCTTGGTTTAACCATTCAGGGTGTGGAATTGCCATAAGTTCTCCTTTCAGTCTGTCAGTGAAGTGAAAGTGACAGAGATTACTTTTTCAAAATCGAGAGGGTTGATCTTGATTTGATGTCCTCTTCTTCCTCCCGAAACACAGATGATATCAAAGAGAAGAGCGGTCTCATCGATGAAGGTGGGAAAGACTTTCTTCATACCGATGGGAGAGCATCCTCCGTGGATATAACCTGTGAGAGGAAGCAATTCTTTTTGAGGAATCATTTCAATATTCTTCTCTCCGCAAGCTTTTGCCGCTTTCTTTAAATTTAAGGTGCTATTGGCAGGAATAACAAAGACATAATGGTCTTTGCTTTTCCCCACGGTGACAAGTGTTTTAAAGACTTGGTCGACACTCTCATGTAAAAAGGCGGCAACCTCTAAAGCGGAGATAGCTTGTTCGGGGTCGTATTCGATAGCTTGATAGGGAATGGATGCGACATCTAAAAGTCGCATCGCATTGGTCTTTTCTTCTTTTTTCATTGTAAGTGGAAGGCTTCTAAGTCCTTAATTCCATTCAAGAAATCGATTCCGGATATGATCTTTTTTCCTGGACGCTGTAAAGAAGTGATCAAGACTTCTCCTTGAGAGAGTTGTAAGACGAGTTCTTTCTTGCTAGGGCGAGAAAGAGATCCAACTTCTCTTTTCACTTCAGATGAATAATATTTGGCTTGGTGAATTTTAAAGATTTCCGTTCCGTTGAGAAGATATCCACCAGGCGTATTCGCTAAAGAATTGACTTGGTGAATGAACGTATAAGGATCGCTATCTAAATTCAATTTCTCTTCTTCTTTTTTGATTGGAGGACAGAATGTGACTTGGCTCTCATCTTGTTTTGTCGGAGTGAGTTTTCCTTCAAAATAGAGAGGGAGAGCTTCTAAGGCAAGAGAGAGAGCACACTGAGAAAGAGAAGCAGATAATGTGGTGTAATTATCTTCTTCTAAGATGGGAATCTTTTTCACCGCATAGACATCTCCTGCATCCATCTCATGAATCATCTCCATCAAAGAGACACCAGTTTCTTTATCCCCGTTTCTTAAAGCGTATTGAATAGGAGCAGCACCTCTATATTTGGGAAGAAGAGAAGCGTGAAGGTTTAAAGGTTTATATTTGCTTAAGGCTAACACTTCATCGGAAATGAGTTGCCCATAGGCAAATGTGAGCAATAAGTCTGGTTGAATCTCTTGTAAGAAAGAGAAATCTTTATTCAGACGATGCGGTTTATAAACAGGAACATGGTAACGTTTTGCCATCATGGCGACAGGTGATTCTTCCACCGTATTATTTCTTCCACGGACTTTGTCTTCCTTTGTCACAACAGCGACAATATTGAAGCCATTTTCTAATAGTCCTTGCAAGGCTTTGGCGGAAATTTCAGGAGTTCCTAAAAATACAATTTTTTGATTCATGAAGTTACACCCCCTAATCTTTTAACATCTTATCACAAATGACCTATTTCTTCATTAAGAAGAGAATAATTTTCTCTCTTAACATAAGAGAGAAGGGAAAAAAAGAATAAAGGAAAATCATATAAAGTTTCCATCAAGAAAAATGTAAAAAAAGGGTAAAAAAATCGACATCTTTTTAAGCCAATTTATTTTGCTTGTTTTATAATATTATCGAATAGAATTAGGAGGATAGTATAATGGCCTATTTAAAATTCATCGATGGTCTCCCTAGAGTTGCAAAGATCATTCTCTCCATCATTCCTATCTGTCACCTTCTCTTTGTTGTTTATCTCATCATCAAGAACGTGGTGGATAAAGTGGATGTGGTGGTCTGGGTCTTAGACATCATTGCCCTCGTTGTCGACATCATCTTCTATGTCGGTAACATCATTTGGCAGATCCTCAAGGGTGAAACCTTCTCCCTTGGCCGCATCGTCGCTGGCAAGTAATCCAATTTGAGAATGACGCTCTGCAAAGGGCGTTTTTCTTTTGTTCCTTTTTCCTCGCGAAAATTTCAAATTCTTTTGTGGGTGAGTCCCACACCTAGGAGGCCTCAGATGAAAATCAAAAAACTTTTTGCTATCTCTCTTCTACCGATTGCTATGAATCTCTTCTCTTGTAACGAGATAGAGAGCAATGCGGATTACAAAAATGAAGTCGTGTTTGAGAAAGCGTTAAATGATGGAGAAGATGTCGTCGACAAAACCGTCCAATTCTTGGTGAAAGAAGTCAAGTTTACTGTCTTTGAAGAATATAATCTATGGGCAGGCGAACATTTAAACTTCGTCTCTAAAACAGAACCAGAGTGTAAGAAAGGGGATCATGTCGTAGTCAAAGTGACTAAGACCTATCTCTTCTTAGGTTCTCATATGATTGAGTATGTGGATTTAACGGTGTTGTAAGAAAAAAAGAGATGGAAATGGGACATCCATCTCTCCTTTTATACAAAGAAAGTTGTTTTCCTAAAATGTTTAGGAATTACGGTATAAAGTGATCAGATATTCTCCGTCGAACGTCTGATTTTGGAAGTTGACTTTCGTCCCCGTGATCTTTCCGCTGTAAGAATTGCTACCCAATAATTCATTGGGATTTTCTTTGGTGTGGAAAGAGAGAGTGGAATAGGGAGTGTTGTTTACAAGAGAAAGCAAAGGATCAAAGTTTTCCTTCTTGAGATCAAAGGCGGAAATCTCTGTTTCATCGATATCAAAATACATATGGTTTAAGAAGGTAAGATCACTATTCTGAGAAAGTTCAATCTCATCCCAATATGTATTTAAATAAGGGTAAATCATTTTATGGGTGGCAGCAAAATAATCATAAGTAGGAAGGGAGTAAGTGCCATTCCTTTGCTGTCCCCAAGTTGGACAAGAAAGATGATAGGTCCCATCATAATTGATGAAACAATAGGCGTGTCCTGCTTGGTTGATAGAAGAATAGTCATAGCCTGGAACATAGGCGCCAGTCGCTCTTAAAATATCTAATCCTTCTAATCTAGCTAAGACGACATAGGTCTTAGAGAACCCGTCACATACCACGGTCTGATCATCAAAGAATCCTTCGATATAGAACGCTTTATAAGAAGCACAGTATTTGTCAGGGAAATCTAAATCTTCGCTTTCTGGAGAATCCAAAGCTTCATAATCGTAATGGACATTGTTGATGATGTAATTATAGATGGTAAAGAATTTCTCCTGATCGCTCATATCATCGGAGACGATATCTCTCAATAAGTCTTTGCAAAGAGCATAATATTTCTCGGCAGGGCTATTCTCTAAAGGATTGACTCTGTAGTGATGCTCTAAGGCGTAGAAGAGCTGTTGGGTGGTATAGACATCGGCTAAAGGAAGACTTTCATCTTCTCCTTTAAAATCATCAAAATTTTCATCTCTATCCGAAAGTTTTGTGTGACCAAAGTTTTGATAGGAAGAAAGAGTAGGATTAGTTGCTACCGTAGCATTTTCATAGAAAGTATATTCGATAAGCCACTTGTCTTCCCCTTCTAATTCGCTCATGGTCACTCCCATCACACCATTGATGAGTTCGCTGTTCCAATAGAGGAAATTTCTTTCATAATAAACATCTTCTGCTGTCGGGTTTCCATAAGTGTAATCGGAGACATCGACAACAAATTCGGGAATCTTATAGAAGGCGTGATAATCACAGACAGCCATCAAATCATGGAAGTCATGAACTTCTAAAGAAGGTTTCTCAATAAAGTTTTCATAGACGACATCATTCTCATCAAAGATATCATCCTGATAAGAAGAAGTCGAATCAGAAGTATCCTCTGCACTATCTACAGTCGACTCTTCTACACTATCCACAGTGGTCTCTTCTACGGTAGTAGTTTCTTCATTTGTGGTAAGACTAGTTTGTTCCGTTGCTGTAGTTGTCTCTTCACTAGAAATAGGAGAGGTGAGAGAAGAATTCTCACTTCCACAAGAGAATAATAAAGGTAAGATAAGAAGTAATTTAATTTTCGGTTTCATTTTGTTTCTTTGATTTAAATAAATCTGCGATATGTTCTAATTTGTCTTTCTTTTGGATGATGTGAATCAATTTGACTAACACAAGAACAAGATAAAGAGTGGAAGAAATGCAATTGGAGATGATCATAGAGAGGAAGTGACCACAAATACCATAAGTGAGCCATAACACATTTCCGGTAAACAACAACAATATCATGTAGAAAGACATGCTTCTTGTGTCTTTATCTGCAATGACTTTGATCAACTGCGGAATCGCAGAGATCGCTAATACGGCACCAGCGATTAAACCGATGATGTCTAAATACGTAAACTCCATATACTAATACTCCTCGATGGCTGTCTCTCTTCCAAAATGGAACAATTTTTTCTTTTGAGAAAGCTTGATTCTTAATTTGGCTTTCTCATCGTCATCACTCAATAAGAAGAGAACGTAGAATCTCTCTATGGCCAAATAGACAACCAATAATCTGCCTTGAGAGCATATTTCTTTTTGAGCGTTAAACGTTTGGAAATTTAAGACATCCACTTCATATTCTTCTTTGTTGGTTAAAGAAGAATGAGAGAGATCTTCTTTCGAGATCTGATAGGTCTTTTTGATCTTCTCAAGACTTTGGACATCTGCCCATTCTACCTGACTATCAAAAGTGGTGCTTCCTTTGGGTTTGAAGGAAGGGTCCTCCTTTTGAGATTTGGCCCACATATAGGCGACAATGTCTTGGCAGGATAACAAATTGGTCCTGGTCTCATAATTCTTGTTTTCGCTCATAGAAATAATCCTCTAAGGATTATTATATCGTAAAATAGAGGGAAAACAAAGAAGAATAGTCCCGCAAAATAGGCGCTTTTATGGTAAAATAGAAGGAGAAGATAATAGGAGGGCGTATGGAGCAAAAAACTATCCCTAGCGATATCATCTTATCGCTCAATAACGAAGCTCAGATTTTAAAGAAACAAGGTGTGGATGTCTTAAATGGAACTATCGGTATGATGTACGACGATGAGGGGCATCTTCCCGCCATTCCTCAATTGAGAGAAAGCTTGACAAGACACAACAAAGATGAAGACTTAACCTATGCTGCTGTCACTGGTGATCCTCTCTACAATCAAGAGCTTCTCAACTGGTTTTTTGATTGTTTCTTTGATGATAGAAAAGAATTCATCAAGCCTTTAGCCACAGTAGGTGGAACGGGTGCTGTCAATATCGCTATGAGAGATTGTTGTGATGAGAACACCACGGTTTTAATCCCTTATCTTTCTTGGCCCAATTATGTCACAATCGCCAAATTATATCGTGCTCCTTTTATCAAATACGATAATTTTAGAGATGGTCGTTTCAATGTGGAAGGATTGAAAGAAAACTTAGAGAAAGTCACTTCACAAGGAAAGAGAGCTACCGTCATCATCAATGATCCTTGCCATAACCCCACAGGTTATATCATGAAGCAAGAAGATTGGGATGCTCTCATCGCTCTATTAAACCTCTACAAAGATAAAGTATCTTTCATCTTAGATGTCGCTTATATTGATTATTCTAAGAAAGCAAATAAACAGAGAATCGCAGAAGCTCTACGTGGATTATCTAGTGAGATTGTCACTTATATCTGCATGTCTTTTTCTAAAACATTTTCTTTCTATGGTTTAAGAATTGGCGCTTTAGCGATCTATTGTAACGACTCTAGTAAAGTCCTTCCTCACTTCAATTCTTGCAAGATCAATGCCAGAGCGACTTGGTCTAGCCCTAACCACATGGCCATGAATGTCATTTCTGAAGTCTTAGCCGATAAAGATAATATCAAATCTTTACGTCATGAGATCAAAGAGAACCGTATCATCGTGGAAAAGAGAGCCAAGATCTTCTTTGATGAAGCAAAAGAAGTCGGACTAATCTCTTATCCTTATGAACAAGGATTCTTTGTCTCCCTTCCTGTCCCGGATGCTTTGAGCTTAGTGGAGAAGTTAAAAGAAAAGAGAGTCTATCTTGTCCCTGTGGCAAATGATGTTGTCCGCATCGCCTTCTCTTGTATTCCCACAAGACAGATGATCGGATTAGCAAAATTGATCAAAGAAAACTTGTAATAAAAAAGGGGGTTGCCCCCTTTTTAATTTGCTTGATTTAATTGACTCCTTGAGCAATCATGGCTTCCGAAACTTTCTTAAAGCCATAGATATTTGCACCTTGTAAGAGATTGTGAGGATTGTTGAATTCTTTGGCGGTAGCGTAGATATTATCGAAGATATTGGTCATGATGGAATAAAGCTTAGCATCCACTTCTTCTCTAGACCAGTTATAACGCATGGAGTTTTGACTCATCTCTAAACCAGAGACAGCGACACCACCGGCGTTAGAAGCTTTAGCGGGACCATAGATGATCTTGTTATCAATGAATAATTTTGCGGCTTCATTGGTAGAAGGCATATTGGCACCTTCACAAACAGCGATGATACCATTCTTAAGGAGAGTCTTAGCATCTTCTTCGTTGATTTCGTTTTGGGTAGCACAAGGAAGAGCGATATCGGCATCAATCGTCCAGATCTTGTGAGGATCATCTAAGAAGAGAGCGTCTTTGTGATTCTCTAAATATTCTCTGATTCTACCTCTTCTTCCTTCTTTGATTTCTTTGACGGCTTTCAAGTCGATTCCGTTTTTGTCATAAATGACGCCATCAGAATCAGACATCGCTAAGACTTTACCGCCGAACTGCATGACTTTATCTGCGGCAAAGGTAGCAACATTTCCAGAACCAGAAATCGAAACGTTTTTGCCTTCAAAGGAAGTATTATTCATCTTTTCTAAGGCATTCTTAGTGAAGTAACACAGACCATAACCTGTCGCTTCAGGACGGATGAGAGATCCACCGAAGGATAAACCTTTTCCGGTGAGAACACCATCGTTTCTATCGACCAATTTACGGTATTGCCCATAAAGATATCCGACTTCTCTTGCTCCGACACCGATATCACCGGCAGGAACATCGGTGAATTCTCCGATATATTTATAAAGTTCGTTCATGAAGGCTTGGCAGAAAGACATGACTTCACTGTCACTCTTTCCGTGAGGGTCAAAGTCAGATCCTCCTTTTCCACCACCCATAGGAAGGGTAGTCAAAGAATTCTTTAAGACTTGTTCTAAGCCTAAGAACTTCAAAATGGATTCATTGACACTCTTATGGAATCTCAGTCCGCCTTTGTAAGGACCGATGGCATTGTTGAATTGGACGCGGAAACCATTGTTGACTTGCACATTTCCTTTGTCATCTCTCCAGCAAACTTTGAAGTGAATGATTCTATCCGGAATGACAAAACGCTGAATGATTTGATACTTCTCTAAGCGAGGATCTCTTTCGACGATGGGATCAAAAGAAGTCAAAATTTCTTTGGCGGCTTGTAAATATTCTTTCTGATACGGATACTGAGTCTGCAATTGGTTTAATGTTTCTTCAATGACGTGATGCATAAATGGCCTCCTCATTTTATAAGATAGATTTTATCAAAAAGTGAGAAAAGTAGAGAAAATTTTTGTAGCCTAGAGCAAAAAAAAGCTCAAATTTAGTGATATTCATCAAAAGATGAATATGTTTTTTCGGCACTTTTGCTATAATCCCGTCTTTAAGAGTTGTGTATGATTAAAAAGCTGAGATTCCTCAATGGATTCTCAGCTTTTTTTCTTAACTTTTTTTAAAATTATTGTTTTTTTCTATTATTTTTCGATTGTCTTCTTCAAGCAAAAATGGTGTACATCTCTAGCAATCATTCATTTTGGTTGATCTGATTACACCTTTCAGTGTCTGGTTCGATACCATGGTGT
>JAFUFH010000082.1 GCA_017470005.1 Bacilli bacterium | reverse complement strand
TTCCTACCTTGGGCAGATGGAATCCAAGAGAGAGTGAAAGAACATATCAATAATAAGTTTAAAAACTAAAATGACGAGCCTACTCCTGATTATACAGGATAAGACTCGCCATTTTTAGAACGTATATTTAGTTACGCTTACGAAGAAACCGTAGTAGGAGAATCGGATTTAGCAATACACTCAAACAGGAAGCTCGCGATAAGAAAATCAATGATTGTAGTAGGAGAATCGGATTTAGCAATACACTCAAACTTTGCTCACAGATGCGATGTCAAGAACAACGTAGTAGGAGAATCGGATTTAGCAATACACTCAAACTGGTTCTGGAAGCTCTGTAAGGAAGAGCAAGTAGTAGGAGAATCGGATTTAGCAATACACTCAAACAGGCCGTGAAGGAAGCCGTCGAGAGTCGTGTAGTAGGAGAATCGGATTTAGCAATACACTCAAACTTGCCTTTGTATGGATACACAATCCCCTTGTAGTAGGAGAATCGGATTTAGCAATACACTCAAACAGAAGACAACTGTCCTCAACAATATCTGTGTAGTAGGAGAATCGGATTTAGCAATACACTCAAACATGTGTGTCTTTATGCAAATAGCACTTTTTGTAGTAGGAGAATCGGATTTAGCAATACACTCAAACATGTAATAGTACTCAGTCCACGCTGTGATGTAGTAGGAGAATCGGATTTAGCAATACACTCAAACTACATGACCTGACTCATGTTGGAGTGTAAGTAGTAGGAGAATCGGATTTAGCAATACACTCAAACCAAGGGAAGGGGAGAAATCCTCTTCCCTTAGTAGTAGGAGAATCGGATTTAGCAATACACTCAAACATGTTATATCAGGTAACAACTATGACAATGGTAGTAGGAGAATCGGATTTAGCAATACACTCAAACTGTAATACATATCAATCGCCACGAACTCAGGTAGTAGGAGAATCGGATTTAGCAATACACTCAAACTCAACCATGTCAGAGAGCTTGTCAATGAAGTAGTAGGAGAATCGGATTTAGCAATACACTCAAACTGTCCGCAGACATTGCAAACACGATGGGCGTAGTAGGAGAATCGGATTTAGCAATACACTCAAACTTCCGTGGAAGGAGCCCAATATTCCTATTGTAGTAGGAGAATCGGATTTAGCAATACACTCAAACTCTCGCCATCAAGGGCGACAAGATGACAATGTAGTAGGAGAATCGGATTTAGCAATACACTCAAACAAGGCGATGCAAAACACGCAAGACATGTCTGTAGTAGGAGAATCGGATTTAGCAATACACTCAAACTCTTCCCTGTTTCTTTCTCTCTTGTGTAATGTAGTAGGAGAATCGGATTTAGCAATACACTCAAACAAGAGAATCAGCTAACTCTTGAGCAGTTTGTAGTAGGAGAATCGGATTTAGCAATACACTCAAACATGATTGGACCTCGATTAATCAAAGTGTTGGTAGTAGGAGAATCGGATTTAGCAATACACTCAAACCTCAAAATATACCATTTTAGGTCGATTTTATTGAAAAATCACTAATATTTTAATCTTTTTGTAAACTTGGTTCAATATGAAGTTCACATAAATCTTTGTCAATAATAATAGTAAATTCATTGGGATTTTTATTCTTATTTTCATGACTTGAGATGAATAAATAATTCACTTCTAACTGGTTTAAAGATTTAATGAAAGAATCAAACTCATCTTCTGGAAAATAATCATAAGGATTAATCAAAATGAATACTTCATATTTTAAAATCGTGTTCAATACTCTTATTTTATATAGGATAGACTCTAAAAAATCCATGTCAGAATTAGCGATTCCAAGATTGAATGCTTTTAAAAATGCTTGGCACGCAATTTCTTCATCAAATTGTAGAGGTATGGAATAGTCATAAGAGATTTGGTTAATATAATCCGATATAGAGGCAATTAACTTGTTATATTCTTCTTTCTCTTCATCAGATAATTGTGAAGATATTTCTTTTTGTATTAATGTATTGATTTTCTTTTCATCTATTTCAAATGTAAGAAAATCAGAAATGAGAAACACTTTCTTTTCTGGATTTCCTTTCTTATCTTTTTCATCATAAATAGAAAGAAATTCGTCTCCACCATTTAATTGACTTTGAATCCGACGAATGAAGTTTCGAAAATGAAAAGGAGATTCATGAACAACGTTGTAAAACTTATCTTTCGAAAAAGTAATTCTCTCTTCCATAAACGGAAATAATAATTCTTTCATAACTCTACCACCCTCGTATCTGTTGTCACTATATCTGTAATAAACTCTCCTAAGAAATAATCCATGCTATTAAATTGCTTTTCTGTAACTGTTAACATAGAAACCATTCCTTTTGGAGGAAGATTATTATCTATCACTTTCTTAAGATTCTTAACAGCATTTTCATTGATAGATAACTTTATATAAATAGACTCTTGAAACATCACAAAGCCTTGTTTCTTTAAGAATTTAACAAACTTCCTATATTCTCTTCTTTCCGCTACAGTATCCACTGGTAAATCAAACATTAATATGGATCTCATATATCTATAATTGCTCATCAAGAAACTTTATTTTAATAATATCGTGATTATCATATCTATTTAAAAAAGCAAGACAATCAAGAACAAAATTATGTATTGCATTATCTAATAATGTAGTTTGGTTATTACATGAGATATTTATAGATAATAGTTTTATAAACTCACTTTTATAATTATCATCAGTCAACTTACTATCAATTACAATTTTATCCACAAAAGGCCGAAACGGTTCCATGAAATCACATCCTAGATTAAATGGATTTTGTTCTCCAATATGATGCACACCAAGTTGATTTAGATAACCAGATGATGCGATTTCTCTATTAACCATTGAAAGTAATATCGAATATCCATAATTCAAATAAATATTAGTTTTATCATTCTTTTTCCTTCGATCAAATTTGTCACCAAATAAAGAGGAGAAATATAACTTAGCAGCTAATCCTTCTCTATTCTGTATATCACCATTTTGAACTTCATGCTCATATTTTTCTAATGTATTTGCTTCAGAGAACTTCTCTTTAATACGCAAAACAAAACTTTGATTATGAATCTTTTGTCGAACAATTTGATTCCACAAAAAGCTCTTTGTAGTTTCTTCCCAAGCTATTTGTTGTTTTATCTTTCCGTATGTGTCATAACAAGAATTATATGGAGACACTTCACCCTGAGGTTGATGGGTATTATCACAAAAAATTACACGAATTTTATGATTCATTAATTCCGAAATAAGTGCCGAAGTAATACAGACTTGCTGATTCTCAATAATGAGTAATTCAATCTCATTTAAAAGAATCTTCGTTTCTTTATCACTTCGGCACACTAAATAACCTAATTGAGTTTCGAGCTTGCAACGATTATTAATCTTTACAACTCTAAAGGCCATTTATCTATCTCACCTTATTTTTGAGGGACAGAAAACAAAATGGTTTCATAAAAACCCGTAATTGATTGAATAATAATGTTTGTTCCTGGCTTCAATTCTTTGCTAATACGAGTTCTACCCGCTTTAGATGTCAAATCAATTAGAGACAAATCTGAAGATACTGATTTACAGCCAAAACAACAAACCAATTCATATAATAAGTTAAGTTGATTTTCAAAACTTAAGTTTGCAAATATTAATCTTTTTTCATTTAGTTTACACAAAACATTTCCTAATTCTGGCAAATTAGCATATATAGGTTTGGCACCACATTCTGTTAAATAATCAAACAGTGCTAAATTTGTTTCTTTATTAATGTCAATTCCATTAATTTTTAAACAATCTTTATCATGAATATCCAATTTTTTAGTCTCACCAAACGAAGTATTTTTTCCTAAAACTTTAGCAATGTTTTTTATGTAAGTTGTAAAAATGTTTTTTAAATGTAATTGATTATTATTAATACATTTTACCCTTGTTTCAGAATCACTTGCTCTTAATCTAATTCTTGTAGAATCCTTATGATTATCAATTATATTATTCAACTCGAATACTGTATTAATTAATAATTTATCTAATATAATTTTTGGATTTTTTAGTTTATATTCATCATTATGATCCATAAAGTATTGAACCATATCTTCTTTAGAATGGATGTTAGCAATATAAACAGCAGGGATATATTCTAAAGTATATTTTTTACCTTTTTTATCATCAGATTCCACTAAGATAAAATAAGGACAAGTCAAATTATTATATCCGCCATATTTCTTTTCAAAGCCTGGCTGATTGAATGGCGCTTTATTCTTCAAAGGCATTGTGGCGGCGCCTTCACTTGCTGGCGAAATACTAATCTTATTGAAGAAGCCTTGTTTGCCAGTTTGTGTTACTAACATATGAGTCACTAAAGGATCATTGAACGCCAGTTGTTTTCTAATCAATTCAGGTGTTTCTTTTGCTCTCCAAATCTTTGTATCCCTACCATAAACACATTTATCCGTGGCAAAGAACTTATCTGCTTTCAAGTTTAAACCTTCGGAATACTGTTTGCTTCTTCTCACTTTTTCAGCAGTAAATTTATTGGTGAAAACCTTGTTATAAACATTACCAACAACAATGTTTAAAAATGCATCATTAGCGTGATGGAAATCGTTGATGTCTCTGCATTTTACTAAATCAAAAGCCTTTCTAAAGTCAGAAACAAGTCCAGCCTTAGAATAAACAATGTTTGCGCCTTTATCCGTCTTTTTTAAGATATCACAAACTGCTTTAACCGCTTGATTAGTCATGGTCAATTGTCTATTGACAAAGGAGGCTTCTTCATCTTCTGTTAGAGGATAATTACGAAGTAATCTTGCCTTCTTTTCATCCGGTAATAATTTATTCTTTGAAAGAACAGCGATCCATTCTCTTCCTTGTTTTGTTAAACAAGAATCAGGAATTGGATAACTATCAGATTTAAGAGTATTCACAGTTTTTTCTACCAGGACTGTGTTGATAAGGGAATCGTCTTTCACTTTGGCTTGAGGAATAATGTGATCAATATCATATTCTGTTTCTAAAGAATCAATATCGATTTCTTTTCCTGTGTAAACAGAACGTCCCATTTGCATGAAGTATAAGAATAATTTTTTGCCACGGAGTTCATCATCACTCTTGCCTTCTAATTGGTCTTTGAGTTTTTGATCAATATCCTTAGCTTCATTATATAGATCTTGGATTTGTTTCTTTCTAGAGTTAGTTCTTTGATTTTTCTTATCAGGATCATTTTCTCTCGTACATTCCACAAAATAAGAATCAAATGAATCAATCTTTAGAATCTTTTTTAACTCATCAACAATCTTTAAAGTTTGTCTTAAAGAACGCTTCATAGAAGGAGAAACATATTCTTCATCAATGATAGTATTGATATCCACATTAGAATCTTTTAATCTTTCTTCTACTTGTTTCTTGAAACTAAATCTTTCATCCGCTTCATAGATTTCCATGAGATTTAACGGATATTCCCTCATTAAATCAATGATGGTATGATCTAAAACTTCACTAGTATAAGTGTCTAATTCAGTCTTAATTCCATCCAAGAATAGACGAGAAAGCTTGCCCCATCCTGAATACTTTAAAGTCGATAAAGCTTTTAATTGTTCTTTATTCAGATTCATTTTCTCGAATCTTTCTTGTAAAAGCTTTTTATCTTCTAAGATTGTGATATCAAAAATGATTTCTTCGGCTAATTTTACTAAATTCTCATTCTTATAGAATTCATTTCCGAACACTTTCATCATGTCTCTATAAGACTTTAAATCAGCATGGATATCTTCAGCTTTCAATTCTTTTCCAGTTCTTGTTGTTAATTCAATAGTAGTATTGTATTTTTGATTTAAAGCTTCTTTAATTCTCTTAATCGAAGGTTTACCTTTCAAATAAACATTCAAGAATAAATATTCTTTATCCGATTTGGAAATATCTTGATTATTAATTTTCCAGTTATTTACTTCATTTAAGAAAACATATTCACTATAAAGTAGGGAATTAGATGGAAGAGTAGGTTCACCAATAATGTAAGTACAGGAATTCTTTAACCCTTCAATAAAAGCTTGTTCTGTGGCTTCTTTGTCGATAGCTTGATTAAAATTCCAAGGAGTAATCTTATTGTTTTCTCCAAATTCCGTTTTCTTAAGCCATGCTTTATCACCAGAAAGAGGTCCTACATAATAAGGAATCTTAAATTCTAATAAAGAAACCAACTTATAGCTCTCTTTCTTAGGATTATTAAAATCGGGAGCAGTCTCTGCTAAGAATGGATAGTACTGCTTTTGATTATCAATTATCTTCTTTAGTTCTAATTTATTGAGTTGATAAGGGAAGACTCCGTTCTCTCTACCATTTTGTCTAGGAAGATAGTTTCCATCATCCATCGCTCTCTTAATAGCAATAAAGATTTCACAGTCTCCTGCTCTCTTCCATTCAAAATTACCATCATCAACTTTATCAATAGGTAATAACTTCTTGATTTCTTTGTATAATTCATCTTTAGAAGTGGAGTGCGCTACTTTGATTTTTTTTGCTCCAGTAGAAGAATACCCAACATAATTAGCATAATTCTTCAAAGGAGTATTTTTTCCTTTCTCAAAAACATCTCTAAAGAAAGATTTATATTGTTTTGGACTATAAAGCTTAATCAATTCTTTTAATTGTTTCAGTTGCTTTTGATGAGTCTCATAACGATCCACCATAGCATCAGAAATATATTGATTTCCTTTTAAGACATTAGCAAGAACTCTAAAATCATAAAGATTTTTTGCTGCCTCAATTAAACCTGCTTTGTTATCACTAATCATTTCCGGCAGTCTAACAAAAGTGGTATCAATAAAATCAGCACTAGTGAAATCTAACTTTGTTTTTTCAATTTCTTCGTTCTCATCACCTTTTAAATCTTTGAAAAGATCCACTAATTTCATGGAAGATCCATTAATTAGTTTTAAAAGAGAAAGACGTATATCTTTGTTAGATTTTTCTAAGTCCAAAATCTCTCGTTCTTTTTCAAGTAAGAGACTTTTACCACTTTCTTTTTTAAATAAATCTAATAAGCATTGAGCATGTTCTTCATTCAATGAGAAAACAGAATACGTATCAGCATTCTCATCCTCTTCGGTTTCTTCATTCAATGCCAATAATAAACTATCTAATTCGTTAAATAATTTCTTAAGATCTGTCGTATTGTTTCCAATGTTAGACATTTCACCCTCAGTTAAGAAATTACCACGATATTTAATCATGTGGACAATTGCAAGATAAATCTCACGAATATCAAAACGTTTTTCTGGATGTTCCATAATTGCTTTTCTTAAATGATAAATCGTAGGATACTTTGCATAGTAATCCTTATCACTGTAGTCTTTATCATTGAATAACAAGCAATCATATTGATTGGAGAAAGGATTATCTTCTTTTCTAAAAGCAGAGTTATTCAATCTATCAAAGAAATCTTTATCCACTTTATTCATTTCAGGAGCAAAGATTTCTTGCAACATAACAACACGTGCTCTTCTTCTAGCAAGACGTCTTCTGGTGTTTCGATTACCTCTTCTACCGGCGGCAGGATCCGCTTCATCAAATAGACGTGATCCCCATAAATGTAGTGAGACTGTCTTTCCATTTCTCTTTGTGTGTTTTCTAACGATATTGTAATCTCTATCCGTAACACACCATCCAACAGAATTGGTTCCAATATCCAATCCTAAGAAATAGCGTTTTTCATTTTCCATCTTGACATGCACTCCTTTTTTGCTTACACTAATCTCGGAATTAACAATACGAGTTCAAATAAACGTTTGTCAAATCCGAGGGCTGCGTGTGCAGCTTTTTTTAGTGTTTCTAAATGTATTTATATCACTAAATAATGCCGAAAAAAAGGGCTTTTTATCGGTCGTGACAAAAAGCGGACAAACAAATTTTGAGAAAGGTCACTGTTTGTCAAAAGCAACAAATTTCAGATTAAGAAATTAATAATTATTAACAATAAAAACAGGGCTCCAATGCACCAATAGATGATCTTTTTAGCGCAAGGAGAGAATGATTTAGATTTGACTTATTATGTTTATATAAATAGCAAAAGAAAAGAAGATTTTAACTATCTTCAATCCAGCTCCTGCTTCTATAGAACAGCAAAAAATACTTCCTTATATTGATATCCTTATTCCTAACGAGACAGAATATGACACCTTAAAGGATTTAGAAGAATTTAAAAAAATTCCTACTTTAATCATCACATTAGGAGAACAAGGAGTCAAAATTATTCAAAACAATAAGGAAACTCATTTCCCTGCCAGGAAGATACAAGTAGTAGATACTACAGCTGCTGGAGATACTTTTGTCGGAGTATTCACAGAACAACTACAAGAAGGAAAAGATATCATAGAATCAGCAAGAGTAGCATCCATAGCTGCTACCTTAACTTGCTCGAAACAAGGCGCTATCAATTCCATTCCAAAACGAGAAGATGTATTTGGTTTTATAGTTGAAAATTAATGTTTATTTTTTTTAAGCTTTTATTTATCTAACGAACATAAGCAAAGGATTGAGGGGCGCAACGCAGCCCAAATTCTTCTAAAGTTTTTGGTTGTTCATATACCTTCACTTCCCCTAATTTGTATGCATATGCAACATCACGATTTTCAAAATAAGAATCGAAGAAAGACTTTGAGATACCAGATTGTTCTTTTGTTTCTTCCCAAAGCTCCTCTGGTTTCATCATCAAAACTTCTATGATCTCAGCTTCCGCAACAACCTTCTTAATTGGGGCTGTTTCATAAATGATGATTTTCTTTACATCGCTTTTGGCAACTTTTGTTCTATATTCAAATTTTTTAGTCCCATTAATAATATTTTTTACATGTTCTGGGTGGATAGAAACAATAATCTTTCTCATTTTTTACCTTCCTTTAAAAACAAATTACAAAGATTTGAAAAAGCTTCTTAGAACGGTATTATGCCACTGTTATAGTCAATAAAACCACAGTCAATTAATTGTCTTTTGAGAATAAGCTTTATTTAGAATTAATTTTATCACGTCACTATGGGATTTAGATTTAAAAAAAATCATCCTATTCTTCATTGATAAAGACCAATTCATTATCACAAACTTTCAAAGATTCTTCTTTTGTCTTCGGTTTAATGACTTCTAGACTCCCCCAAGGTTATACTTCCACACTTAATTCAGGTTTTCTTATTCTTAAGATAGGGTTTAGGTGTCAAAAAATTTAAAACACTACCAAGTTTCAACCTTTTTTTAAGAACCAAACCAATAATAGGCATTTTGTAATATTCAAAATAGGAAAACTCTTAAAATTTACATTTATTTAAAATATAATATCCTTAAAGGAACTAAATCATATGAAGACAATATTAAGAGTATTTAACATCGTCATCATGGCGCTTTCTGTATTAGCAACCGTATTTTTGTTTTCCGGTCCTACCCTATCTTTATATTCAAATATTTCTGTATCCGTCACGGATTTAGCAAAATTAGTGCCAGAGACAGACTATACCAAAGATATCGATATCGTTAAAATGTTAGGAACCGATACCATTCATCTTCCCTTATCCTTCACTTTAACTCCTACAGGTACAAGAGAGATCATGGATGGTAATAGAGATACCTTTAACAACAATGTTATTGCCAATAACATCGATGATATCTCTACTACCTTAGAAGAGCCCATCTCTTTAATCACCGAATTCACGGTTCGTGGGATTGTCAAATCCACGATTCGTGAACAGATTAGACAACAGGTTCAAGATGCTCTAGATGCTTATGCGATCGGTGGAGATGCCGAAGATACCATGGAAGAAGTCGGTATGGATGATCAATACTTTGAAGACTTCTCTATCACTTTGTATAACACGTTAAATAGTGATGAAGCCACTGTTGATACTGCTTCTTTAGTTCTTTATGACCAAGTGGAAGACGCCCTTGCGAAAGCGGAATCTACAGGTATGGTGGATACTTCTGCATATGGCGAAGATGCTAAACAAGAGATTAGAGATAACTTCATCAACATTCTCAATCAGATCGGATTGGTCAATGAGGATGGAACCATCATTAAAATCTCTTTGGTGGTTTATGTATATCTCTCTCAATTCTTAAAAGAGCAGTTATCGGGTAAAGTCGAAGAGAGTGAATTAGTTCAAAAGAGTGAAGAGAGTAAACAAGATTACTCTAGAAGATTGCTGAAATTGATGGTGTATTCAATCATTCCGGATGTCTTCTATCAAATCTTAGGTTATGTAGCCACTGCCTTATATATCGGTTTATATGTCTTTGCTGCCATTTGGATGTTCTTATTTGTTTGGACATTGATTAAGACTCTCACTTCTAAACCTTGGACATTTTTTGGTCCTTTGTTCTATCTTGCGGGTATATTGCAACTTGTCTTAGGTTTAGGTATCACCATCTTAGGTAAGTTTGTCTTACCTCAAGCGGACTTATCTAAACTCAATATCTTTATCACTTCTGTAGTGATGGCTCCTCGATCTTATGCACTGCTCTCTTCTATTATCTTTGTGGTTATGGTTGTTCTAGCAATCGTTTATGGCTTCTTTAAGAGGCGAGTTAAAAAAGAAGTAAAAGCCGAGAAAGGAAAGGAGGAATAGAGCATGAAAAAGAAATTTATCTTACCCATGATTGTCATCTCTTCTCTTCTCTCTTCTTGTACGCTCTTTAATGATGATGATATTCGAGTGACTAACTCTTATAATCCTTTCATTGAAGAGATTTCCACTGACCCTAGTGCTCCAAAAGCACAAGGTGTCACCGGAAAGACTGTCGATGCTACTCCGAATGCCTTATGTTTTAAGAATATCTCTTACGCCAAAGAAAACACCATTGAAAACACGTATAAAGAAGGTGGAAAGAATCACAGTGAATACAATGTCAATGGTGGAGAAGATTATTATGGAAACCAGGGTAGTAATAACTATGACCTTTATGTTCCTAACTCTTTAGATAAGAGTGCAAAACATAATGTCATTCTCTTTATCCATGGTGGTGCTTGGGTATCAGGCTTAAAGACCGATGTGAATTCTTATGTTCATGAATTTGCCAATAGAGGCTATATTACAGCAACAATTAAGTACACATTACTGAATCGTGCCATGAATGACTCTTCTCTCTCTATCTTTAGAAACTTGGATGAGATTGATGCTTGTATCACTTCGATCAAAGCGGCGTTAACGGATTTAGGATTTGATACCACAAAGACTAACCTTGTCTTAGGAGGTGCATCTTCTGGTAGCCATCTTGCGATGCTTTACACCTATTCTAGAGGTAAAGATGCTGCTTTACCGATTAAATTCTTAGTGGATGCTGTTGGTCCTGTGGATATCCTTCCCGATAACTGGAAGAGATTCAATAGCGCCACAGAGGCCGTATTAGATGCCGGTATTACCTACTCTGCCATTGAGACACAGCGTTTAGCCTCTAACCTCGGTGAATTACCGATTATGGGAGAAGGCGCAAACTGGTGTGAGTATCAAACCGTACGTATCGCTAATGGTATGTGTGGTATTCCTTATACCTTAGGGCAGATTGAAGCTTCTACCAATGCGAGTAAACATGATATTGTCTATCCCAATGAGGCCTCTACTTCTATGACAAAACCTGGTGGCGGAAGAGATTTACTTTCTGTCACTCATTATATGTCTGCTACCAATAAATTCCCGATGATCTGTGCTTATGCAGGTAAAGATAGCATTGTTGGTATCGCTCAATACGCAAAGCTAGAACAGATGATGGATTTATATGGTATCGAGCATGAGTTATTCTATTTTAAGAATAGTGATCACACTGAAATTTCAGAAGCAAAAGATCCAACAACTTATACCGCATTCTTAACCGCAATCGATAATAAACTAAAATCTCTATAAAATTAAAGTAGAGTGATGGCCTTTTAACTCCATCCACCCTCTCACACCACCGTACGTGCGGTTTTCCGCATACGGCGGTTCCAATCAACATAACGATTCCCTCCGTTCGAGGTAATACTTCAGTGGGTTGAGAAGTCCT
>JAFUFH010000038.1 GCA_017470005.1 Bacilli bacterium | reverse complement strand
CATAATCATCCGTCAAAATGAAGAGGGCGTAGTTGTAGACGTTCTTTGCGATATGGGAAAGGAAGGAGAGGAGTCTCAGTTGAGACTCATTCCCCTTGAAGTGGAATCGGATGGAACGGTATGACTTTACAGTGTTTTCTTCCATAGCAAACGTCATTCCGTAACTGGGACAGAATGACTGTATGTAAGAAAAAAATATAATCTATATTCGCTGAAATATGTTCTTGTTTAATTGTATTTTAGTCCTTTATATAAGGAAAATCCATAGCTTCTTATTGAATGTTAACATTCTGTCAATGTTTTTCAAACATTCTCATAAAAGTGTCGCAAAATGAGTGGAAGCGAAGACCATTCAATCGTTGATAAAACAGATTATTTAGAAAAGCATTTGTAAAGAAAATAAGCCCACTAGATAGTCTTGCAAACAAAGAAAGAACTAAGATTTAAAAAAGTAAATTCCTAGAGAATAGAAAAGCAACGATGCAAGACATCGATGAAGTGATGAAAGCAGTCGAAGATTCTCGAGAAGTTTTACGTTTACAAGGAAATGGTCAATGGCAAGACGGATATCCGAATAGAGATACTTTCCTCAATGATATCCAAAACCAAACCTTATATGTTCTTTTAGATGATAACAATCCTTCTATCCTTGTGGGAGTATGTGCTCTTACTTATTATGAAGAAGACTACGATCATCTCTATGAAGGACAGTGGTTGACCACTCTTCTTTATATGGTCATGCACCGTGTTGCTATCAAAAAAGAATACAAAGGGAAAGGACTCGGAAAGAAATTATTTGATATCTTCCTTATCGAAGCCAAGAAACAAGGATATCATTCTCTTCGCATCGATACTCATGAAGGAAATGATATCATGAAACATATCTTATCTCTCTATGATTTCACTTTCTGCGGAAGAGCGATTCTTCCTCCCAACAAAGATCGGATGGTCTTTGAGAAAATCATTTAAGCCACATCAGTGGCTTTTTCTTTAGGATTGATAACAGAAATGATATGATATTGATAAGGGAAAAACCCTTTTTAGAAAGGAAGTCAAAATGAAAGATCAAATCGTGAAATGGATCCGTGATACCGTCGGAGGATGCAAAGTAGTTATCGGTATTTCTGGTGGTAAAGATTCCTCTGTTGTCGCTGGTTTATGTGTGGAAGCCCTTGGGAAAGAGAATGTCATCGGTGTCTTGATGCCGGATGGAAATCAACACGATATCGATAAATCTTATGAATTAGTAAACTTCCTTCAAATTCCTCACTATGTGATCAATATTCAAGAAATCACCGAGGCGAGCAGAAAATCTATCCGTGAGAATGTCGGCCCAGAATTGACATATGCATTAAAAAGCAATTTAGGTGCTAGAATTCGAATGGTTACTTTATATAATGTCGCTGCAATGGTAGGTAATGCAAGAGTTGCCAATACTTGTAATTATTCGGAAGATTATGTTGGTTATTCCACCAAATACGGCGATGCTGCAGGAGACTTTGCTCCTTTACAAAACCTTCTCTTCCATGAAGTCAAAGAAGTCGGCTATGAATTAGGACTTCCTAAAGATCTCATTGAAAAAGCCCCGGAAGATGGTCTCTCTGGAAAGACAGATGAGGATAATTTTGGCTTCACCTATGCCGTGTTAGATCACTACCTAGAGACAGGTGAAGGCCCTAAAGATGTCATTGAAAAGATTGAAAGAATGCATAAAGCAAGTTTACACAAACTTCTTCCTATCCCGAAATTTGAGAAACAAAAATAGATTATGTTAGGTCTTGTCATTGGAAGATTTCAACCGATTCATCTCGGTCATCAAAGCATCATCGATCAAGCTTATCAAAAGGCGGATCAAGTTTTGATATTGATTTCTTCTAGTCAAGAAAGTAGAACTGATAAAAACCCTCTCACATTTGAAGAAAGAAAAGCATTAGTGAGTAAACTCTATCCTGATGCCATCATTCTACCTTTAAAAGATATTGGCGTAGGAAATAACTGTTTATGGGGAGATTATGTCTATCAAACTATCCTTTATTATGGATATCATCCGGATATCTTTGTCACAGGGGAAGAAGAGAGAAGATTGAATTGGTTTCAAAACCACCCGATTGATACGATCACCGTATCAAGAAGTACAATCCCTATATCCTCTACGCTAATTAGGGAAAATATCTCTAACAAAGAAGTCCTAAAACAATATATTGACCCTAGAATTTTAGAAGATATCCTTTCCTTAAAAGATGTCTTCCTTGAGAGTCAAAAAGAAAAGAATAGTAAGAGTATTTAAAATGAAAGAAAATAAAGGTAAAAAGGAAGTGTTTCATAAAGATAAAAAGAAACACATATCCCCACAAGAAAGAGATGTTCAAGAATACCAAGTAAAATCTCCCAATACTTTACTTTCCTTTTTGTTTGAACTCTTCCCAGGCAAATCCAAAACGGGAGTAAAATCTCTTCTTTCTACTCGCAGAGTCTGTGTCAACGGGGCACCTGTGACCCAATTTGATTTTGCATTGGAAAGAAAAGACGTTGTCATGATTTATAAAAATCCTGTCAAGAAAGTGGCAAGGAGCAATCTTCCTATCCTTTATGAAGATGAGGATTTGATTGTCATCAATAAACCGACCAAATTATTATCCGTTCCTTCTGATAATGAGAGAGGTTCTACCGCTTTTAGAATGGTCAATGATTACTTGCAACAAAAAGATAAACACAAACGTATCTTTGTGGTTCACAGAATCGATGAAGATACTTCTGGTGTGCTTCTCTTTGCCAAAAATAGTGAGATGGCTCACCTTCTTACCGACAAAGATAACTGGAATCATCTTGTTACAAAAAGAGGCTATTATGCCATTGTTGAAGGTGTGATGAAAGAGAAAAAAGGAACGATCAAATCGTATCTGAAAAAGAATTCTCTCAATCTCATGTATTCTTCGAAAGATAAAGATGGACAATTTGCTGTCACCCATTATGCTGTAATAAAAGAGAACCAAGATTACTCTCTATTAGATGTTTCTATCGATTCAGGAAGAAAGAACCAAATCCGTGTTCATTTAGGAGAGAGAGGACATTATATCATCGGGGATGATAAATATGGAAAACCCAAAGATCCTTTAGGAAGACTAGGGTTACATGCTTATTGTTTAGAACTAATGAATCCAAAAACCAAGAAAAAGATGACCTTCCAAGCTCCAATACCACAAGAATTCTTAGCTCTCTTTGAAAAGAAAGTAAGCCAGGAAAAGAAAGTAGAAAAGAAAGTCGTTCACAAAGAAAGACGAAAACCTAAAAGTTGACAAAAAACGACAATCTATCTTTAATTTAGTATTTAAAATAATTAAAATATAAGTATGGAAAAGGAAATCAATTTTTATGGAAACATTTGAAGTGAAAATCAATGAACAATTCACTGTGAAAGGTTCTTCTTTTGCTGTGGAAAATCCTAGAAAGAATCTTCTTGTCATCACTGGTATGCAAGAATATTCTCAGCGTTACGCTCCCTTTGCCGCTCGTTTGAACGAAGAAGGAATCTCCGTCTATGTTTTAGACCACTTTGGACAAGGATTGAACGCTGCTTCTGTGGAAGAACAACAACAGTGGCCCGTCGACGCTTGGAAGATGATTGTGGATGCCTTAAACATCAAGGCGGAAGAATTGAAGAAGATTGCCCCCACGTATTTGATGGGACATTCCATGGGTTCTTTTGCTGTTCAAACTTACTTAGAAAGATATCCTAACACCGTAGAAAAAGCCATTATCATGGGAAGCAACGGCCCTAGAGCCTCTTTGTATTCTGTCGCCAATTTGGTCTCTAAGATTACCACTACCAAAGGAAACTGGAACAAACCCGCCAAATTGATGACCAATCTCTCTGTCGGTGGATATGCCAAAAACATCGAAGGAAAGAAGACCGATTTAGATTGGCTCTCTTACAATGAAGAAAACGTTCAGAAATATATTGCGGACCCTTATTGCGGTCACATGAATACCAACGGTTTCTATCATGAATTCATGAAGGGCATGAATCAACTCTATAAGAAAAAGAATTTAGCCAACATCTCCAAAGAAGAACACATCTTAATCGTCTCTGGTGTGGATGATCCTGTCGGAGAATATTCTAAAGGTGTCAAAGACTTAGAAGCCATGTATCAAAAACTCGGCGTCAAAGATGTCAATCTCATTCTTTATCCCAATATGAGACATGAGATATTAAACGAAGATGACAAAGATCAAGTCATCCAAGATATCTTAGATTTCATTTCTTAATCACTAATGCCTCTTAGGAGGCGTTTTTTTTGACAAAGATTGTATTTTTTACTTTCACATTTCTTGGAAATGTAGTTTAATATACGCATGATTTATCCCATTGAACACTATCAAAGTAAATTGAGCGTCAAAGATACGCAATTCGCCATCAAAAAAGTCAAAGATGGATTCCAAAAAGCCTTAGCCA
The DNA here is from genome assembly GCA_017470005.1 of Bacilli bacterium. GTDB lineage: Bacteria > Bacillota_I > Bacilli_A > RFN20 > CAG-288 > Enterosoma. Next base: position 34,964 of record JAFUFH010000038.1, on the reverse strand, counting down.
ACAATCTCAATCTCATGAGAGTCTCCGCCCCTTTGTTTGTCAACAAAAAAAGCGGTCTTAACGATGGCTTAGATGGATCCCAAACTCCCGTTTCCTTTCAAGTTCCTTTTTTAGACGACCAGATCGAAATCGTTCACTCTCTTGCCAAATGGAAGAGAATGGCCTTGAAGAAATACGGTATGGATATGCATCAAGGACTCTATACCGATATGAACGCCATCCGTAAAGATGAACCCACGTTAGACAATATCCACTCCATTTATGTCGACCAGTGGGATTATGAAGTCATCATCGCTAAGGAAGAAAGAACTTTAGAAACTCTCTTCTCCGTGGTCAGAAAAGTCTATGAAGCGTTAAAGAAAGTTGAAAAGGATATCGGGGAACTCTTCCCTTGCTTAGAAAAAAAGCTTGCTCCTGAGATTCATTTTGTCTCTACCTTAGAATTAGAAGAGATGTATCCTAATCTCACAAGAAAAGAGAGAGAAAAAGCCATCTGCTTAAAATATGGCTCTGTCTTCCTCTACGGAATCGGATGGCCTTTAAAAGATGGTAAACCTCACGATTCTAGAGCGACTGACTATGACGATTGGAATTTAAACGGCGATATCTTAGTCTACGACAAAATCTTAGATATCGGCTTAGAGCTTTCCTCTATGGGAATCCGTGTGGATGAAGACTCCCTGGTCAAACAGATGCGCTACATGAACGAAGAAGAGAAAGGAAAAGACTCTCCTTATGTTCAAGATATCATACATCAAAGATTACCTTACACCATTGGTGGAGGTATCGGACAGTCTCGTATCTGTATGTTCTTCCTCGATAAAGCCCACATCGGTGAAGTCCAGTGTTCTATCTGGGATCAAAAAGACATTCAAGACGCCTCGGAAAAAGGAATCTTCTTGCTGTAAAAAAATAGGTGTGGAAAATCCACACCTTTTTCATTAGCAAAAATTGTTTTTATGATTTATAGCTTTGTGACGGTCTCACTTAAAAGCTTTCTAGAATAATGTCTTGGATTGGGTTGATCTTTTTCGGAAGGGTAACCAACAGGTAAGAAGAGAACGGGTTTCATATAGGAAGGAAGAGCGAAGATCTCTTTAACTTTTTCACTGTCGAACATGCGGACAATACAAGAGGAAAGACCGATATCGGCTGCTTCTAAAGCGATGTGCGTGGTGATGATAGAACCATCAATATCCGCAGAATCCGCGCCTTTTTCGGTGGAGGAAACCCAAACTTCATTCATATTGATACAGACTAAGAACACAAGAGGAGCTCCATAGACGCAAGGAGTCGCTTTTTTGGCCTTCTCTAAGGCTTCATCACTTTGAAGCAGATAAATGTGTTGAGGTTGATTGTTTTTTGCTGTAGGGGCATTTTGTGCTGCTTCTAACAGCAATTGAATCTTTTCTTCTTCCACCTTCTTGGAAGAGAAAAAACGAGTGGAATAACGTTTCTTACTTAATTCGATAAAAGACATGGTGTTCTCCTTTTTTTATAGTGCTGATGCTAAACCAAGTAGACCGACAATAGCGGCTAAGACAAATGCATAAGCCATGGCTAAGAAGTAAAGGAAGAGAGTCAAATAATCTACAACAAGATTTCTTGGGCCTTTGTGAGGATGATAACAAATCAAGATAGGAACTAAGATGATCAGCGCTTTGTTGATACCGATACCGATCTTATGAAGTTGAACTTGAGGAGACAATATCATCTCAATTACCCAAACCACGATGATGATGGCGCAAGTGAAGATATTCTTCCACATGATGAAACGATTGGAATTGAAGAATCTTTGCGCACCTTTTTCCCCATATATTCTTTCAAAATAGAGACGCATAAAGAATAAGCCAACCAAATATCCCACCGCTAAGAGAGAATAAGGAAGTCTCTCACTAGCGAAGAAATACTTAAACCAGAGATTAGACATATCCCAACCGAAGAGAATATCTCCGTTGAAAATACAGAAGGAGACAAGGATATACGCCACAGGAAGGATACCTAGACATCGATAGGCGATCAATCCTTTCTTGGTTTTGATTCTCTTGGGAGTGAAGAAGAGGAATAACATCAATAAGAAGTAACAAGAAACAGAAGCGAAGGGGTTAGGGATGATGACATTTTCTAGAGCGATAGAGACCGCCGTATCCGCTTCTTTGATTCCCGTAAGCAAAGTCGCCTCAAAGAAATAGATGATCAAGAATAAAATCGGATACAAGAAGACATTTCGTAGAACTCTCTTATCATCCATGAAAGTATCAAAATCGATGAAGTAGAGCAAGAACATACCGATCATCAAGATGGAGAGCAAGTTTTCATTGGCAAAGGTGATTTGACTAGAAGAATAAGAGATCAATGTGAAGGCAAGGACCGGTAATCTAAACGATCCGACGGCTACTAAAGCGATACCGATAATCGTGACGACAAGTTCGGGAACAAAGGGGACAAATTTGAAATCATTTTTAAAATTCGTTCTAGGTTGGTTCCCCAATATCAATTCGTTGCTATAAGAGAAGAACTTCACTTCTTTCTTCTTTTGCCCAAAGATGAAGGCGAAGGCACTACCAAATAAGAAAACGGCGGAGAGAATCATGGAAGCCATATAAGCAAGAGAGGTGATAGCTCCCTGGGTAGATTGGTATTCTAACCCTTTCATCAAGGGGACAATCACATCGTGAATGAAGTCTAAGTCTAATCCTAATTGGTCGTGGATCATGACATTGAAATCCGCTTCGATATAGTGAGCCAGATAGAAATATTGAATGCGGTCGATGATCCATTGATCCTCCGTAGCATCTGTGCTGAATTGGTAATTCTGAATATCGTATTTGATGTTGAAACTGCTATACTCTTCACTTTCGTAGTCCAAATAATTGACAAAATAGTGAATTTCATCCTTTTCTTCATCATAGCTTGTGAAATCAAAGGAGATACGATCTTTTTCTGTCCAGAAGGTATCGATGAAAGAGAAGGATAAAGGGATTCCTTCTTTATCGATGCGATTGCCTTTGATTTGTACCACATTGACTTCATTTCCCTCTTTGTAAGTTTGTGAGATCTGCGGGTAAACTAAGGTACCAATAAGGGAGATATTCGGTGTGGATTTTTCATTGAACTTCTCAATGAATTGAAGAGAAGTATCATTCAAATACTTGCTGGCGTTGTTTTCAATCCAGCGGTCAGCGGCAAAGAAGATGGAGAATAACGACATGAAAAGAAGTGTAAATCCAATCAATAATCCTCTGACGACTTTCGAACCTAAGATGAAGTAGAAGAATTTTACGATTGGATTTTGTTCTTTATCGGGTAATTCACTTGGGTATTGACTAGATTCTTGTAGATAGACAGAGAAATCTAATTCCAAAGCTTTCGAGATCTTTTCTATCTCTTTCTTGTTGGGTTTGATATATCCTTTTTCTATCAATCCATAACGGAAAGAAGAAATACCTAAAAACTTTGCGAAAGCTCTTCTTTTTTGCTTTCTCTTCAATCGAGTATTAAAAAGATAGATGTTATAAGATTCTTTTAAAGGGATCTCTGAGATGATCTTTTCTTTCCTCATAAGAATTCTCCCTTTAAGATAGAATCGTCATAAGTGACCTCTTCTGGCGTGTAATAAACACCTTTATTTTCATAAAGACTCACTTTTAAATCTTCACTGGAAACCAGTCGATATCCTTTATCTTTCGGTAAAAAGATACGACAGAAGGTCTCATTATTTTCTAAAGAATAAGAAGTCTTTACTTCTTCGCCACTAGAATCCACCACGACTTTATTTTGATAATACAATTCAAAATTTTGAACCCCTTCAATCTCTAAGATATAAGAAGCATCACTGACACTAGCTTTCACAGCCCTGTTGTGATTCTTATCTAAAGCTTTCATATGAGAAAGGAGCAATTCTGGGATATGAGCAAAACCTAAACATTTGATGTTATCGAGATGGAAAAGAGTTGGGAAGATGAGCAAATAATCCTCCCCTTTTAACATCGTAATCAAGGCGTTAATTAGAGAATGAAGCGTCTCAATCAGCTTATCTAATTCTAAACCTTGGATATTTTGATTCTTCAAAGCTCTTACCAAGAGAGGTTTTAAATCTTTCCAGAGATAGGAAGGATTGTGTTGTAAATCTTTTAAGATGACTTCTTCCGTATCTAATAAAATCAAATTCTTTCCCAAAGCGATAGCTAAATCAAACAAAGAATCTTTAGGTGCTCCATTTCGATAAATGAATTGGAAAAGAGAAGAGATAGCTCCTTCAAAGTTTTCGCTATAGGCTTGTCTTCCTCCGATACCATAGGCTAGAGAAGTGATGAAAGTATCTAAGAATTTTCCTTGGGTAAATTGATGTTTCTTCAATCCGTTGGAGAATCCTTTGGTCATGAATTTATCGATTGGATAATCTCCGATGACAGAATAATTGGATAAAGAACGAAGATTCTCTTGCACGATTTCTATGTGCTCTTTATAGGTGTTAGAAGTCGTCAAATCGGGAAGGTAATGATCAATTCCATATCTTCCAAATCCAAATTCGATCGGAGCTAGAAAAGGAACAGGGTCATTCTTGTTCACCAGGCAGTGAATATTGGAATAATCCTCTCCTTTTTCAACGATTTTTCCATCCAAAATCTCCACCACTTTTCCAGCGGGAGGCTCAAAACAATATGCGTAAAGATCTTCTTTGGTATATTCTAAAGAATTTCCTAATAATTTTTCGTTATTGATCAAGGCAGTATCTAATCTACCTACAGAGAGATTGACCCCCGCTCCACCTCTTGAATATCCCGCAGTCCAGAGTTTGATTTTCCCTGTGATACTGTTGTTTTCAATATAGGATTTGAGAGTATCTAAATAAATATCCGAGGCCTCTTTAAAGCCGACAGCAAACTCTCCATCCGCTCCTAAAGTGACATTGCTAGCCCATTCACTCAAATAACCTGCACCGCGAACACTGACCCCTAAAAGAGTGTAATCTTTGATCTTCTTTTGAGCGACAAAGACACCGAAAGAATGAGCATTAGGAACCTTCTTTCCGTAATCATTGGCGTAATAAGATTCAAAACCTAACGTATCAAAGAAATTTTTCGCATTAGAATCAGCGGTAGAATAATTCTTCGTAATGGTGGCAGCAAATCCCGCTAAGGCAAGTTGTGCAGAACAAGTGGCTAAAGAGGGATTGTACTCTGATGCTCCTTTATCAAAATAAGAGTCCTCAAAAAAGATTTTCTGAGAAACTTTCTCTGCCGTCTTATAGGAGGCAAAATAAACCTCATAAGAGGGTAATGTATTGCATGAGCTAAGGGTTGTAGAGAGAAAGATAGGTAAAAGTAGTTTAATCTTGTTTTTCATTCCTTAACATTTTAAATGTTAAGCGACCAAGAAAAAAGAAATAATTGGAATTTTATAAAAAAAAGACAGTTTCCTGCCTTTTTAACATCCATGGATTCCGCAAGAGGATTTTTCTTTTGGTAAACCAAAATATTTTCGAAAATTGACAATCAATTCCTCTCCGATAATCAAAAGAGGGATACCGACATTTCCTCTCTCTTTGACTTTATCAAAGACAGGAGAAGTATCTCTGTAATGAAGGAACAACTTCAAATTCTTCATCGAAGCGTTGATATCGATGAATTCATATTCGAGATTTCTCTCTTCTAATATCTGCTTACACTCAATACAATCCGGGCAAAGCAGAGAACCAATCATCTTAATCATGATTATAAATTCTTATACATGATGATAGAGACTTCTTTGGCGATATCACGGCATTTATCGGTGATATATTCAAAGGAAGAATAGAAATTCTCTGTCACCATACCTTCCTTGGTGCGATCTAAGGAATTGAGATAGATATCGTGAACTCTCTTCTCATAGATGTGGTCCGCTTCCTCTTCATATTCTTGAACCTTGCGAATGAGAGGATCCATGACTTCTTTCTTGGTCACTTCATGGAGGTGAGAAAGCACTTCAGAAATGGCATAGACACCACCTTTCGCTAGCTCTAAGATATCGTTTCCTTCCGCAGGGATAAAGGTCTGGTTATGCACATACATCTTATAAGAGACATCATCGATTGCATCCGTTAAGTCATCGATAGAATCTAAAAGAAGGAAAATATCTTCTCTATCGATAGGAGTCATAAACTCTTTGCCTAAGCGCTCCTCAATCTCTCTCTTCTTTTCATCCGCGGAATGCTCGATGGCATGGACGCTATTTTTTAACTTCTCCACATCGATAGCATCCGTGGGTTGAAAACCTTGAATGAGAGTGTCGATAGATTGAATACAGAACTGAGAAAGAATAGCGAACTGATCAAAGAAATAATTTGTTTTCTTTTTCATGATAGAATCCTCCAATTAAACGGGAATGAATAACAACAATATCGTAATGCCAAATCCGATGGCAATACAGGCAGGGAAGGTGAAGATACAGCCTAAGACCATATCTCTGGCGTTTCTCCAATTAACTTTGTTGATGCCTTTGGTAACACCGACACCGATGATGGAGAAGGTCTTGACTTGACCAGTAGAGACAGGCCAACCAAACAAAGTAGAGACAAGCAAGGCGATGAAGGCGGAGATATCGGTGACAAAGCCCTCATATGGCTCTAGGGCAACCATTCCCATACCCACCTTCTTGATGATGCGGTATCCACCGATAGAAGTACCTAAAGCGATGACAAGACCGACAAGAATAGGGAGATATAAGAAGTTAGGCGTGAGATAGAACGGAGAGATAGAAGCGACTAAATTCATCGAAGTAGAAGGCATCGTCTTAGCGCCTAAGAACAACACCATATAAATCAAGCCGACAAATTTGATACCATCTTGAGCACCGTGAGCCACAGACATACCACAAGCGGCAGCAATCTGTGCTCTCTTGAAGAACACGGTCGTCTTATAGCGTGACATTCTCTTACAGATCAGTTGAATCAACTTTGTCACCAGTAAGCCTAAGAGAAGTCCCATACCACCAGAGGCAAAGAAACCGATACCGACATCCATCCAAGAAGATCCACCAACAGAGGCAGCAATTCCTTTGACCATGAGTGCTAAAACACCACCGGTTAAGCCTGCCACAAGAGAGTGAGATTGACTTGATGGGATACCAAAAGCCCAGCACAAAACGCCCCAGGCAATGACCGCAATCAATGCACCGATCAGAGCAAAGAGAGCGCTAGAAGCATAGGATACGGAATCTAATGTGTCAAAGTGAACGATATTGAAGACGGATTGAGCGACATTGACAGAAAACAAAGAAAATACCACGCAGCCAATCAGATTGAAGATAGCCGAAAGGATGACTGCTTTTCTTGCCGAGATAGCTCTAGTAGAGATAGCGGTAGCGACAGAATTGGGAGAATCCGTCCAACCGTTAACAAAGACGACACCTAAAGATAAAATGATAGAGATGAGAACCAAAGGATTGCCTAAAAGAGTGAAGAATTCTCCAATCGATAAGGAGGATACAGATGTCAGTGTGTTCATGATAAATTTCCTAACAGTAAATAATTTAAACAAAAGTCCTATAAGTTTCAATGAAAATGCGTAAATTTGTAGGGTTTAAAAAGAGTTTTTATATCCTTTGCCATAGGTTGTCGAATAATAATCCACTCTTTTGTTGTTTTCAAAGATAGGAGGATAGAGGTTTTCCTTAGGATCGATAGAGGCAAGTCTACATACCGCTTCATGGCTTTCTTTCGTTAAAGCAAGTTTGGCTTCCGCTAGTGGTAAATCTTGATTTGGGAAGATAGGTTTACCGATAGAGATCGTAAAAGAAGCGGGGGAATGGAAGATCTTGCTTCGAATCCATCCATTCTTTCTGTAAGAGAAGGCAAGAGGAAGGATGGGTTTATTTGCCTTAAGAGCAAAGTGTGCGGCACCTTCTTTAAATGGTCTGATGGGTTGATAGAATTCCCACATGCTACCTTCCGAATAGATGTGTAAGACTCCACCATTCTTTAAGAAGGATATCGTATCTTTATACCATTTTAAAAAGCCAGGCCCTTTTTCCTCCGGAATGGGTATACCACCGACGAGGCGAACAAGCTTTCTACTTTTTCCTCTGACATTCTCAGGCCAAGAAAGGAAAGAGACATTGGTTCTTTTCAAGGCCAATAAAATGGCAAGATAATCCCACATGTGAACATGGTTACACACGGTGATATAACCATTGGATAATTCCTGTTGATAAAGCTTTAAATTCTCTCTTCCCTTCACTCTCAAATTCAAACGAATGCGAGTCAAAGGAAAGACGATGGTTCTTAAAAGGAAACGAACCCATCTTTGTTTTCGCTGGAATTTTTTAGAAGTATCATAAAAAGGATAATTCTCATCAAAAGTGATATCTTCAATTCTTTCCACAGGAAGGTAATGCTGATCAGTGATTTCCCCATAGGGAAACTTTACACATTTTGGATCAAATGCCATAGACCTTATTATATCAAAATAATAGCAGGTCAATACAACCTGCTATTACAATTGTCCTAAATCTTTTGCGATGAGATCGTGAGAAAGTTGCGCTAAATCCTTGGTGGACATATTCTCATAATCTTCGGGATAGAATACTTTGACGATATTGACATAAACATGAGTGATTCTGAAGGGGAAATTCTTTTTGACTTTATCTGTATTTTTGATAGAGACAACAACTAAAGGACATTTCGAATTGGTGGCGATCATGAAGGTCATCGGATGGAATTCTTTTAAGAGACCATCTTTGCTTCTGGTACCCTCAGGAGCAATGGTGATAGAGGCGTAATCATTCTTGATGAAATTGATGGATTTACGCACAGCTTTCATGGCTCTCATGGCGTTATCTCTATCGATCGTGATAAAGCCAGCCTTATGTTGTACTCCTCCGATAGAAGGAACCTTTTCCATCTCGGGTTTGGAGATGGAGACGACTTTGTATCGATGGAAGACTTGCATGGTGACAAGATGATCAAAATTGGAGATGTGATTGGTGACGGCGACAAAAGCGTTGTTCTTTTTCTTTTCCGGAAGCAATTCCTTTCCCTTCACATGTACTTTGATCAAACACATCTTCAAGAAGACTTGAGAGATATTTCGAATCTCAAAGTTGAAGAAAGGATTCGGTTTCTTCTGTTCTTTTTTGACATTGACAAATAAGGCGATGAAGAAGGTGATAAAACTTTGAGCGAGTAGAAGCCCGACAAAATAAGCGATGATTAAAACAAAAGGAAGCCATAAGAAGGCGATATCTTGATAGATTCCGGTCAAAAAGTAAGTCAATAAGCTTCCAGTGATAGATAGCACTAATAAAATTAAAGATAAAGTCATACCAATACTATACTCTAAATGCCTTCTTTTTAAAACCTAAAATCATAGGAAAAGCCCCCAATAAGGAGGCTTATTCATGATTTTAAGGATTATTCGTTGACTTCACTACTTTCCGCAGGAGTTTGATTCTCTTCTACGGTTTTCACTTCTTCCTCACTAGAGAGTTCTTCTTGTTCTTGTGCTTCAGCGACGCTTTCTTCTTGGACTAAAGTAGCTTCGATGACTTCTTCTTTCTTCTCAACAGGAGCAGCTTTTGAAGTTAAGACATCGCTTTGATAGGAACCATCTTTACGAGTAGACAAGACCAATTGATTATAAGGTACATAGATTCCGTTATCCGCAAACATGAGATACAAGGCGCGAGTGAGAGCTCTTTGAGCGGAGAAACGGTCACCTTCATTGACCTTAGCAACAAACTTTAAATCGACAGAAGAAGCGCTGAGAGCATCAACACCTAAATAGCGAGGAGTTTCTAACAATTCGGGAACTTCTTTGCGGATGTTTTCTTTGTTATCGGCAAAGATTTTCTCTACTTTTCTTAAATCTTCACTATATTCGATAGAGAAGACAACAATCGCTAAAGAGTCATCGCTAGAAAGGTTGACCACAGTAGAAATCTTAGAGTTATTGATGCATTTACGGTTTCCACCCGCATCGACAATCTTGGTGAGAGTCAAACCGATTTCTTCAATGGTTCCTCTAAAACCATCGATGAAGACCACATCACCAACATGATATTCGCCTTCAAAAACGATATTGATACCAGCGATGATGTCGGAGATGAGGGACTGGGCACCAAGACCTATGACGAGAGCGATGATACCAGCAGAGACAAGCAAAGCGGTAGTATCGACACCCCAGAGAGTCAAAGCGAGGAATAAGAAGACAAGAGAACATCCATATTTGATGGTAGAACCGATCAATCTAGAGATGGTCTTGACTTTATTGTTGGCTTGATTGGTGGCGATATCGATGATCAAGCGGATGATGATTTCTAATCCGATGAAGAGAGCAAAGTAATAAACTGTACCAAGCAATCTCTCCAAGATATTCATGAAATCTACGCCAAGATAACTTGTTCTTCCAATCAAGGACATACAATTGGCAAAGATGGAACCTGGCATCACGATGGATAGAATTAGAATGACAACAAATAAGATAATGAGAATAGAACCTGCAATGATGCGGGGAAGATATGTGATCTTTTTAGAATCTTTATTAGCCATGATGTATCCTCCTTTAATACCAAATGGCGATATGGACAAATGTGGTCTTTGTTTGACTGCTATTTTGTGAATCTTGAGCTTTGATGATCAACTCTGCGGCGATACCTTTTGTTGCACCCTCGACAGAGAAAACAAAGCTAGAATTTACGAGAGTACCTAGATAAGTGTTTGTCTTACCATCTGTTCCTAAGATAGAAACACTTGCTTCTAATTCACTCAAGTATCCAAAGGAATCGTTGAGAGTGAAAGGAACGGTTAAGGTTTCTGCTTCATAATCGTGAGTGACAGAATCTTCATCGACATGGATACCATACGAAGTTGCCGTGTATTCTTGAGAAGTGAGTTTTAAGAATTCTCTTCCCCAATAGGCGTAACTGGTAAAGGTGTAAGTTTTACCTTCTTCTAAGGAGATATTCTCTCCGCTGATCGTACCACCTTCTTCATAAGTGATTTCTAAGACATCTGAGGAGTAGAAAATGCTATAATTTTCCCTGATATCTACATAAGCTTGACAAGTCAGTTCAGGCATGATTTGGAAGGAATAAGAATAAACCATTCCAGAACCAGTATTGAGAGATTGAATGTGGAAGTCCTCATCATATTCTGCATAGATACCGTCTGTTTCTACCTGTGTGGTATAGACAAGAACGTTCTCTGTGATGATCGAGTAAACTTTCAACGTGTAATCGCTTGTGACATCGCATAGATCGAATTCGTAATAACTAGCTTCCTCGATGGTTAGCAAGGGAGTGTTTTGAATTGTGTTATCGCTGAGCTTTGTGATCTCATATTGGATATGACCAGCTCTTGTATCTTCACTAGCAAATTCAATCGCAATCTTTGCAACACCATCTTGAGTGATGACACTGGCGTGAAGATTATCTTCATTGACATCATAAGCTTGCGCTTCTACTTCTTCGATTTCCGTTTGATAGATCAATTCTTCATCGTAGACATATTGATAGATTTCTACTCGATACGGACCAGGTTGATCCAGTGTGAAGGTCTTATCGATTTGTGTGTGAAGAACTTCTTCCGTTGGAATCAAATCTACCGCCAGAGATTCTTCCGCTAATAAGGCTTGATTGACGTTGTAGACTTTCATGTAGAGAGAATGAACGGTAAGAGAACAATAATAGGAGAGTGAGACATTCAATTTATGAGTTACAACTCCATCCATATTCGTGTACGTAATGGCTTCAATATTCGTGTTATCTTCATCGATATAGCCATAAGACTCAGAATAGATATACGTATTTTCAAAGAGAAGCTCTTCTTTATTATCGATAGTTGCAGATAAAGCGAGCCGATAATTCTTACCACCCTGAACAGGATAATTACCTTCTAAGACTTGGCTATCCTCTAAAGGAGAATAGAAGTAATCCTCATCCATCAATAATTGAGAAGTATCTTCATCGTAGAGATTCAATCTCAATGTCGCTTCTTTTGGAACGAAGAGTTGGAAGAGATAAGCAAGATTTAATTCTCCCTCTTCAATCTGGAAGTCGACATAGGCCTCTTCTGCGAAAGTGACATGGTATTCTTCTGGTTCGGGAGGAATATCGGGTTCTATATAGGAATAGAATTCTTGTGAATAAGGGGTGAAGATATTGCCTTGGTTTTCACAGATGACAGAGATGGTATAGTATTCATCTTTAAAGAGATTTTTGAATTCTCCTTCTAAGAAGAAGACATCATCTTGGGTTGGATTCTCTCTAGCAGGGAGCAATTGTTTTTCACTCTCTTGTTCAATGACATAGGTTTGTTCTTCTGTGAAACGTTTCAATTGCACATAAGCAAACATCTCTTGTTCATATTCCATCGGGAAGGAATAATAGAGAGATAACACCCCTTCTTCTTCATATAATTCATAACTTCCTTCATAAACAACAGCGTAAGAAGAAGGAATATGAACTTTTTGGGTATAAACGGTAGATTCGGTGTTATCGATGAAAGAAGTGATGGCAAAGGTGTAATCATTTCCTTCCCTCAGAGAAGCGAATGTTCCAGAGATATGTTGAGTAAGGATAACTTTCTCTTTTTTGATGGGTTCATCACTTTCTACCTCTCCTTCCATCTCTTCTGGCATATCTACATCGTATTCTAAGACATAAGGTTCTGAGGAAAGGTTTTCACCAGGAGCAATCATCTTGACAAAAACGGAACCGATTCGATCATATTGAATATCAAAAGAATAATCTAAAAATACTTCATTGGTTTCCCAATCTTTATAAGGATTCAAAGCAAGGGAATTGTCCACTAAGACAAATTTGTTACCTAAAAGAGAAGTATAAATGACGGCGGTAACAACAACAACAGCACCAGCGGTGACACCGCTAGTAACTGCTACAGGACTTGGTGCTGTTACCGTTTTTACGGCTTGTTCTTTCACCGCTTCTTCTGCTTGGTTTTTAGAGTACTTTAAAACCCTCTCCCCAGCGTTAGACTGAGTGTTAGACAAGTATTCGACGTTGAATTCATCTCCGATATCATTTCTGTCCTTCGTGGTAAGGGAGGTATTGGTATAATCGATCTCGTTCATACTAACCAAGTAATCCTTCGATATTACTGACGGCAGTTTGATAATTTGTATTGGCTTGCGCTAAAGTGGTGCTATTGTGGATGAGAGAATAATTCTCGTTAAAATGCTCCCACAAAGTAGAGGAGAGAGTAGGATGAGAAGCTAACACTTCATTGAAGTAAGAGATGAAGTTTTGACAGAGCGTATCAATGTTTGCTCCTTCTTCTAATTTGTTCTCATAAGAAGAAAAAATAGAATCAATAGAAGCAATGACTTCTTCTATGGATAAAGAATAATCAATTTCATAAGATGATAAGAATTGGATCAAATCATCCTTGGTATTTAAGCTTCTAGTAGTTTGATTGAGGGAATAGGCATCCATGTAAGATTGGGCAATCGTAGAATGGATATAGGTTTTACCCACATATTCTTTTTCTAATCCTTCCGGAGTAAGGATACCTGTAGCAGATTCTTTGCTAGAAAGGCCAGCGATAGAATCTTCTACACTGCTTTCGATGGATTCAAGATTAAACATGGCAAAATGTTCATCGCTAGCAAGAGTTTGATAAACATCTTGATATTCCGTGGAATAAGTAGAATAAAGCTCTTCGTTGAGCGTATTCATACGAAGGACATAGCCATCGTTATCATTGACAGCATAAATGCCTTGTATGCATTCTAAGACAGGAGAAGTGACACCATTTTTTCCTTTTTTACGAATGAAAGCCATCATAGTACTTTCTTGGTGAATGTCAATCAATCCATCCAAAGTGACATATTGAGTAAAGACAGGACTCTCTTGGAAGACAAGCTTATTGGTATTGGCGTGTTGATCATAAGGCTCCCAAAGTTCATAGAGTTCCTGATCGGCGAGAGCATATTCATAATCGCCAAGTTCGCCAATCTGCTTCAAATGGACTTCCCCATCTAAGATATAGCTGACATTTTCTCCACCAGAAACTAAGGTGTCTACCTGTAAAGAACCTACCACATAAGAAGAGGTATCCAAGGATTGAACAGTTAAAACTAAAGGATTCTTAGAAGAAAGTTCCGGATAGTCTTGATAATCTCCATAATAGAGTGAAATACTCTTTCCATAGAGGTCCATATCCGAATTCTTTAAGAAGATCTTACGATTCTTTGTCTTCTCATTATTGATGCAGTATTCATCGCTCATGAGATTATCGATAGGATCGTAAACATTGATCACTTCATCTTCATTCTCCGTATAGACAAGGCTAATCTTCTTTTCAAAAGGAGAGAAACCTTCAATCACACCTTTCTCATAATTAACTACGACATCATTAGAGATATCTTCCGGAGTAAAATCAGCTTCATAGAGCTCTTGGTATTTTCTTACCCCTGCTAAAACACTGGAATAGTATGCGGAATGAACCGTATCACTAGAAGTATCAGAACCCGCTTCCATGTTGTTATAAAACTCCACAAAACGCTCTCTACTATAAGAAGGAAGAGAAGTAAATAGAGATCTCACTTGGCTATCACTAGAGGTAGCCATCGTTTTTGCAGCACCAGCAAAAGTGAGCTCATTGACTAAGGTTTCAGAGACTTCATAAATATAATGGTATAAGGAAAAGTCAGTCACTTCTTCAGCTACTTCGGTAGAATAATTCATCCTCGGTTGACCATTTTCAAAGATATAATCACTATTCTGAGCATAGAAATAGAAAGAATCTACCGGATCATAGAAAGAGAACATAGGAATATTGTTCTCTTTTTTAGAAGAGATGGTCCAAGTGGTAGAGTTTTCGATATTGCTATATCCTGACGCAACAATGCTATGGTAACTGGAATTACCATAAAGATAGGAAAGTTTGGATAAACTATAAAAATTACGATAGGTTTTGATGTTAGCTTCGGAAGTAAAAGGATCTTGCATGGTGGTTTCCACATATTGATGAATACATCCACCTGCATGAGCACCAAGCTCACGGATATCGATGGTTTTAGATTGGAAATCAACAAAATCAAAAACCACACAATTACCATATCCAGTCTCAAAATCTGTGCAATAAGCCGCAGCACCAGTTTGTTCATAGGAAGGTGCTTCCGTTGTGGCAGAACTACGATACACATAAGTAGGATTGACGATGATGTAATAGGAATTGGGATTTAAAGTTGTAGTAGTGATAGGAGAGAGAATATATTTGGAATCATAAGTTTCATCATCATAACGGATGTGATGAACGACAGGATTGATCACTTCTTTTTCGTCAACAAAAAGACTACCTGGGGCCATCAGGCAAAGAGAGAGAAGAGATAGAGAGATGATGTTCAAGCTTTTTTGTTTCATGATTAATTATATTATGAGCATTTACACTTAAAAATAAAAGCAAGAACATGACTTTTTTACTTTTGTTTATCTAATTCTCTTTTTCCTTCTTCTTTTCAAAAGAAAAGAACAGTAGAAATGTCAAGAAAGCTTAAAAAAAACTAAAATGTTAGTTATTGTACATAAATGCTATATGTTTTAATAGATTTGTATTACAATATTGCCAGGAAAGGAGAACGAATATGAGAAAAATTTCTAATGTTTTCTTCATCATCGGTATTGTCAATGCTTTCTTGGATGCCTTATTGTTCGCTATCTTGAGCGGTGTTTTCTTCTTCTTTGGTTCTGAACCGAACAAGCAAATCATCATCAATGCCATCAATGACGGAACCATCAAAACAAACATTCCTGGCACTGCAGAAGAGATCGCTACCATTGTGGCTACTATCTTCACCACTGTCGGTGTAGTCATGCTTTTCTTCTTAATCTTTGCTCTTGTCGCTGGTGTTCTCACCATCATGGCAAAGACGAAACAAGCAAAAGGCTTCTTGATTGCTACCATTGTGTTCGCAGTTCTTGGTGGATCTTACTTCACTATCGCCGCTTGTATCTTAGCTCTCATCGCTAACGCAAGAGAGAGCAGACCTCAACCCAATGTGATTGATGTCTCTCAGAATGATGAAGCAACGACAAACGAATAAGATACAGTAATTATGTTCTTAAAAAGATTGTCTATTGTGGCAATCTTTTTTTATTTTCGTTTTTTTAAAAATGAATGAAGTTGTTAGTAATTTTAGACTTATCAATTCCGCATAAGCAAAAATTAAACCGACTAAGCATTAGCCTAATCGGTCTTAATCTTTAACATTTTTTCTTTATTAGAGCGAACTAATATAATGCTTGGCAATTCAGTGCGATTCCTTTATTAGTTTTGTCGCTTAGAAAGTTTGACTGTCCCAAACATCAAAGCTTCATTTTCTGCGTCGTATGTAAAGGAGATTTTGTCACCAACTTTATATGGTGAAGAAGATTCCTCAACCATGTTTTCAAGTCGAGTTATAATAAATGAAAGCTCTTTTGTTTCATCATCATAATCGAAGCTACTAAAATAATATTCGTAATTAATATCATAATCAGAAAAATTATTAGTGATAAAGTTAAGAACATATTCAAAGCTAGAATCAAGCCAGTACGTTCCATTAAAATAGGTCTTATCGGTTCCTAATGCTGGAATGATTATAGATTCGGCATTTATTTCGTTTTTGCCTTCTTCATCAGAAAAATATTTTTCACAGACATCACAAGACCAATATTCGATGTTGCCATCTTCAAGGCGAGTTGCTTCTTTTCTTTCGTGATGAGTTAAGGTGTGATGAGCTGGAATGATCCAACTACCGTTTTCAATCTCATTTTTTCCTTCGGCATCAGAGAAGAATTTGCCACATCTTTCGCAGCTCCAATAAGCACTATTGCCTGCTTCCGTACATGTTTCGCCATGAGCATCATGAGCGGTTAAATCATGGCCAATGGCTTCTAAAATGATGTCCTTGGTTTGATCAACGAAGGCTTCGCTGGTGAAATCGGCGGTATATCTACCCTTTCCATCCTCTTCGCATTTTGCTTCAGTAACTACTTCATAAGTGGTGTTAACCGTTTCTTCTTCTACATGAGTGCTATCCTCAGTACAGACTCTTTTTGCAGTACATTTGGTATTATCCTCTGCCCATGTGTAAGAGATTAATCCCCATTGATGAGTGTGTTGAGACACAGTTGTTGTTTCACTAGTTGTTGTTGCAGGTGGTTCAGTTGTGGGATTATTTCCACAGCTTGCAATAAGACTAAAAGTCATTAGAAATGAGGTCATTAAGACTAATTTCTTTTTCATTTACAAAATTTCCTTTCTTGTTATGTAATTAATTTATCCATGTTAAAAATAAAATATTCCTGTTATATTTTCAAGCAAAACAAGCCTTAACTATACTTTCAAATATTCAAAGTAAAGTTTCTAATGAATAATAGCTAAAATAAACGTAATCTATAAATATGAAAATTCCAGATAAAACTAAAAAAGAAATCACTATTTAAACTATTATTGAAAGAGGACTATAATGATATCACCGTCAATGAGATATGCTCTTTAGCTAATAAGACAAGATGATCTTCTATCATTACTATTTAGTCCTTTTCCAAAACACATATTGAGAATTATTTCTCATTGAAATTATAGTAAAAAAACCGACTAGGTGGTTAGCCTAATCGGTCTCAATACTGTTTAAGTATCCTTATTTATTAAATAGTAACATCGCCATCAGTGCAGTGAACAACACTAGTTGCAATTTGATAAGCCCAGTTATTTTCCTTGCTTATTTTATTCCACTCTTCCATAGTGCCTTTGAAATTTAAATTTTCAATAGGGCACTCATCAATAGAATAAACTTCCATGGTTTTAAATCCTTTTGAAAGCCATAATGTTTTTAATGAAGAGCATGCACGAATACTATAAGATGTAATAGTTTCAACTGAATTTGGAAGATCAAGTTCTTCTAAAGCGCCCAATTCGTGGAATGTATAATCAACTACTGTAAATTTACTTGTTTCAGCAAACTGGATTGTTTTTAATTTTGGGCAGCCATAAAAGCACCCATTGCCAATACTTTCTAATTCGTTACCTTCTTCAAAAACAACCGATTCAAGATTATTTAATTCATCAAAAACTCGTCGGCCAAGTGTTTTAACTGATTTTGGAAAAGTAACCGACACTAATCCAAAACATCTTTGGAAACCGTAATCTCCAATGCTTTCTAAAGCACTATTTTCTGCAAAATGAACATCTGTCATTTTTTCACATCTATAAAAACCGTTTTCTCCAATGGTTTTAATGGTGCTTGGAATAAACACTTCAGTGAATTCATCAGCACCAAAGAAAGCCTCATTTGAAATCGCTGTAACAATACCTTCTGCTTCACCCTCACCATATGTTGATGGAATTTTTACTCTGCCAGTAATATCGCTATCTTTACTTTTAACAGAATAAGTACCATCCCCATTTCTAGTAAAAGTCAATTTGTCTAATGTAGGAAGCGATTCAATAGCAACTTCTTTTTCTTGAGCTACAAATTTTTCATTTTCAAATGTTGCGGTATATTTGCCTTTTCCATCTGCTTCTTCTGTTGCATCTTCTAATACTTTATAAGTGCTATCAACTGTCTCTACGATTGTATGAGTTGAATCATTTCCGCAAATCACGGTAGCAGTGCAAGTTTTATTGTCTTCACTCCATTCGTATGTAGGGTCACCATATGCATGACCTAATTTAGACAATACAATTTCTTTTGTCTCAGTATGACCATCATATGTCGCTGTATAGGTTTTGGCGCCATCTTCCTCGCAGGTCGCATCTTGCGTGACTGTGCTAGTGACTGTCGCATCATGCATATCGATGTGCTTATTGTCGCGGGAACAGATGTATTTCGCCTGTGCAGAATAGTCGTCGGCCCAAACGAATGAGTCGAACTGGTAATTATGGCCTAAAGCTGCGATTGTTAAAGCATCTAATGTAGTTTCGTTTTTGTCTGCATCAAATAACTTATCACATCCTTCGCAGGTATAATGAGCGTGGACACCACTTTCAGTACAAGTAGCAGCAACTTCATCAACTAATTTGTATTCGTGAGAGTGTGGTTTTTCCCCGCATCCCGCGAAAAGAGAGACAGCCATAAGAGCAGACGTCATTAAGACTAATTTCTTATTCATATAAATTTCCTTTCTTTTAATGATGAGAATGAAATTATCTCATAAAAATTTTAATATCTTAACGAAACATAATCAAGAAGAACAGGCCTTAACTATACTTTTGAGTATCTAAAGTAAAGTTGTGTATATATATTGAATAAGAATAAGAGTGATTAAAAAAATGAGAGACACTGAAAAAAAGAATTTGAAATAGCTTTGCTTAGATTGCTATTAAGGATAATACCAATTAAGTGTTTATATTTAAGATTTGCCTCTTTTGCAGCAGACTTTTGCGATTGATCCGACGAGAGCAAAGCCGGAGAGGTCGAATGCTCAAAACTGTCTACCAAACGAAAAAGCCAACATGAGTTGACTTCTTCTTTTCAATAATTTTGTTAATCTGTTTTAACTGGCCTACCAGATTCATCATAATTTGAGTCTTTATCTTTTTCTTTTTCTGGATCAATATAAACAGATTCAGCGATTTTCTCTTTTAAGGTTTCAAGCTTTGTATTATCGATTCTTTTATGCTTTTCTTTACCGTTAAATAATTTATTCTTCGCATCTTTATTAATCTCTTCCCATCTATCTTTAATAGCTTCATATTTTTCAATAATGCCACTTTCTTTAGAGAATTTAGAGATTCGAGCAAATAATCCAATGGAAGTTGAAAAATCCCAGATCATGATGCCATAGGCAATGCCCATAACAAAGATAAATCCAAAATTAAGTCCGGTCCCACTATCACCGAACATGAATTTATACATCTTAGAAGCTCCTAAATATAAGAAAGGATTAATTCCATAATAGAAAATGACCGCCACAGTAAGCCAGATGATATTAAATAAAGGACAAATAATACCCATGACATTTCCTTTAAGATTTGAATAATCCCAGAGTTTGACATGAAATCCTTTTATAAAGATAAGACCCGCTAAAAATTCTAGTGTAACCATTCCTATCCACATTAAGGCAATAGGAATAAGATCAGCGACCTTAGGAGCAGAAACATAATCATGTCCGAATAATCCGCCTAAAGGATTATAAAAATGCATTGATTCTGGGAAGAAAGAAACGACTAAATAGCACATCGTAAACATCACGATAACTCCAAAGCCATATAAAGGAAGCCATGGCCCTTTCATAAAGCCCGGATTCACCCATTTTTTTGCAGAAAAAAATCTTCTGAAAAATACTTCAATTATCCAACCAGAAAGAGAACCAACGATGAATAAGAATAAATAAAGTAAAAATATGGTCATACTTTAATCTCTATGGAATTATACCAAAAACAAAAAGAACAAGCGCACTTTTTATCCATCACTATTAAATAACTGAATAAAATCGCTGTGAGAACATTCACAACGATTCCATTACCGGCCATCTTATATAGCTAGGTATCACTTACTCCGCTAGCAAAGGACTTATCTATGCATATTCGAACCGACACAAGTGTTGTTCACATTCAGATTTAATAAGTCGAACCTAAATTTTTAACAAAAAAGCAATAAATAAAGAAAAAATACGCGTTTTATCGCGTATTCCTCGTGTTTTCAATGAATGTCCCTGAGCGATTGACCCAATGCATATTTATCATTTGAATTTTTGCTTTTTTGTTAAAGTTCAAACGAAAACTATGAAAACATTAAAGTAACTTTTTTTATTAAAAAGTCAATTATATTTATATGGGTGATGACATTTCTAGAGGTATCTTTTTTATCAAAAAGGTTATAAACAAAAAATACGTGATTTAACGCGTATTCCGCATGTTTCTTCACAATAAACGATCACTACTCAAAAATGGGTAAAAAATGTCAATCGAACTCAGAAAATGGATAATCCTTAGTATATCTTATAGTTTTTTAAATGCAGAATCTAAGAGTATTTCCTTTCTTAATTTTAAAATTTTCTTAAGAAAATCTCTTTGTAATTGACTTAGTTCTTCGACATTATCAATCAAATCATTTATTTTTTCTAAATTGATTCTAGGAACAATTCTTTTAATTGCTGCATTACAGTCTTTATATTCGAGTGAAGTAATAACTTTAAAATAATTAGCTCTTTTTCCGTTGATTAATATAGAAGATGTTGGGATATCATAAACACGAGCATTCATTTCAGCTTTTGATGAAATCACTTTTTTAATTAGATCATCATCTATTTGTGGGAATAGCGATGAACCACAATCAAAAATTGGCGCTATTTCCATATTGTCTGTTTCTTGATTATATA
This sequence comes from Bacilli bacterium, assembly GCA_017470005.1. GTDB lineage: Bacteria > Bacillota_I > Bacilli_A > RFN20 > CAG-288 > Enterosoma. The sequence goes on along the minus strand of JAFUFH010000038.1, from coordinate 13,658 downwards.
AAAAGCCCCAGTTTCCGTTATGCCTATCCCAATTGCCGATAAAAGCATCTATAACAAACATATCCCAAAAATGTTCTTTTAATTCTTTGCTATCAACCACTGTCTGTTTTTCAATTGTTTCCAAAATATCTGTTAATTCCGTTCCATATCCATTAGAAGCCGAATCAATAATTTGGTTTTTAACAGAAGCAAAATCTAATATAACAACTCCTGGAGCAGTAAAATCTTTACAAGCCACAACTGTTCTGACTTTATCATGATATTTATAAGTTCCTAATAATGTATCTTGTGCCTTTACTCCAAGCATATTAAAAATATGACAGCCAAGATATTCTGATGTACAACTATTAGTATATGAAAGATTTGGGTTTCTTAAAGCATGCATAGGAAGCTTTAACATATATAATTCATCATTATAGATGACACTAAGTTTATTTCCATTTGCGCCTCCATAAGCTTTTTTTCTAGTAGGTAAATTTGTAAAGTCTATCATGTCTACTACCTCCAAAAATACCTCATACGCAATCTATCAGCTTGTTCTTTAGAGATTAGATTCTCTACTTCTGCAACATTTATTGAGCTATTAAGTTGATCACTATAACAATCAATAAGAGTGCTATCTTTACGAATGGCTTTACGGTAATCATTTATTGATTCAATTAAAAAACCTGGCAAAACTGTTTTAGCTTCTTCTCTTTCTAAGGAAAGAAGATATTCAATAGAAACATTAAGAGTTTTTGAAATTGCCAATAGTGTTTTTCCAGAACATTCTAAAATATCAGCTTTACCAGAAGCGATATCTGTTAAAGTTGTTCTAGGCACTCCACTATCTAAAGATAATGAATATACGGTAGTTTTCTTCTCTGAAAGTAAATCTAAGAATGTCATGACTATATTATATCGGTTGACCGACATTTTATCAATATAAAACAAAGAAAGAAAAAACGACATCCCGATACAATCTGAATGTCGTGTTTTCATTGAGAATGGGGTGGCTAGTGGGATTCGAACCCATGCATGAGCGGTTCACAGCCGCTTGTGTTAACCCCTTCACCATAGCCACCAGGTAAGCCTGCAATGGAGAATTGCAGGCAATTTGGACGGATTAAAGTTTTCTGTTGTAGAATTCGATGACCTGTGCTTCATCGATTTCAGCAGTCAATTCACTTCTTTCAGGGAAGCGGACATAGGTGCCTTCAAGCTTGTTCACATCGACAGTGACATAAGCGGGAATAGAAGGCTTTCTATCGATAGATTCTCTGACAACCTTGAGGTTGAGAGAAGCTTCCTTGAAGGAGATCACATCGTTGATGGAGACGACATAAGAAGGAATATCGACCTTCTTGCCGTTGACAGTGACATGACCATGATTGACAAGTTGTCTAGCTTGTCTTCTGGTAGAAGCAAAGCCCATTCTGTAGACAAGATTGTCTAATCTAGATTCCAATAATTGGAGGAGGGCTAGGCCAGTAGATTTGCTCTTGTCCGCCTTAGCAGTGATGAAGAATCTTCTGAACTGCTTTTCAGATAAACCGTATGTGAATCTGAGTTTCTGCTTTTCAGCTAACTGAGTTCCATATTCAGTTTTCTTTTTGGGACGAGCATCTCCGTGTTGACCAGGGACACTTTGGCGCTTAGAAAGTTCTTTTCCAGTGCCTAAGACAGAATAACCTAAACGTCTGGATTGTCTCCAAACAGGTCCAGTGTAACGTGACATGTTAAAATTTCTCCTTTCCGTTACGAGCATAACGATAAGAGCGTAAGTCCATTTATCTCGGATGAGCGTCGTTCACCTTTATAGCTAGGCTACTTTCGAGGGCGTCATCGGCCAGATAACTACTTGCGTGCTACGCATGCGGATAATACTATATCAAAACCCTTTCTCACATTCAAGAAAATTATTTCATAATTCTCCTCTTTTTTCTTCTTTTTCTCTTTTTTGCTTCCCCTTAAGGGGAAAAGAAGAAAAAAACACATTCCTTTGGTTGTTTATAGAGAGAAAGAAAAGTATAATATCAAAAGTTATTTTAGGAGGTTTTTCTATGGGCTATGATTTTGAAGCTATAGAACGTAAATGGGAAAAAGAGTGGGAAGAAAACGATACTTACGCCACAAATATTCGCGATTTTTCCAAACCGAAATTTTATGTGTTAGATATGTTCCCTTATCCCTCTGCTGTCGGTCTTCATGTGGGCCACGTGGAAGGGTATACCGCTACCGATGCTCTCTCTAGAATGAAGAGAGCCCAAGGATATAATGTCTTACATCCTATCGGATATGATGCCTTTGGTCTTCCTGCTGAGCAATTTGCCATCAAAAACAACCAGAATCCAGCAATTTACACCGACCAAAACATCGATAATTTCAGAAGACAGTTGAAGAGACTTGGTTTCTCTTACGATTGGAATCGTGAAGTGAAAACCACGGACCCTTCTTATTATAAATGGACGCAAGATATCTTCCTTCGCCTCTATGAAAAAGGATTGGCATACGAAGATTATCGTTTGGTCAACTGGTGCCCCGCTTTAGGTACCGTCTTAGCCAATGAGGAAGTCATCGATGGCAAGAGTGAAAGAGGTGGTTTCCCTGTTGAAAGAAGACCGATGAAACAATGGGTCTTAAAGATCACCGCTTATGCCGAAAAGCTTCTCGATGGCTTAAATACCATCGATTGGCCCGCTTCCACTCTCACCATGCAGAAAAACTGGATCGGTAAATCTAAAGGAACCGTTTGTATCTTCTCTGTCGTGGATCACGAAGAAAATATTGAAGTCTTCACCACTCGTGCAGACACACTCTTTGGTTGCACCTATGTCGTCTTAGCTCCTGAACATCCTTTGGTGAAAAAACTCACCACCAAAGAACAAGAGAAGGCTGTGGAAGAATATCAAAAAATCGTTGCTTCTAAGTCCGATTTAGACCGTACGGATGCCTCTAAAGAAAAGACCGGTGTCTTCATCGGATCTTATGCCATCAACCCCATCAATGGTAAGAAAGTTCCTATTTATATCGGTGACTATGTTTTAGCCACTTATGGAAGTGGAGCTGTCATGGCCGTTCCTTGTCACGATCAAAGAGACTATGACTTTGCTAAGAAACATGGCTTAGAAATGATTCAAGTCATCGAAGGCGATGTCTCTACTGCTGCTTTTGAAGAAGTTGGTGTTCACATCAATTCTTCCTTCATCAATGGCATGCACAATGAAGAAGCAAAGAAAGCCATCACCGATAAATTGATCGAATTGAATAAAGGTAGATATCAAATCAATTACAAATTGAGAGACTGGCTCTTCTCTCGTCAAAGATATTGGGGTGAACCGATTCCCATCTTACACGATGAAGAGGGAAACACTTATCCTGTCCCCTATCAGGATCTTCCTTTAAAGCTTCCTGAGATGGAAGATTATAAACCCACAGGAGATGGTAGACCTCCTCTCTCTAAGGCTCCTAAAGCTTGGTTATATGTCAATGTGGATGGAAAGAAATTAGAAAGAGAAACCAACACCATGCCTCAATGGGCAGGTTCTTCTTGGTATTATGCTCGTTATATCGATCCCCACAATGAGAATGCCATCGGTGAAAAAGAACTTCTCGATCACTGGCTTCCTGTCGATGTGTATGTCGGTGGGGCAGAACACGCGGTCTTACACTTGCTTTACGCTCGTTTCTGGCACAAATTCCTCCACGATGAAGGAATCTTTAAATCCAGTGAACCTTTCCAAAAACTCTTCCACCAAGGCCTCATCTTAGGTGCGGATGGTCAAAAGATGTCTAAGAGTGCCGGAAATGCCGTCTCTCCTGATGATGTCATCAAAGAATATGGTGCGGATGCTCTTCGTTTCTATGAGATGTTTAAAGGCCCTGTCGATCAATCGATGCCTTGGTCTCCCGATGGCCCCAAAGGCGCGAAAACCTTCTTAGATAGAGTCTATCGTCTCTATAGCGAAGATACCTACAAAGCCAAGTGGACGGATGAAGATGTCAAAGAATTAGAATACATCTATAACTACACCATCAAGAAGTGCACGGAAGATTATGAAATCTTACACTTCAACACCGGTCTTGCACAAATTATGATTCTTGTCAATGAACTCTACAAAGCCGAGAAATTACCTAAGAAGATCTTGTTAGCTCTCGCTCAATTATTGGCTCCTGTGGTTCCCCATTTAGGACAAGAGCTCTATACCTTATTAAATAATAAGGGAATGATTGAAGAGACCCCTTGGCCTAAGGTCAATGAAGCCGCTCTATCCAATCAACCGGTCACTTATGCCATTCAAGTCAACGGAAAAGTCAGAGATACCATTGACTTTGAAAAAGATGCCTCTGAAGACAAGATCGAAGAGCTGAAACAATTGGCACTCGCATCCGAAAAAGTGAAAAACTTCACCGAAGGAAAGACGATTGTCAAAGTCATCGTCGTCAAGAACAAGATTGTCTCTATCGTTGTGAAATAAAGATTCAGGATGCTCCATGGTGGGCATCCTTTTTTAATGCAATATAACGAATTGTTTTTTATAAAAAAGATTGAAAAATTTAAAATTTAAATACTTTTAAAAGAAAAGTGATTGTTTTGCTTACATTTTACTAAAATTTGGAAGAGCTTTCAAAAATGAGAAAATTGCATTTTTATAAGAGTTTTATGTAAAATTTGTTAAAATATGGCAAAAAAATGGATAAATACCGTAAATTTACATTTCAACTTGATTTGTAAGTTATTTTCAGTTCTTGTATATTTTTTCCATATATTCGAAAGGAGTCCTTATTCTTATGAAAAAGACTAGATTATTAACCTCTCTATTTGCCTTAGCCTTACTTGCTTCTTGCGGTGGTGAAGCTACGACAAATACTGCTACCAATCCTGGTACAACTACTGCAGATACGGCTACGACTGACACTGGTGCTAGTGATACTACTCCTGAAACCACAGGAGACACAACCCCTGATGCGACAACAGGAGATACTACCCCTGAAGAAACTACTCCAGAATCCACTCCTGAACCGGAACCTAGTGACCAATTGACCAAAGAAATGTTTGCTCAGTTGAAAGCTGGTGTCGCTTTTGAAGGTATTGTCTCCACCTATTATGAAGATTTTGAAATGGGCTGGTTAGAACAATATTCTATCCAAGCAAACAATGTTGGTTTATCCTTCGCCTGGGGCGATGTGGAAGAAGATGAGGAAACTGGAGATCCTATTTTCCCTGAAACTTTAAATCACACAGGTTATTATAGAGAAGCTACTCCCTTTGAAGATGAGGATGGCTTACAAGAAGGAAAGACCGCTCTTGTTTCTTTAGGCTTAGATAACGAACTAACGGAACAACATCCTTTCAGTTTCGACACTTATGAATATTTCGATTATGCGGAAACTGGTTTTGCTTCTCTCTTTGATGGTTTTAAAGCCTCTGACTTTGAAGCCGACGAAGAATTCTTCGAAGATGATTTAGATGAAGAAACTTTTTATGCCTTCACTTGGGTTATGGATCCCGAAGAAGAGGATGAAGAAGTCATCGCTTATTATGATGATTTAACCTCTAAGATCGCTAACGTCTTATACGCTTCTATTGGAAATTATCCTTTAGACCGTATTACTCTCATCACCGATGGATTCAATATTGTCGGATTAGAAGCTTATAGCTTTACCGAAGATGATTTCTATGGCGCCTTCTCTCAGACCTTCATGTATGATGTCGTCGCTTTAGGTGATGATGTTCAAGTGAAAGAAGTGAAGAAAGTGGAAGGCGAAACCATTCCTGAATTGGAAGCTGCTTTAGCCTCTTTGAGAAACAATGTTTATAATGCTGAAGCCATGTGGCTTGAATACGATGAAGATTTAGAAGATTATTATCCTTATTCTTTGGCTGAAGAATTCGCATTAGGAAATCATGTTTTCAGTCTCACCTATAATGAAGAGGGCAGTGAAGATGGCTTTGGTTTCACTTTGATGGAATACAATGAAACCCTTTATCAACAGAATTATACCTTCATTGGTGGATCCTTCTACTATAATGATCTTCCTACCACGAAAGTTACCGAGGAATTTACTAGTTTCGGTATCTCTTCTGTCTTCTTCACCCCAGTCGAAGATGAAGAAGGAACTTATCTCTTCGATTATGAAGCCGCTCTTGCTACTATCCCTGGATTAGATGCTGATTTCACCTCTCTTGCTTTCAGCTATTCCTACGAATGGGAATTCACTCAACTTGCTATCACCGTGGAAGAGGGTGAAGTCTTTGTGGAATTCTATGATGCCAACTACAACGATTACTTAGATATCTATTATTACAATATCGGTGATCCTGAGTATGATGCTGAGATGTTTGCTTTCAATGGTGACGATTTAACTTGGGATGACTTGCTTTCTGGTTCGACAAATTACGAACAAGCTTTAACCAATGTCGGTGGAAAAGATGTCTTAGATTTGGTTCCTGTTCTTGGTGGATATTACAACAATGCTGGCCTTTATGCAGATGCAAAAGGTACTACTCAAATCCAATATAAATTAGGATCTGGTTCTTTATCTGTTGCTGCTATCGATTCTGCTGTTACTACTTATCAAGGCAAATTAGAAGAGGCTGGATACACCATTATTGATGGATATGATCCTACAAATGAGGATGATCCTTGGCGAGTTATCGGTAACTTAGCCGTGGAGATTGAAGGTACAAGTTACAATTTACAAGTTGCTTTCTTCGTCGCTCAAGATTCACAGAAGAATTATTACTTCATCATCAACCCTGTTATTAGTGTTAACGACGTTGAGTAATAACTGATTCTCTTGTTTGAAGGTTAACTCCTTGAATATGGAAAACTACGGAGCAATCCGTAGTTTTTCTTATATTTAAAAGAATTTAATTATATTTCAAGGTTTTTTTAAGGTTACAAATTAACTCCTAATGTAAACTCTAGTCCTTTTGTAAGGGGTTTCAAATTTTGCAAAGGTTCATTTTTTTATAGAAAATTGTACTATTTTGCTAAAAAAACAGTAATTTTTTCAAGTTTATTTTAAAAATGGATTTAAAAAAATATTGAAAGTTAATGAATACATGCCTTATATTTATTTCCATATTCGAAAGGAGTCCTTATTCTTATGAAAAAGACTAGATTATTAACCTCTTTATTTGCCTTAGCCTTACTCGCTTCTTGCGGTGGTGAAGCTACGACAAATACTGCTACTACTCCTGCTACTACTGCTGATACAGCAACAACTGACACTGGTGCTACTACAGATCAAACCACTCCAGAGCAGACTACCCCTGAAGAGACTACCCCTGAAGAAACCACTGCTAATCCTTCTGACACTCTCACCAAGGAAATGGTTGCCGAACTCAAAGGTGGCTTAGCTCTCCAAGGTATCGTTCAAACCTATTTCGTCGATTATGAAATGGGCTGGTACGAACTTTATGAACTCGCTGGTAATAACGAATACTATTATTCTACCTATGCTGACTTAGAAGAAATTGTCGATGAGGAGACTGGTGAAACCACCGGATTTAAAGATCCTGAACACTTCACTTCTATGTACTTCCAGAAAGCTCAGCCTTTCACCGAGATAGATCCTGAAACTGAAGAAGAAGTCACCTATGAAGACAAGACTGCTGTTGTCACCTTAGGTTTAGATAACAAAGTTCATGAACAACATCCTTTCTCCTTCTCTGATGGCTCTTACTATGCTTGGGCTGACACGGGATTCAGCGCTATCTTTGATGGTATCTCTGCTTCTGACTTCGTTGCCGATGAAGATTACTTTGGAGAAGGTGAAGGAGAAGGCTTATATGCTTTCACTGCTGACTTTGATGCCTTAGCCGAAGGTGATGATGAATTAAAAGAATACTATGATGGTATTACTTCCAAGGTTGTTGACTTCCTTTATGGTTCTGTTGGCAATTATCCTTTGAACACCTTAACCTTCGTCACCGATGGTTATCATATTGTTTCTATCGATGCTTATAGTTATCAACCCGATGAAACTGGTTTCTATGGTGATACTTGGCAGAAATTCGTCTATGATGTTGTCGCTTATGGCGCAGATGTCGAAGTCGAGGAAGTCAAACCCATCGAGGGAGATTCTATCGCTGACCTCGACAATGCCTTTGCCGCTCTTGCCGGTGCCAATTACAGCGTTACCGGTGCCAAGCTCACCTTCAATCCTGAAGATCCTGAAGCCGAACCTGTCACTGAAGAAATGCTTGAGGAATATTCTGTCAATGGTCTTGTCCTCTCTTATGTGATGGATGAAGATTATAACCTCGCCAAAAACCCCAAGTGCTTCCAGATTGGTCAAACCCAGAGCGGTCTCTTACTTCAGCAGGAATACACCATGGTCGGCGACAACTTCTATTATGATGAATATCCCACCACAAAGGTGACCAAAGAAATCCTTGACTTTAATATCTCCTCCAAATTCTTCACTTATGATGAAACCACAGAAAGCTATGTCTTTGACTATGACACTGTTTCTGCCCTGGTTCCTGGAATGACCACCGACTTTGATATGGGCTATCTGACCTATGGCTCCACCATGGACATCGACAGACTCGAAATCCAGATCCAAGAAGAAGGAATTGTCCTTGATGCCTATTATGGCAACTCTGTCTATGAATTGATGTATTACGACATCCAGAAAACAGAAAGACCTGCGGAAGTCGTCGGTAATGGTAATGATCTCACTTGGTATGATCTCTGCTACGGAATGGACTACTACGATGTAGCTGTTGAAATCGCCGGTTCGGAAGATCTCCTGCTTGAAGTCCCCACCATCGGCGGATATTACAACTATGCTGGTCTGTATGCCGCAGCAAAGGATGAAGCCGATCCTGAATCCAGCGACATCATTCAGTTCCAGTATCCTGTTCTTGCTCTCTATGGGGACATCTTCTCTAGCTATGAGGCCAGATTGACTGCTGCCGGTTACACCATCACAACTCCCTTCGATGGCCAACATGCAAATGTCGTTGCGGAGAAGATTGTTGAAACCGAAGAAGGAAAGAAGATCAAGATCAACGTTGATTTCTGGGCCTATGCTCCTCAGAATTCCAGTACCAAATATCTCATCGTTGAACCTACCTTCACTCCCGTGGAGGAGGAGCTTCCCTTCGCCGGTAACTGGACTACCATTATGCCAGCTTATGACGAAGGAGGTGAAGTTACCGGTTCCGAAGACGTTACGCTAGTAATCAATAACGATCTCACGGGTTCTTATCGTGGCTTATCCGTTACCTTCACAGAAAATAATGGAACTTATACTTATGAAGGTGATAAATACAGCATCTCTTTCACCTATGATGCCGAACAAGATATCATTAACCTCACTCACGAAAACAAAACTCCACATTGGGTAGAAACAGTTCAATTCACACGCAAACTTTGATTGAAGGTTAACTCCTTGAATATGGAAAACTACGGAGCAATCCGTAGTTTTTCTTTGCAAATTGATTTTGAAAACAAAAAATGGTTGCCGGAGCAACCATTAATTTTAAGCTAAAGATCCCATCGGATCCCAAGGTTCAAGTTCAAACGGATCGCTTTCATAAGCTTCCAATTGCTCTTGAGAGAGATATTTCTTATTGATGACAACTTGATAGACAAATTCATCAAACCAAGCATCGTCAGCAAGATAGAATCCTTTATCTCCTGTATCGCTACCCCAAGAGTTTTCTACTTTCCATTTTGTGGGTTTATTCTTGACAAGATTGACACCGGTTAAAACCATGGCATGAGTCATCAAGGATTCACCATATTCCAATCTTTCCGCCTTCGTCATAGGGAAAGTGGTTTGAAGTGTGTTTTCAAAGTCATAAGCCCTTTGAGAGAGGAAACCAGTAGTTCTAGTAGAGAACTGGCCGACATCGCTACCAAACCAGACCACCTCATTATCTTTGAGTTGCGCAAGAGTCAACTTCTTCAATTCTTTGATAGGAAGGTTGAGATAACGGACGATATTGCCGCCTTCCACGTTACCTAAGAATTTGACAGTGAAAGAACGATGGAACGGTTTATCTTTGGTAGGAGCGTTGATGATAGAGACATAATCGCGAAGATTCATCTGCACATAATCATCGAAGAACTGTTTGGGAGTGGAGTGAATGCAATGATATTGGTTTTCATTGTCTTTGTATTCGTAATTGAATTCCACCGGAGGCTTACCTAAACATAAGACTAAGATACGATAGATGGTAGCCATCATGTCTTTCTTCAATTTTCTTAAAGAAGCGACATCCTTTCCTTTTTCGTGACCTTTGCGGAGAGTGCAAGCAAATTCACGAAGCTTCAAGGTGAGATAATTATCCATATCTCTAGTGCGAGAAGAAGTGAAAGTTTCCGGCATGCACTGCTTGGGGCAGACACCATATTTCTCCACCAAATTGACAAACATATCCCATTGTCCGCCATCTCCCATCGGATCTTTTAAAAGATGGGCGATGAGACGAGAAGAAGTATCTTCTTCTAATGTTTCCAAAATGCTTTCTAAGAAATAATTGGCTTTTTCCAATTTGTCAAAGAATAAAGGATAGTTTTGAGAAAGTTCCATATTTTTGATATGGAGATTCTTCATAACCTGAAGACGGAAGACATTAGTGGCAGCAAACATCCAGCATCTGCCACTCTGTTTTTGATTGGTAATCTCACCAGCGGGGATATCGATAGAGAATTCATGAGTGAGGGTGCGAAGAGCATCGTTATTGACACTAGCTTCTCTTAAACCGACATTGCAAACGGCATTTTCCACCGCTCTTAAATTTCTTGCGTCATAATCTGCTTCAAAAGCCAATAAATCTTGTGCAGTAATAGTTTCTTTCATGATATATTTCCTTAATCTTGTTGGACATAAAGGGTGTTGAAGGGTTCCTCTTCCACCACTTCGGCCTTATCTAATTTTTCCAAAATCTCAGCAGGTACATATTTACGATTCACGAAGATCTGATAGACGTATTCATTAAACCAACGATCCGACATGACATAGAAGCCATCTTTTCCGTTTTCTTTGCCCCAGGAATTTTCTACTTTCCAACGGTTAGGAGTACCATCTTCTTTCAAATTCACACCGGTAAAAGTCATGGCGTGATTGCAAAAAGATGCACGATAGGTCAGTCTTGCTTCTTTGTTCATATCGAAGTTGATGTTGAAGAGAGCGTCAGAACGAATGATGCCATCCGCTAAGATGCCTTCTTTTCTCAAGGCTTGATAATGCACATCGGCGGCAAACCAAATGGGTCTATTGTCCTTTAACGAAGCGATAGCCGCTCCTTTTAATGAATCGAGAGGAACATTGAAGAAATAGACCGAATCACCTCCTTCCACATTATTGACATAACGAGAAGTATATTTCACAAAAGGTTTCATACCTTGGATAGGAGCGTCAGAGAGGCAGACATAATCATTCAAATCTTGACCGATATATTCATCATAGAACGCTTTAGGGGTGATGTTAGAAATGATGTGATATTGATTGTCTTTATCTTTGTATTCATAAGTGAAAGAAGTCGGAGGAACACCTAAAGAAATAGTGAGAATACGATAGATATTGTTCATGAAGGTATCTTTGATGAAGGCAAGTCTTTCCTTAGTTGCATGCTTTTGAATAGCTTCTCTTAAATATAACATGCCTTGAGCACAGTATTCGGTCAAAGTGGAATTGAGTTCTTTAGTGTTTTCAGAGATGGAAGAATCGGGCATCTCAGAAGAGGGCACAACACCGTATTTCTTGACGAGGTTAGTAAACATTGCAAAGTGTCCACCATCGCCTAAGGCGTTATCTAAAAGGAAGGTGTTCAAACGAGAATTCGGTTCTTCATTAGCAAGTTCAATGACGCGGTTGAAGAAGAAATTTGCTTTTTCTAATTTGTCATAAAATTGAAGATAAGCTTGGCTCAATTCCATATTCTTCACATGGAATTTTTCGATGAGGATGGTGCGTAAGACATTCAAGCCAGCAAACATCCAACATCTGCCGCTCTGTTTTTGATTGCAGACATCTCCCGCATCGATTTCCACATTGAATGTATTTCTCATCTTGCGAAGTAATTCTTCGTTGATAGAGACGTTATTAATACCATTTTTCGTCGCTGCTCTTTCCGCAACTTTATAAGCAGAAACTTGGTTAAAATCCTCTTGATATTTTTTGATTTGACTTTCACTGATTTCGTTAGACATATAGGTTACCTCCAAAAAGCAAGTAATAATAACACATTAATTCATAGAATTAAAGGAAAATGATTTCTTTCATTTTGAAATGTTTTTAATCCTTTTCTTAAGGCAAGTTTCTCAATTGTGATACAATATTTTCCAGTTATGTCCCGAAAAGAAAAATTGAATGATCTTTCCCGTCAAGAACTCATTGAAAGATCCCTGATCACCACTTACAAATACCGAATTTGGAGAAAATTTACAAAAGCATTAAAAGTATATGATCTTTTGCAAGAAGGAGACCATATTTGTGTCTGTATTTCCGGTGGAAAAGACTCAATGTTGTTAGGATTATTATTCCGTCACTTAGAAAAATATTCCGATTTTCCTTTCAAAGTTTCTTATGTTGTCATGAATCCTGGATATAGTGAACATCACTTTCAACAGATCAAAGATAACTTAGCCCTACTTCAAATCCCAGCCACAATCGTAGAAACCGACATTTTTGAAATTGCTAACAACACCGATAGAAAGCCCTGTTATCTCTGCGCTAAGATGAGAAGAGGCGCACTGTACCGCATCGCCAAAGAGATGGGATGCAATAAGATCGCTTTAGGACATCACTATGACGATGTCATCGAAACCACCTTGATGAATATGCTCAATGCGGGTTCTTTCCAAACTATGCTCCCGAAACTTCACTCTGACCATTATTCTGGAATGGAAGTCATCCGCCCTTTGTATTTGGTTCGCGAACAAGATATTTTAGATTTCAGAGATTACAATCATCTTTCCTTCATCCGTTGTGCTTGTCGCTTCACCGAAAATATTGCTACGCAAGAGAAAGAAAGCGATTCTCAAAGACTTAACACCAAGAGATTGATTCAATATCTGATGAAGAATTATTCTCCTATGGTCGAAAAGAATATCTTTAAAGCGGGTGGCAATGTCAATCTCGATATGGTTTTAGGCTATAAACAAGATGGTAAAGAACACTCCTATTTGGACGATTATGAAGAGAAATGCAAAGCCTTAGATCAATTCATCAAAGATTCCAATATCGAAGAGGAAGCTAACGAAAAAGCTATCCGAGAACACCGACCCCTTCAGAGAGATGAAAGCATGAACTTCAACAAAGAAGAAGAGAATGATTGAAGCATTAACTCCTCTAAAAAGAGGTTCTCTTTATCCTTGCTCCCTTCTTATCCAATAAAGAATGCATTGACCTTCTCTATTCCATTCTCTATTGTTAATTCGGCCTTAGATAAAAATAAGAAATATTGCCTTAAATCAGTTGAAATAAGCGCTTACATTTGTTAGAATAAACATTGGTTTTACAGTTCGTTTTGGAAAAACTCGATAAAAACCGGACTTTTTGATTTTCACATAAAATTTTTGTAGTAAAAATCAGTCCGGTTTTTTCTATTCCGCGTATTTCTTGTCCTTGCAGAGCTCGTAATCCCTGAGCCTGTCCATCCTTATCATCTGCTTGGTCAGCGAGAACCCGAATGCCTTCGCCATCAGCATGTT